>NZ_DASVTH010000032.1:0-75350 GCF_036387615.1 Allosphingosinicella sp.
CAAAGGTGGAAGCGCGTCTGCGGAGAATGGCGGCATGAACCACTGGCCCTTCATCATCGGCGCTTATGGGGTGACCATCGCGGGCACGCTGGGCGTGACCCTTTGGAGCCTGTTCGCAATGCGCCGGGCCGAGGCTGAGGCGGACGCGGTAAGGCGCGACCGATGAAAGCGAAGCACCAAAGGCTGACCTTGCTCGCCCTCGCGCTGGTCGCGGTATTGGGTGCGGTGCTGCTGTCGATGTCCGCTCTGAAGGACCAGGCGGCCTATTTCTACGCGCCCGCCGATGTACAGCGCAAAGGCGTGCCGCTGGATCGCGCGGTGCGGATCGGCGGCATGGTGAAGGGCGGTTCGATCCAGCGGGCGGCCGATGGCGTCACGATCAGTTTCCTCGTCGGGGACGAGACCGCGGCGACCATTCCGGTCCGCTACACGGGTATCGCCCCCGACCTGTTCAAGGAGAATAGCGGCGTGGTCGCCGAGGGGCGGTTCGAGCCGGGCGGGCTGTTCGTGGCCGACGAGATCCTCGCCAAGCATGACGAGAATTACATGCCGCCGGAGTTGGCGCGCGACGGCGCCAAGCACAAGACCGAGACGCTCGAGAAGGAAAGCACGGGGACATGATCGCGGAAGCGGGATTGGCGGCCCTGTGGCTCGCCGCGGCCTTGTCCTTGCTCCAGCTGTGCCTCGGCGCGGCGGCGCTTCGCCCGGGCGGCGAGGCGCTGATGGGGACCGTCCGGCCGATCGCAATCGTGCAGGCGCTGCTGGTGGGCGTGTCGTTCCTGGCGCTGATTCAGCTGTTCCTGCGCACGGATCTGTCGGTCTCCCTGGTTGCCGCGAACAGCCATTCAGCCAAGCCGTGGCTGTACAAGTTCGCCGGAACGTGGGGCAATCATGAAGGCTCGATGTTGCTCTGGGTCACGATCCTGGGCGTGGCGGGCGGCGGCGTCGCCTGGCTCGAGCGGCGGATCAACGAGCGGACGCTGATCGCGACGCTCGCCGCGCAGGCCGCGATCGGGATCGGCTTCTACGCGTTCCTGCTGTTCGCCTCGAACCCGTTCGAGCGGCTGAACCCGGCGCCGGCGCAGGGGCAGGGGCTCAACCCGCTGCTGCAGGATCCGGGCTTGGCCTTTCACCCCCCGACGCTCTACCTCGGCTATGTCGGCATTTCGATCGCCTTTTCCTTCGCGGTGGGGGCGCTGGTGACGCGCGATGTCGGGCCGGCCTTTGCCCGCGCGATGCGGCCGTGGGTGCTCGCCGCCTGGGTGATGCTGACGCTCGGCATCACGGCGGGCAGCTACTGGGCTTATTACGAGCTCGGCTGGGGCGGCTGGTGGTTCTGGGATCCGGTCGAGAATGCGTCGCTCATGCCGTGGCTCGCCGCCACCGCCCTGCTGCATTCGGTGACGGTGCTTGCGACGCGCGACTCGTTGCGGGCCTGGACGGTGATGCTGGCGGTGGTCGCTTTCTCGATGTCGATGGTCGGCACCTTCCTGGTGCGCTCCGGTATCCTCACCAGCGTGCACGCCTTCGCTGTCGATCCGCAGCGCGGCGCGTTCATCCTGATCCTGCTGGCTTTCTACATCGGCGGTGCATTGACCTTGTTCGGGCTGCGTGTGGGAACCGTGAAGGAAGGCGCTACCTTCGAGGCGGTGAGCCGGGAGGGAGCGCTGGTCGCCAACAATCTGCTGCTCTCCGCGATCCTGGGTATTGTGCTGGTGGGCACGCTTTACCCTCTCGGCGTCGAAGCGGTGACGGGCGAGAAGCTATCGGTCGGACCGCCGTATTTCAACACGGCCGCGGGGCCGATCGCGCTCGCGCTGATCGCCGTCATGGCGGCGGGGCCGCTGATCCGGTGGCGGCGCGATCAGGCCCGGCAGCTGCTGAACCGGCTGGCCCTGCCGATCCTGCTTTCGGCCATGATGCTGCTGGCGGTGGTGACGCTGGCGCCCGGCACGCACATCCTGCCGTTCCTCGGGCTTGTGCTGGCCGCGGGCGTCGCCGCCGCCTCGGTCGCGCCGCTGTGGAAGCGCAACCTTCGCCGGACGCCGCTCTTCACATATGGAATGGTGATCGCCCATCTGGGCATCGCCGTGAGCCTGGCCGGAATGGCCTGCGAGAGCGCGTTCAGCCAGGAGAAGCTGGTCGCCGCCAATATCGGCCAGACCGTGGAGGTCGGGCCCTACCGCATCCGCTTCGACGGGGCCGACCCGATCGCCGGACCGAACTGGACGGCGATCGAGGCGCGGCTGACCGCCCGGCGCGGCGATGGCGAGCCGTTCGAGCTGCGGCCGCAGGCGCGGATGTTCACCTCGCCGCCGACCGAGACCAGCGAGGCGGCGATCGTGACCCGGCTCGGCGGGCAGCTCTACACCGTGATCGGCAAGGCGGACGGGCAGGGGCGCTGGCAGCTGCGGCTGTGGTGGAAGCCGGGCGTGACCCTGATCTGGTTCGGAGGCATCCTGATTGCGCTCGGCGGGGCGCTGTCGATCATCGGGCGGGTCAGGCGCGAGCGCCGGCCGGCGCTGCAGGAGGCATACGCGTGAAGCGGCTGGTGCTGTGGGTGCCGCTCGCCGTCTTCATATTGTTCACGGTGACGGTGGCGCTTGGGCTCTACGCCCCATCGGACCGCACGATCCGGTCGCGGCTGGTCGGCGAGCCAGTGCCGGACTTCGCCCTGCAGCCGGCGGTCGCCTCGCACGCGCCGTTGAGTTCGGAGATGCTCAAGTCGGGCGAGCCACGGCTGGTCAACGTCTTCGCCAGCTGGTGCGTGCCGTGCGCGGCCGAAGCGCCGCAGCTGATGGCGCTGAAGCGCCGCGGCATCCCGATCGACGCGATCGCGATTCGCGATCGGCCGGAGGATGTCGCTGCGTTTCTCGCACGATACGGCGATCCGTTCGAACGGATTGCGAGCGACCCGCAGACCCAGGTGCAGATCGCCTTGGGCTCGTCCGGCGTGCCGGAGACCTTCGTCGTCGATGGCCGCGGCATCATCCGCCACCAGCATATCGGCGACATCCGGCCCGAGCACATGGCAAACATCATCAAGGCCTATGAGGCGGCGCGGTGAGACGAGCCGCCATCCTTCTCGCGCTCCTGGTCGCCAGCCCGGCCTTGGCGGACTCGCTGATGCCGCCCTCGCGCTATTCCTACACGCAACTGACCGATCCTCGGCAGGAGCAACGGGCGCTGGACCTGATGGAGACGCTGCGCTGCATCGTCTGCCAGGGGCAGTCGATCGCCGACAGCGACGCCGAAATGGCCGGTGACATGCGCGCCCTGGTGCGGCAGCGGATCGAGGCGGGGGAGGAGCCCGAGGCGATCCGGCAATGGCTGATCGATCGCTACGGCAATTGGGTGAGCTACGCGCCACCAGTGGAGCCGGCCACCTGGCCGCTCTGGGGCGCGCCGATCCTGCTGCTGCTCGCCGGGCTGTTCCTGGCGCGCGGGCGCTTCCGCCGGGCGAAGCGCTGATGGGTTGGCTTCTGATCTTAATTCTGGCTGCGATCGTGTTGATCGGATTGTGGAAACTGGGCCGCTTCGATCGGGCGGCGCTGCAAGTGCTGGGTGCGGCGTTGCTGGTCGCGATGGCCGGTTATGCCTGGCAGGGCAGTCCCGGCCTTTCCGGCAAGCCGGTGCCGCCGCCGGTCCGGAAGGCGCTTCCCGACAGCGCCTTTGCGGACACCCGAGAGGACATGCTCGGCCGGTTCGACTCGGCTTCGGCCTGGCTCACAATGGCCGAGAGCTATCAGCGCGAGGGCGACACGCGAGGCGGGGCGGAGATCATCCAGAGCGCGCTCAAGAAGTCACCGAACGATCCCGATCTCTGGGTCGGCCTCGGAAATGCGCTCGTCATTCACGGCGGGGGCATGATGACGCCCTCCGCCGAACTCGCTTTCCAGCGGGCGGCGAAGATTGCTCCGGAGCATCCGGGACCGAAATTCTTCTTCGGGCTCGCGCTCGCGCAGGGCGGCAAGTTCGACGAGGCGGAGCGCCTCTGGCGCGGCCTGCTCCAGACCGCCCCCGCGACGGTCAGCTGGCGGCCGATGGTCGAGGAGCGGCTTGCCATGCTCGGCCAGGCGCGGGCCGCGTCGGCAGCGGGAATGGCTGTCCCCGGGATTCAGCAGCCCTGACCTGGAGGACCGAGAGCGACATCAATGATCGATGCCGCGCCCGGTCTCGTGCTGGAGCTCGTCTATCTTCTTGGACGCTTCGGCCTTGTTTAGCTCGGGATCGAACTCTTCCCCAGCCTCGCGCGACAAGGTCTTGAGGTAAGAAGCTTGAGGCCCGGTCATCGCCTCGTCACCGGTGACCCAGTCGTCGGGGTCCTTGGCGGCATTCTGGGTGGGATCCTGGTTCTGCTTGTCGGACATGATCGCTCCATTGGCTGTTTCAGCCGCAAGAACGACCATGTTCCACCTTCGTTCCCGGCTCAGGCCGCCGCTTCGAACGGCAGATCGAGCGCGTCGGCGACTGCCTGGTGCCTGATCTTGCCCCCGGATACGTTGAGACCATTTGCGAGATGCGGGTCAGATCGCATTGCAGCTTCAGCGCCTTGCGCGGCCAGCTTCAGAACGAACGGCAAGGTGGCGTTGTTGAGCGCGAACGCCGAGGTGCGAGCGACGGCGCCAGGCATGTTGGCGACGCAATAATGAATCACGCCGTCCACCTCGTAGACCGGATCCTCGTGCGTGGTAGGATGCGAAGTTTCGAAGCATCCGCCCTGATCGATCGCGATGTCGACCAGCACCGATCCGCGCTTCATCGTCTTCAGCATTTCGCGGGTGACGAGCTTTGGCGCCGCCGCGCCCGGCACCAGCACCGCGCCGATCACCAGAGCCGATTTCTGCACCGCATGGGCAATCGCGGCCTTGGAGGCGTAGGCGGTCTTGATCTGGCTCGAGAAGAACATGTCTAGCTCGGCCAGGCGCGTCATCGAGATGTCGTAGATGGTGACGTCGGCGCGCATGCCGACCGCCATCTGCGCCGCGTTGACGCCCGATACGCCGCCGCCGAGAATCGCGACTTTGGCAGGAGCGACGCCCGGGACGCCGCCGAGCAGGACGCCACGCCCGCCTTGTTCCTTTTCCAGGTAATGAGCGCCGACCTGGACCGACATGCGGCCGGCCACTTCCGACATCGGCTTCAAGAGCGGAAGCGACCCGTCGCGCGCCGTCACCGTTTCATAGGCGATGCAGGTCGCCCCCGATTTCATGAGCCCCTCGGCCTGCGGCTTGTCCGCGGCGAGGTGGAGATAGGTGAAGAGCAGGTGCCGCGACTCCAGCATCGCGATCTCGCCTTGCTGTGGCTCCTTGACCTTCACGATCATGTCGGCCGCCGAGAAAGTCTCGGCCGCACTGCCCGCGATCCTGGCTCCGGCGTCGATGTAATCCTGGTCCTCGAAGTCGATGCCGAGGCCAGCCCTGGTCTCGACGATCACCTCGTGCCCGGCAGCGACCAGCTCCGCGACGGAGGACGGCGTCAGACCGACGCGATATTCATGAACCTTGATCTCCTTGGGCACGCCAACGCGCATCTAAACTCTCCTAAGGATGGGAAGTGAAATTTGAACCGCGGCTATAGCGGCCGGCATTTGATTTGTCGCCGTTGTGAGCCCATCTTCCTTTATGCTAAGCGCGGCCCCGCCTGGCGGTTCCAGCGCGACTCATGCGAGAGGTCCCAGAGGCGACTCCGCCTTTTCTGAACCATGACCGATACCGCCGCTGCCCCCCTCCTGCCCGCGGATCGCCCCGCGGCGGGCGCTGCTCATCACCATCAGAGCGGCCTGGCGAAGCTGATGCTGGGTGCGATCGGCGTCGTTTATGGCGACATCGGCACCAGCCCGATCTACGCCTTCAGGGAGACCTTCGCAGCTCATGGCGGCCGCGCCGCCTTCGTGCCCGACGCGGTGCACATCTACGGGGTTCTGAGCCTGATCTTCTGGTCGATGATGCTGGTGGTCACGCTCAAGTACATCACCATCATCACCCGCGCCGACAACAAGGGGGAGGGCGGTAGTCTGGCGTTGCTTGCGCTGATCAATCGCAGCACGACCACGGACATCGGCGGCAAGCGCCGGCGCTGGACCGCCGGGATCGTGCTGCTCGGCGTGTTCGCGACCGCTTTGTTCTTCGGCGACTGCATGATCACGCCGGCAGTGTCGGTTCTCTCTGCAGTGGAGGGGCTCACCACGGTAGAGGCCGGTTTTCAACCCTACGTGATCCCAATCGCTATTGCCATCCTGATCGGCCTGTTCGCAGTGCAGGCTCATGGTACGGCCAAGGTTGGCGCACTGTTCGGGCCGGTCATGGTCGTCTACTTCGCCGTGCTGGCCGGCCTGGGGCTGTTCCACATCGCTAAGCAGCCCGCCATCATCATCGAGACGCTGAACCCGCTCAATGCCGTCGCCTTCTTTGCGACCGATGGCTGGCGCGCTTTCCTCGCGCTGGGCTCGGTCGTACTGGCGGTGACCGGAGCGGAAGCGCTCTACGCAGACATGGGCCACTTCGGACGCAAGCCGATCAAATATGCCTGGGCGTTCGTCATCGTCGCCTTGATGCTCAATTACATGGGCCAGGGCGCAATGATCCTGTCGTTGCCGCCGGCAGAAGCGGCCGAGGTGATCAAGAATCCGTTCTTCTTTCTCGCCTCCGAAGCGTTCCGCCTCCCGCTCGTCATCCTCGCGACATTGGCCACGATCATCGCGAGCCAGGCGGTCATCTCCGGCGCATTCTCCGTCACCCAGCAAGCGATCCAGCTCGGTTTCATTCCTCGACTTCGAATTCTCCACACCAGTGCGTCTGCGGCTGGGCAGATCTACATTCCGGTCATCAATTGGGCGCTGATGGTGATGGTGATCCTGCTCGTGATCACCTTCGGCTCATCGAGCAACCTTGCCGCCGCTTACGGCATCGCGGTGACCGGAGCCATGTTCATCGACAGCGTGCTGATCGCGGTGGTGCTGCTGACATTGTGGAAATGGAACCGGGTCGGCGCATGGCTGCTGCTGGCGATCTTCTTCATTGTCGACATCGCCTATTTCGGCGCGAACCTCACCAAGGTGCCGGACGGCGGCTGGTTCCCGTTGCTGGTCGGTCTGGTCGCCTTCACCTTCCTCACCACCTGGGCGAAGGGGCGCAAGCTGATGATAGAGCGGATGAACGAGGCGTCGATGCCGATCGGCGTGTTCATCAAATCCGCGTCGAACAGCGCCGCGCGCGTGTCGGGCACGGCCGTGTTCATGACCACGTCCTCCGACGGCATTCCCCACGCGCTGCTGCACAACCTGAAGCACAACAAGGTGCTGCACGAACGCATCATCCTGCTCACCATCCGCATCCAGGACGTGCCGTATGTCGAGGAGGGCTGCCAATATGAGCTGAGCGATCTCGGCAACGGCTTCTATCGGCTGATCATCCGTTACGGCTTCATGCAGGAAGTGGACGTGCCGGCGGCGCTGGCGAAGCTCGAGGGTTGCGGCGGGTTGTTCAAGATGATGGACACGAGCTTCTTCCTTGCCCGCCAGACGCTGATCGCCTCGTCGCGGCCGGGCATGGCGGTGTGGCGCGAGAAGCTGTTCGCGTGGATGCTGCGCAATGCGGAAAGCGCGATGGAGTTCTTCAAGCTTCCGACCAACCGGGTCGTCGAGCTCGGCTCGCAGGTTGAAATCTGACCCCGGATCCAGTCCGGGGTGATGGCATGGTTGGGGAGCCGATCATCGTCACCGCCTTGTTCGGGGACGGTGACAATGGCTGGCTCCAGGATCTGCGGCGGCGGCACTTTCCGCCCGAACGCAACATCGTTCCGGCTCACCTGACCCTGTTCCATCACCTGCCGCCCGCTGTCGAGCGGGAGCTCGGGCAGCGACTCAAGAGCTATGCGGCGGTTCAAGCACCCGAGGCCAGGATCATCGGGATCATGGACCTTGGCCGCGGCACCGCCTTTCGGGTCGAAAGCGAAGAGCTTCAGGACATACGCTACGATCTTCTGGAAGCATTTCGGGGCATGCTGATCCCTCAGGATCAGGCGCCCTGGCGGCCCCACATCACCATCCAGAACAAGGTCGAACCACGTTTAGCCAAGAGCTTGCAGGCCGAACTTCGCGCCCGGTTCGAACCGCGCCCGCTCAGCATCAAGGGATTGGCTTCCTGGCGCTACATGGGCGGGCCGTGGCAGCCTATCCGGGAACACGTGTTTCGGGGGTGACGAGCGTTCAGTCGTTCTGTCCGACGCCCTCGCAGCTGTAATCGAAAGCTGCCAGCCCGGCTTCCAGGTGCGATGCGAGCAGGGGCATGTCCATCAGCTCGTCGATCGAGAATTCGGGATCGGTGTCGGACGCCTCCGCAAAAGCGTCGTCCCACTCGCTGACATCATAGGTGCCGCGGCCCACCCAGGCCAGAGCCAGCGCCTCCGCGAGCTGATCGTCGGCGAGATCGTCGAGCGCCGCCCGCATCTCCTCCTCGACGCCGCTGTTGAGCTCGTCCTCGAGCACGGACAGGCTCTGATCCTCGGCATCGTCGTCGAGATCGTCGACATTGTCCGCGTCTTCGTCGGGATCGAGCGCGGGGACCTGCGCTTCCAGCTCCTTTGCCCGCAGGATCAGCCGGCAATAGGTTTCCAGGGGGGTTAGAAGGTCCATAACGCTCTCCGTCGGCTACTGGCCAGACTTGCGAACGACAGGGGAAGCGGGCGGTTCCGGCTGCCGGCGCCCCAGTTGACCGGCTTGGCGGGGCTCCTTATACCGCCGCCGGCACGTGCTCCTCGAAGGAGCGAGCCTCGCTAAAGGGGCGGAGTAGCTCAGCTGGTTAGAGCAGCGGAATCATAATCCGCGTGTCGGGGGTTCAAGTCCCTCCTCCGCTACCATTCCCGTTCAGGCTGTGGCTATACGGGGCGCAGCAGGCCTCGGTCCGGCCTGTTCAAACCTCGGAGTTCAGATGTCGGCAACGCTTCGCACAATCCTGATCGCGGTCGCTTTTCTTCTCCAGACGGGTGCCGCCTTCGCGCAGGACAGCAAACAGCCGGCCTCTGCGCAGAAGCCGGCCGAGGCGAAGTCTGCGCCGGCCGACCCGTTCGCCGCGATTCCTGCCGCAAGGCCGGAGGACGTCCGCTCGATGGATGCGATCATCGCGGCGCTGTACGATGTCATTTCCGGCGATGCAGGGGCCCAGCGCGATTGGAATCGCTTCCGCTCGCTCTTCTATCCCGGCGCGCGGATGATCCCGACCGGCAAGAACGCGAAGACGGGGCAGATCGGCGCCCGCATCGCTACGCCGGACGATTACATCAAGGCCAACGAGGCGTTCCTGGAAGGGGAGGGTTTCCATGAACAGGAAATGTTCCGGCACGTCGACAGCTTCGGCAACATGGCGCAGGTCTTTTCCGTCTATCAGGCGCGCAACAAGCTGTCGGACGCCAAGCCGTTCCTGCGCGGGATCAACAGCATCCAACTGCTGAACGACGGCAAGAGGTGGTGGGTGATGACGATCGCCTGGGCGCCCGAAACGCCGGACAACCCGATCCCGGCGCAGTATCTCAAGAAGGTCGAGCGCTGAGCGGGCCGAGCCCCGCCTGCTCGATCGAGCGGCTGCGCTGGGACGACCCGGAGCTGGGGTCGATCAGGCTGCCAAAGCGGGAGATGCGGCTGCGGGCCGGGTTCGGCTCCGGGCTGGCGGTCCGTCCGGGCGATCCGCCCGGGGCCTTGTGGGCTGTCTGCGACCGTGGACCGAACCTCAAAGCCGAGACGCTGGCCGAGAAATACGGGGTTGAATTGGCACCTGAAGTCGCCGCCAAGGGCGCGAAGATCATGCCGCGCCCCGATCTTGGTCCGGCGCTGGCCGAACTGCGCATCGTCGGCGACGAGATCGGCCTGGTTCGCACGATCCGGCTCACTGACGACAGCGGCAAGCCGATCTCCGGATTGCCGATGGCAGGGTCGCAGCACGCGCGCGCCGAGCCGGCCTTCGACTTGGCCGGACGCCCGCTCGCGCCCGATCCGCAGGGTGCGGACAGTGAGGGGCTGATCGCGTTGCGCGACGGCGGCTTCTGGGTGGGGGACGAATATGGTCCGTCGCTGATGCGGATCGATGGCGAGGGCAGGGTGGTTGACCGCTGGCTGCCCGTCAGATCCGACCGAGAGGGGATCAGTCTGCCAGCCATCGCCGGGCGTCGTCAGATCAATCGCGGCTTTGAGGCGCTTGCGATCTCGCCGGACGAGCGATCGCTGTTCCTGGCTTTCCAAAGTCCGCTCGCGCACCCGGACGAGGCAGCGCACGAGCAGGCGAGCCACGTCCGGCTTTGGCGGCTGGACGCGTCGAGCGGAGCCGTGAGCGCGCAATATCTCTATCCGCTCGACGAGCCGAAAAGCTTCCGCCGGGATTGCGAGAAGGGTCCGTTCGAGCGAGGCGACATCAAGGTCAGCGAGATCCTCTGGGCGGGCGATGAAGCCCTGATCGTGCTGGAACGCGGTTCAGAGACCACGAAGCTTTATCGCGTCCAGCTCGATGCGAGCCTGGCGATCGGGGCTGAGCATCTGGACGTGGCCACGCGCCCGACGGTGGAGGAACTGAGCGGCCGCGACAGCCCCTTCCCGCTTGCGGTGCTTCGCAAACAGCTCTTGTTCAATAGCGATGATGCACGCCAAGTCGCTGCCGACCTTGAAGGAATGGCGTGGCTGTCGGACGCGCAGTTGCTGCTCGTCAGCGACAATGATTTCGGGGTGGAGGGGGCCGAGACGAGCTTCTGGCGGCTGACTTTGCCATCTTCAACGAGCGATGCCTGAGCTTCGGATCGGGACCGCGGGCTGGTCGATCCCGGTGGCCACTGCCGACGCCTTCCCGGCCGAGGGAAGCAGCCTCGAACGCTATTCGGCACATTTCCGCTGTGCGGAGATCAACTCCACCTTTCACCGCAGCCATCGCCCGAGCACCTTCGAGCGTTGGGCGGAGTCCACGCCCGCCGACTTCCGCTTCTCGGCGAAGCTGCCGAAGACGATCACGCACGTGCAAAAGCTCGTCGATTGCGAGGCGTTGCTGGATCGATATCTGGAGGAGGTCGCCGGGCTCGGCGAGCGCCTGGCGGTCCACCTGGTCCAGTTGCCGCCGAGCCTGCAGTTCGACGAAGCGTTGGCAGACCGCTTCATTGGCGCCTTGAAGTCGCGCACCGAGCTCAGTGTTGCTTGCGAGCCGAGGCATGCCAGCTGGTTCGATCTCACTGCCTCCGCTTTGCTGGCGAAGCTGGATGTTGCCCGTGTTGCCGCCGATCCGGCCCGAGTCGAGGCCGCAGCCGAGCCGGGCGGCTGGGGCGGGTTGGTCTACCTTCGCCTGCACGGATCGCCGACCATGTACCGGTCCAGCTACAATGATGGGCGGCTCAAGTCCTATGCGGCGCAAATCAGGACAACGCTGCCGCAGGCGGACGTGTGGTGCATCTTCGACAACACGGCTTCGTCCGCGGCGACTGGGGACGCGCTTGCGCTCAGTCGCTTGCTCGCCGAGCTTTAGGCCGGTTCAGGCATCTTCCTTGGCGGCGGGCAGGACGCCGCGGCGGATTTGATCGAGTTCGATCGACTCGAACAATGCCTTGAAGTTGCCTTCGCCGAAGCCCTGGTTGCCCTTGCGCTGGATGATCTCGAAGAAGATCGGGCCGACCATATTCTCGGTGAAGATCTGCAGCAGCAGGCCTTCGCCCGTCTCGGGCGAGCCGTCGATCAGGATGCGGCGCTTGCGCATCTCGGTTACGTCGTGGCCATGGCCGGGCAGGCGCTGGTCGATGAGGTCGAAATAGGTCTCGGGGCTGTCCTGGAAACGGATGCCGTTGGCGCGCAGCTGGTCCACGGTTGCGAAGATATCGTCGGTGGCGAGCGCGATATGCTGGATCCCCTCGCCCTTATATTCGCGAAGGAACTCCTCGATCTGGCTGTGCTCGTCCTGGGATTCGTTGAGCGGAATCCGGATCTTGTCGTCGGGAGCTGTCATCGCGCGTGAAAGCAGGGCGGTCTGCTTGCCCTCGATGTCGAAGTAGCGGATCTGGCGGAAATTGAAGATGCGCTCGTAGAATTCGGCCCAATGGTTCATTCGGCCGCGGTTCACGTTGTGGGTGAGGTGATCGAGCGTGTGGAGGCCCGCGTTGGAGGTGCGGCTGACGCCCGGCACCGGCTCGAAATCGACGTCGTAGATCTGCTCGGCGCCATAACGGTCGACCAGATACAGATAGGAGCCGCCAATGCCCTCGATCGCGGGGATGTCCAGTTCGCCCGGTCCGCGCGCCGTTTCGACGGGCACCGCTCCGCGCTCCACGGCCATCACAAAGGCTTGCTTGGCGTCCTTCACCCGGAACGCCATACCGTTGGCCGACGGCCCGTGCGCCTGGCGGAAGGCGGCGGCTTGGCCCGCCGGCTCCATGTTCAGGATGAAGTTGATGTCACCCTGGGCATAGTGGCGGACGTTCTTGCTCTTGTGATTGCCCATGTGGGTGAAGCCGAGCGCGCTGAACAGGCCGCCGAGCGCTTCGGGGTCCGGGCTGGTGAATTCGACGAATTCGAAGCCATCGAGGCCGAGCGGGTTTTCATGTGCGGTCATGCAGGGCGAACCTTCTGCTGGAGACGGAACGGCCCCTGTAACAGCGGCCCCGGAGCGCCGCAAATCGCGCCCTGCGGATTAGACTTGGAGGGTTCCAGTCCCTATCTTCAGTTGGCAATCTCTCCCTCACATCGAGGCTTCGAAGGAACGACATGGTCGCGACCCATTCCACCCGCATGTTGATTTTAGGCTCGGGGCCGGCAGGTCTGTCGGCCGCGATCTATGGCGCACGCGCCGGAATGGCGCCGATCGTCGTGCAGGGCATCCAGCCGGGCGGGCAGCTCACCACCACGACCGATGTCGAGAATTATCCCGGGTTCCGGGACGTGATCCAGGGTCCCTGGCTGATGGAGCAGATGCAGGCCCAGGCGGAGCATGTCGGCGCGCAAATGATGTGGGATCAGATCGTCGAGATCGACCTCAGCCGCCGCCCGTTCCGGCTGATTGGCGATGGCGGCACGATCTATTCGGGTGATGTGCTGGTGATCGCGACCGGCGCGCAGGCGCGCTGGCTTGAGATTCCGTCTGAAGAGCATCTTAAAGGCCGCGGAGTTTCCGCCTGCGCGACCTGCGACGGCTTCTTCTACCGCGGCAAGAAAGTCGCCGTGATTGGCGGTGGCAACACCGCTGTAGAGGAGGCGCTCTACCTCACTAACCACAGCCACGACGTGACCCTGATCCACCGGCGCGACTCGCTTCGCGCCGAGAAGATCCTGCAGGAGCGCCTGTTCAAGCATCCGAACATCAAGGTGCTGTGGAACCGCGAAGTCGCCAAGTTCGTCGGTGGCGGCCAGCCCGAAGGCTTGGTCGCGATCGACCTTCGCAATACTCGCACCGGCCAGATCGAGCGGCTCGAAACCGAGGGTGGGTTCGTCGCGATCGGCCACAGCCCGGCGACCGAGCTCTTCCGGGATCATCTCGAGCTCGACGAGGATGGCTATATTAAGGTCGAGACCGGAACGACCAGGACGAGCGTGCCCGGTGTGTTCGCGTGCGGGGATGTGATGGACAAGGTCTATCGCCAGGCGGTTACCGCCGCGGGCACCGGCTGTATGGCTGCGCTTGATTCAGAGAAGTTCCTGGCCGAAGCTGATTTCGAGGCTTCACTGGCCGCTTAGGCTGCGGAGCGACTGCAGGACGGCGGCGGTCAGCGCGTCCAGGTCGCCGGCGCGTGCGAAGGTGTGCGAGTCGGTTTCGATGTGGACGGGCTCGGGCAGGCCGCACGAACGCCAGATCGGCTCGGCGGCGATTGCAGTGGTGTCCCCGCGGCTCAGGAGTAGCCGGACGGGGAGGTGGGAGGCTTTCAGCGCTGCGATGGCTTCGCGGCCAAGGCCGGAGCGGGTCGGCGCGGCCGCGCGCCTGAGCCCGCCGGCAAGCTTGTGCAGCGATACTTGGCCAGCAAGCAGCCTTTTCCAGCCCTCGCGACTGGTGAGCCGCTGGGCATAAAGCCGCCGAATCGCCGCTGGCGGGGGTTGGCCCGCCGACGCTTCGACCAGCCACGGATTGGCGAGTATCAGGCCGTTCAGGCCGGCTTCGGCTCCGTGCAGCATCAGTGCCGTTGCCCCATCGCACAGACCGAGCCCGTACAGCCGCCGCAGTTCAGGGACACTCCCGCGGAACGCCGCCGCCGCGGCGAGGACGTCGTCCCGGCTGCCGCGGAAGCCTGGGTCCTCTCCCTCGCTGTCACCGACGCCGCGCCGATCGAACCGGAAGCAAGGGTGGCCGGACGCGGCGAGCGAAGCCCCGAGCCGCTCGAACAAACGATGCGAGCCGATGCGGGTCTGCGTGCCTCCGGTTGCGATCAGAAGCCCGACCGGGCTCTCTGCGCGATCCAGGGAACCGGCGAGCACAGAACCTGCGCAGGCGAAGGTCATCAGCTCGCGCATTCATGAGCCCAATCAGTCAAATCCGAGACCATTAGCTGTGCTAGCTCAGACGATGTTGCAGGTTCGGAGCGCCGCCACAAGGCAGGGCCATCCAGCTTCGTGTCCGCGGGCTTCGGGTCCACCGCCAGTCGCACCGTGCGGCAGGGTACGACTTCGGCCGGGCTCGCCCCAGCCAGGCCGGAAGCGAGCGAAGGAGGCAGACGGTAGCCAGCGGCGCCGTCTCCGCCGGTTAGGCCGGACCGGTCAAGGTCGCGCAGCAGCGATCGGCCCTCTGCCGGCGAAAAGCGCCAATGCGCCGCTTGCGGGATGTCGTCGAGTAAAGCGCCGCCGCGCAGACTTGCGACCAGCAGCGGTTCGCCACTCCGGACGCGATCCGAGGCGGCGAGCGCAGCCTCTCGCCATTCGTCCCAGGAGCAGGCCTCCAGCGCACGCTCGCTCTCGCCGGTGCCGGGAAGGTCCGGGAGCCAGCAGCAGAAGCCCTCCTGCGCAAGCCCCCGCATCACGGCCACGACGAGCGCGCGGGTGCGGTTCATTTCTTCGAACAAGGGCGGGATGAACAGCACCGGAGCGCCCTCCACGTGCCCGATCCTCATCAGCCACTCGGCTCGGCCCTCAACGAAATAGCGGTCGTAGAAGGGACCGCCGGCTCCGCTCACCTCAGCGCCTTGGCCCGAACGAAGGTGAGCAGCGAGCCGAAGCTTTCCAGCATGTCGGCATCGACCTCATGATCTTCGATGAGGATGCCGAGCCGCTCCTCCAATTCCGTGAGCAGGCCTGCGACTGCCATCGAGTCGAACTCCGGAAGGGCGCCGAACAAGGGCGAGGCCTCCGTGAACCCGCCGACGCGCTCCGGCGCGAGGCCGAGCACGTCGACCAGGACCGCCCGAAGCGTCTTGTCGACTTCCTGTTCGTCGTTGAAAGCGGCGACCATCCTGTTTCCCTGTTTGAGGCGCGCCTAATTGTTTCGCAGCCGACGGACAAGCGCCCGCGCTGCGGCATGTCCGGCTGCCGTGATGCCGCGCGGGCTGCGCAGATTGTACAGATCAAGCCGGTAAAGCGGGCGCTTCAGATCCATCCAGTCCGCCTTGTAGGCGTCGTCGCCGGTGCCGAAATCGATGATCGCGGGTCGATCGCGCTCGATGACATGCTCGAACATGGCCGCGCTGAGCAATGTGCCGGGCGATTCCGCCTTGGCGGCTTCATCATGGGCGAGCTTGTGAATGGTCGCGACGCTCTGGTCGACTGTCCAGAGCTGAGCCGCCACCGGGCGGCCGGCGTCCCGGGCGATGCCGAGACGGAGCGAGCCCCAGCGGCCGGATCGTTCGGCAAAGGCGCGCAGGAACTCGGGAGAGCCTTCGGCCGGCTTCCAGCTGGAGCGGTAGACGCTCTCATAGTCGGCCCAGGCAGCGGGATCGAAGTGGTCGTAAATAGCGATCTCGAGTTGCGTACGCCGACGCTTGCGCTCGACGGTGTTGCGAAGCCTGCTCGGCCTGTCTTCCCAATATCTTGCAAATGGTTGTTCATGCGTCTTGGCAATCCAGTTCGCGGTCGTTGCGGCTCGCAGCGCCAGCCAGCCGGCCGAAGCAAAGGCGTGCTTCAGCAGGGCCACGTCGCGGTCCTCATCGGCCATTGGGGCCAGACTGATCACATCGAAGCGCGCGCGCAGTTTTCGAGCGAGCGCGGCGGCGAGCGGCGCCCGTAGGTCCGGCCGCTCGTCGCTGGTCGGCACCGCTAGGCCGGCAAAGATTGGGGCGAAGGCCAATGTGTACCAGCTGGCGAAAGCGGCCGCGCGGCCATTACCGTGATCCTGCAGGAACAGCCAAGCGGTGCGTCCCGAAGCGTCGCGAGCCCGGGCCGCGACCAGCGGCACCTGGCTGAGCACGTGCGCACGGGTCAGCTTCAGCCATTCGATGCTGTCGTACACATTTCGCTGCCGTTGGCGATCCAGCGCGCCCGCGGCATCGCGCTCGACCTCGTCCAGGCACTCGAACAGTTCCACCTGCACGGCCAACGCGCTATTCCCCGACATCGGCCGCTTGTGTGGCTTAGCCAGGAGCCAAGGTGCAAGCCCCAGACCCCATACCGCGACCTCTCGATCAGCTGACGCTGCGAGGCGAGGCCAATGCGCCCGCTCTGGTCACGCGCGAAGGAATGCTCGACTATGCGGGGCTGGAGCGCGGCGTTGCCTCCCTGTCGGCGGCTCTCGCGGGCAAGGGGCTGGGGCCAGGACATCGGGTGGCGAGCTGGCTTCCTAAAGGGCGGATGACCAGCCTCCTTCCACTCGCCTGCGCTCGCGCGGGGCTCGTCCATGTGCCGATCAACCCGCTGCTGAAACGCGCGCAGGTCGCGCACATCCTGACCGATAGCGGGGCGGCGATGCTGGTCACCGGTTCGGCCCGGCTTGCGACCCTTGCCACGGGCGATCTGCCGGACGGGTGCCGGACCGTCGAGGAGGATGAGGGCGCGGCCATGCTGGCCGGGGAAGGCAGGCTGCCTCCCTCTAATGCCGACCCGGACAGCCTCGCCGCCTTGCTCTACACGTCCGGCTCCACCGGGCGGCCGAAAGGCGTGATGCTGAGCCACGCCAACCTCTGGCTCGGCGCGATCAGTGTCGCTCATTATCTGGAGCTCGGGCCGGGCGACCGGACGCTGGGCGTGCTTCCGCTCAGCTTCGACTATGGCCAGAATCAGCTGCTCTCGACCTGGGCGGCCGGCGGATGCGCGATCCCGGTCGAGTATCTGAATGCGCGCGACGTGATCCGCGCCGTCGAACGCCACCGGATCACCACGCTGGCGGGGGTGCCGCCGCTCTGGGTGCAGTTGGTCGAGGCGGGCTGGCCGCCCGCCGCTTCGCTGTCGCTCCGGCGCCTGACCAATTCCGGCGGGCGGCTTCCCGCCTCGATCGTCAGGCGCATGCGTGAGATGTTTCCCGCCGCCGAGCTGTTCCTGATGTATGGCCTGACCGAGGCGTTCCGCTCGACCTGGCTCGATCCTGCCTTTGTCGACACGCATCCGGACTCGATCGGCGCCGCGATTCCGTTCGCCGAGATCATGGTGGTCCGGCAGGACGGCACGCCCGCGCCGCCCGGCGAGACCGGCGAGTTGGTCCATGCGGGCCCGCTGGTCGCGCAAGGCTACTGGAACGATCCGGTACGCACCGACGAACGGTTTCGGCCGGCGCCCGCTGACTCTCAGTACGGAGGGACTTCCGTCTGGTCGGGCGATCGGGTCCGCGCCGATGAGCAGGGGCTGCTCTACTTCGTCGGCCGCGAGGACGCCATGATCAAGACCAGCGGCAACCGGGTCAGTCCGACCGAGATCGAGGAAGCGGCAGTGGCGAGCGGGATGGCGGCGGAGGCGGTCGCGATCGGCGTGCCGGACGATCGGCTTGGCCAGGCGATCGCGCTTGTCCTGCGCGGAGACCGCGGCCGGGAGGCGGACCTCAGACGGTATCTCAAAAGCGAGTTACCCAATTTTATGCAGCCCGCTTCTATTGTGTGGCGAAGCGAGCTGCCGCGCGGACCCAATGGCAAGCTCGACCGGGAGCGATTGCGGCAAGAGCTGATGTCATGAAGCCGATGGGAGCGATACCGGCCGGCTTCGGCCGTGAGGAAGCGATTCTGCAGGTGGGTGGCAGACCAGTGGACGCGCTCATCTCGGAGGCGGGAGGTACGCCGCTGTTCGTGTACGATCTTCAGCTGGTGGAGCGGCAGATCGCGCGTTTTCGCGCCGCCTTTCCCGGGGTTAAGCTGCATTATGCAATCAAAGCAAACCCTTATGGACCATTGGTGACGCATGTTGCGAGCTTGGTGGACGGGCTCGATGTGGCTTCAGGCGGCGAGCTTGCACTCGCCCTCGCGGCCAAAGTTTCGCCTCATCATATCTCTTTCGCCGGACCCGGTAAGCGCGACGCCGAACTGGAAGCGGCGATCTCGGCGGGGGTGACCATCAACTGCGAGTCATTGGGCGAAGCGGAACGTGGGCTTCGGATCGGCGACTTGCTCCGGCTTCGTCCGAGGCTGGCTGTGCGGGTCAATCCCGACTTCGAGATTCGCGGATCGGGCATGCGGATGGGAGGCGGAGCCAAGCCGTTCGGCGTCGATGCCGAGCAGGTGCCCGCTCTGGTCCGCCGCATCGTAGAGGCCGGGGCCGACTGGCGCGGCTTCCACATCTTTGCCGGATCGCAGGCGCTCAGCGCCGAGGCAATCATCGAAAGTCAGCGGGCGACGCTCGCGCTGGCGGCAGACTTGGCGGGGGCGGTCGGGCAGAGTCCGCCGGTGCTCAATCTGGGCGGCGGGTTCGGCATCCCCTACTTCAATAATGAGCAGCCGGTGGATGTCGAGCATATCGGCCGTGAGCTGACACGAAGCCTTGAGAGCCGCTCGGAACTCATTGCAAACACGATATTCGCAATCGAGCTCGGACGTTGGCTGGTGGGGGAGGCGGGGGTCTATCTGACCCGCATCCTCGATCGCAAGGTCAGTCACGGCAAGACCTTCCTGGTGACGGACGGCGGCATGCATCACCAGCTCGCCGCGTCCGGCAATTTCGGCCAGGTGGTCCGCCGCAACTACCCCGTCGCGATCGCGAACGGGATGGATCAGGACGCGACAGAGGAGGCGACAATCGTCGGCTGCCTTTGCACGCCGCTCGATCGCCTCGCCGAAGACGTCATGCTGCCGCGCGCGGCGGTGGGCGACATCGTGGCGGTGTTCATGGCCGGCGCGTACGGCCTTTCGGCCTCCCCTCAGGCCTTCCTGGCGCAGGAGCCAGCCCGCGAGATCTTGGTCGGCGCTGCGGATTAATCAGGTTTTTCAACCTCGTCCCAGCCTGGGACAGGCCGGAAATGCACCTTGTTCCTAACGGTAATTTTACCTCTTGAACCCATAGCAGACCCATATCTCGCGCCCGTTCGCCTGGTCTTTGGGTAGCGCGGCGGGCCGACGTTCAAGAGGACCGACGATGCATACGTTCAAGCTCCCCCTGATCCTCGGCCTTGCCGCCACCGCGCTCGCCGGGTGCGCAACCACCCAGACAGCCGGCAACCAGCTCCCCGCCGCCTCCTTCGTCGGCACGGAGACGGAAGTCGGAGATAAGTACATCATCGGCGCGCTCGACGAGCTGACCGTGTTCGTGTGGCGCAATCCCGAGCTTGGCGCGAAGGTTCAGGTCCGCCCGGACGGGCGGATCACCACGCCGCTGATCACCGACATGACTGCGGTCGGCAAGACGCCCGCCCAGCTGGCCGAGGATATCAAGAAGAGCCTCACTCAATATATCGAAGACCCGCTCGTCTCCGTGATGGTGGACAAGTTCCAGGGCACGTTCAGCCAGCAGGTACGGATCGTCGGCGCTACCGAGAAGCCGGCCTCCATCCCGTACCGCGCGAACATGACGCTGCTTGACGCAATGATCGCGGTCGGCGGGCTCTCCGAATTCGCCGCCGGCGACCGCGCCCGCCTCGTCCGTCAAGACAAGGCCACAGGCGGACAGAAGGAATATGACCTCAAGATCGCCCGTCTGCTCAAGAAGGGCGACACCAGCGCAAATGTGAAGCTGGAGCCGGGCGACGTCATCATCATCCCCGAGAGCATGTTCTGAGGAACACCTGATGGACGGCCTCTACGAACAGCTTCGGATCGCGATCCACTCCGTCTGGCGTCGGCGCTGGCTGGCGCTCGGCGTCGCCTGGGCCTTGAGCCTTGCCGGATGGCTGGCGGTGGCGCTCATCCCGAACAGCTATGAATCGACCGCCCGCGTCTATGCGCAGATGCAGTCGATCCTGCCCGACAAGATCGGCATCACCGCCGCCGAGCGGCAGGGCGATCTGCTCCGCGTAAAGCAGACCCTGACCTCGACCGAGAACCTGACCAAGGTGGTGCGCCGCACCGATCTCAACCTGCTGGTCGGCTCCGAGCGCGATCTCGCCGCCCAAGTCGAGAAGCTGCGCGAGAACATCAAGGTCACCGCGCAGCAGGACAATCTGTTCGAAATCAGCGCCACGTCCGGCGTTGGCGGATTCTCCAATTCGCAGAACGCCCGGACCGCCGCCGTCATCGTCCAGACGCTGCTCGACCTGTTCGTCGAGGAGAACCTGTCCGGCGACCGCGCCGAGACCGGCCAGACGCTGACCTTCCTCGACGAGGAGCTGCGCCGCCGCGAGCGCGCGCTGCAGGAGGCCGAGCAACGCCGGGTCGATTTCGAAACCCGTTTCATGGGCATGCTGCCGGGCGAGGGATCGATCGACCAGCGCATGTCCGCGGCACGGCTCGAGCTGTCCAACGTCGAGCAGCAGCTCATGTCGGCGCAAGGCTCGCTGAACGCGGTCCGCAGCCAGATGGCCGGCGTGCCGTCGACCATCTCCACCCCGAACTTCGCGGCCAGCGTCGTGACCGGCGGCGGCTATGCCACCGCCCAGCTCGGTGCGCTCGAAGCTCAGCTCAGCCAGGCGCGCGCCAAGGGCTGGACCGACTCGCACCCGGACGTGGTGGTCACGCGCCAGCAGATCGAGCGCATCCGCCCCGCCGCCGCGGCCGAGCGCGCCAACGCGGCCCCATCGGGCGCGTCGACCATTTCCACGCCCAACCCGGCGTTTACGTCCCTGCGCGCGATGGCCGCGGAGCGGGAGGCGCAGGTTGCGGCTGCTTCAGCCCGCAAGAACCAGATCACCCAGGCGATGCAGCTGCTCGCCGGCAAGCAGGCCGAGGAACCCGGCATGGCCGCCGAGCAGGCGCGCCTCAACCGCGACTATGAGGTGCTGAAGCGCCAGTATGACAAGCTGCTGGAGGATCGCGAACAGGTCCGCCTGCGCAGCGACGTCCAGAGCAAGACGGACGCGATCGATTTCCGCATCATCGATCCGCCGAGCCGCCCCAACGTTCCGGTCGCGCCGAACCGGCCGCTGCTCCTCAGCCTGATCCTGATCGTCGCGTGCGGCATCGGCGCGGGCGTGGCTTTCGCCAAGGGACAGCTTCAGGCCACCTTCGCCACCCAGAATCGCCTCGAGCAGATCACCGGCCTGCCGGTGCTGGGCTCCGTGGGCGAGGTCGTCACGGCCGAGCGGCGGACGCAGGACAAGCAGCGGCTGAAATGGTTCGGCGGGGCCGGGGCGGCGCTGGCCGGCAGCTACGCGATCCTGATGCTGGTGGAATTCTGGCAGCGCAGCACGGTCGCGTGAGGGACAAGGGCATGAACCAGCACAGCTCGATCAAACGCCGCGGCTCGCTGCTCGAACGCGCGTCGGAGCTTTACGACTTCAACGCCGCGATTCGCCCGCCGGTGATGCCGCAGCCGCCGGCGCCGCTTGCGCCGGTGATGCCGATCAAGGCCGAACCGCCTGTGGCGACTCGGACTGAAGCCGTGGTGGAGGAAGTCGTCACGGCCGGGAAGCGGCGTAAGCGGCCCGTAATAATTTCGGAGCCGGAACCAGAGCAGGATGCCGCGGCTGTTGATCTTGCCGCGTCGGAACAGACGGAGGCAGGAGCCAGCGAGGCCGGTATTCTCTCCTTGGACGGCTACCAAAACAGCTATCCTCAAGCCGAAGAGCAGGTTCAGACCAGCTCTGAGCCCCGCCCCGCAACTTCGTCCCGCTCCGGGACGGTGGATCGCGAGGGCTTGCTCGAGGACGGTTACATTCTTCCTGATGCCCCGGTGAGCGCCCTTGCCGAGGAGTTTCGCATCATCAAACGTCAGCTGCTCCTAAGCGTCAGCCGCGGTGGCAAGATCGCCGAGGACAAGCGCCAGACCATTCTCGTGTGCTCGGCCCAGCCGGACGAGGGCAAGACCTTCTGCGCCTTGAACCTCGCCTTGTCGCTCGCCGGCGAGCGCGACGTCGAGGCGCTCTTGGTCGACGGCGATTTCGCCAAGCCGGAGATCCTCTCCATCCTCGGCCTGCAATCCGGACCGGGCCTGATCGATGCGATCGGCGACCCCGACTGCGATCCGAACGATTTCGTTATCCGGACCGACATCGAAGGATTGTCGGTGCTTCCTGCCGGACGCCAGGCGAACAACGTCACCGAGCTGCTCGCCTCCGGCCGTACGCGCGATGTGCTCGCCGCGCTCACCCGCGATCATCCTCGCCGCGTCGTGATCTTCGATTCCCCGCCGGCGCTGATGGCCTCGCCGGCTTCGGTCCTGGCGGGACATGTCGGCCAGGTGCTGCTCGTGGTTCGCGCCGATCAGACCACCGAGGCCGATCTCAAGGAAGCGGTCGGCCTGCTTTCCGGCTGCGAGCATCTCAGCCTCATGCTGAACGGGGCCGGCTTCGCAGCCACCGGCCGCCGCTTTGGCGCTTATTACGGATATGGCCAATGAGCGCGCTGGGTCAGTTCAAACGCTGGGCCGTGCGGCTCGGCGCGGTCGCGCTTGCCGCGTCGGCAGCAATGCCCGCCTCCGCTCGTGTCTCGACAGGAGTTCACCCCTACATCGAGGTTCAGCAGGTCCTCAACGCCGACCTCGATAGCGGCGAGACGCTGACTTACACGGCGGTGGCGGCCGGGGTCGATGCGGGGGTCAGCACGCGCCGCGTTCGCGCCCAGATCAGCTACCGCTACGAGAAGCGCTTCGGCTGGGGTGATGACCTCGTCGATGGCGATTCCCACACCGGCATCGCCCAGCTCAGCGCCGACCTCATCCCCAACATGCTTCGGGCCAGTGCCGGCGCGCTCGCGACGCGGGCCCGATCGGACGGTGTCGGGCCGATCTTCGGCTTCACCAATGTCGACGATCCGGCGATCTCGGAAGTCTACAGCTTCTATGCCGGGCCTGAGCTTTCCACGCGCATCGGCGCATTGAACGTCACGGGCAGCTACCGCTTCGGCCTCGTCGAAGTCGACAACAAGGCCCTGCGCGGCCTGCCGCTCGCGCCCGGCGCGATCCTGCTCGACCGGTTCGACAGCTCGACCAACCACAGTCTGTCCGCCAGCGTCGGCATGGATGTCGGCGAGCTGCCGTTCGGCTGGACGGTCGGGGGCGGCTACTTTCTGGAGGAAGCCGACCGGCTCGACCAGGAGTTCGAAGCTCGCTTCATCCGCGGCGACGTGGTCGTGCCGGTTGGGTCCACGCTCGCGCTGACCGCCGGAGTCGGCTACGAGAAGATCGAGTCCAGCCAGCAGGACATCCTGCGCGATGCCGCCGGCCGCCCGGTGGTCACGCCCGGCGGTCGCCTGATCGGCGATCCGACCAAGCCGCGCCTGCTCGCTTACGAGACGGACGGCATCATCTGGGACGCGGGCGTGATCTATCGCCCGAGCCGCCGCACGGAACTGCAGGCGCGGGTCGGCCAGCGTTATGGCGGGACCACCGTCACCGCTTCGCTCAGCCACAAGATCAACGAGCGTTATGGCCTGAGCGCCAGCATCTATGACGGCGTCGAGACCTTCGGCCGCCTGCTGATCGCCGATCTTGCCGCAGTGCCTGTCGAGTTCGACATCCGGCGCAATCCGCTCAACAACAATGTCGGCGGGATCGGCGGCTGCGTGTTCGGCACGGACCCGGGGACCGGCGCCTGCTTTGACGACGCCTTCCAGTCGATCGCCGGTTCCAGTTTTCGGAACCGCGGCGCCAACATCCTCTTCTCCGGCGGGCGCGGACCGTGGGGCTTCGGGATCGGCGCGAATTATTCCTCGCGCCGTTATTATCAGCCGATCGTGGAACAGGGCTTCGCGCTCGACCGGCGGACGGACGAAAGCTTCGGCCTCTATGCCGGCGCCACGCGTGACCTCAGCCGCACCTCCACTGTCTCGCTCGACGCTTACGCGAACTGGTTCGACAGCGGCCTGACCGGTGCGGAGAGCGCCTTCAGCACCGGCATCACTGGCGGCTATTATCAGAGCTTCCTGTTCGATCGCCTCCAGGCCCACGCCGCGCTCGGCCTGTTCACCACCGACAATGGCGAGTTCGACAGCACCGTCGCTTCGGCGCTGGTTGGTCTGCGATACGGTTTCTGACGGGCTGGCAGCCCCACGGAGTGTCCCATGTACAGTGATTTCTACGGCTTCAGCGACAGGCCCTTCCAGCTCACGCCGGATGCGCGCTTCTACTTTGGCAGCCGCACGCACAAGAAGGCGATGGCCTATCTCGGCTATGGCCTCGCCCAGGGCGAAGGCTTCATCGTCATCACCGGCGACATCGGCGCCGGCAAGTCGACCCTGGTGGCGCATCTGATGGCGACCGTCGATCGTTCGCGTCTCAACGCGATCAACATCGTCTCCACCCAAGTCGAGGGGGACGACATGCTGCGCCTGGCGGCGCAGGGCATGGGCCTGTTCACCGAAGGCGTAACCAAGGCGCAGCTGCTGGAACGAGTCGAGCGGCACCTTGACGACGAGGCGAGGCACGGCAAGCGCACGCTGCTGATCGTCGACGAAGCGCAGAACCTGTCCGTCTCCGCTTTGGAAGAGCTGCGCATGCTCTCTAACTTCCAGGTGAGCGGGCAAGCGCTGCTGCAGATCTTCCTGCTCGGGCAGCCGGAGTTCCGCGAGAAGCTGGCGTCCGAGAGCCTGGAGCAACTGCGCCAGCGGGTGATCGCCACGCATCATCTCGAGCCGATGGAGCCGAACGAGGTTGAGCCCTACATCGTCCACCGGCTGAAGACCGTCGGCTGGGAAGGCAATCCGGTGATCGAAATCCCGGCCTTTGCCGAGATCTATCGTCACACGGGCGGTGTGCCGCGCAAGGTCAATCAGTTTGCCGGGCGCCTGATGCTCCACGCTGCGGTTGAGGAGCTCGACACCATCGACGCGGAAACAGTGGTCGCGGTGGCCGAGGACCTCGAGGAAGACGCGCCGCGTCCGACGATCGAGCAACGTGGCATCAAGCCGACCTACGAGCCCGTCCGGGACCTCGCACTGGAGCGCCGCGTCGCGATGCTGGAGGCGCAGCTCGAGGAGCAGGAGCGGGCGACTCGGCGAGTCTTGACCTTGCTCGTCGACTGGGTCGAGAGTGAGGAAGACGCCGTCATCCACCACGCGGCTTGAAGCGCGGCTCGCGCCCGGAAGGCTGCTCATGCTGAACGCAATGTCCGTCGACGTGGAAGACTGGTTCCAGGTCGGCGCCTTCGAGAACGTAATTGCGCGGGAGAGCTGGGACCAGCTCGCGCCCCGCGTTGAGCGCAACGGTCATGCGGTGCTGGACCTGTTCGACCAAGCGGGCGTGAAGGGCACCTTCTTCACGCTCGGGTGGGTGGCCGAGCGTTACCCCACGCTGATCCGCCGGATCGTCGGGAGCGGTCATGAGATAGCAAGCCACGGCTGGGACCACCGGCGCGTCTTCACCATGGACGCGAACAGCTTCCGGGCCGACCTGCGGCGCGCACAGGCCGCGATCGAGGATGCGGGCGGCCAAGCCCCCGTTGGCTATCGCGCGCCCAGCTTCTCGATCGACAAGCGCACCCCCTGGGCGCACGCGGTTCTGGCGGAGGAAGGCTATTGCTATTCCTCCAGCGTCGCACCCATCCGGCACGACCATTATGGCTGGCCCGAGGCGCCGCGCTTTGCGTACCGGCCGCTTGCAGACGCGGACCTGATCGAGTTGCCCGTGACTACGGTGGAGCTGCGCGGCCGGCGGATGGCTGCCGGAGGAGGAGGCTTCTTCCGGATGCTTCCCTACCGATTTTCCAGCTGGGCGATCTCGCGCGTGAACGGGACGGAGCAGCGCCCGGCCGTGTTCTACTTCCATCCCTGGGAAATCGATCCGGGCCAGCCGAGGGTAGCCAGGGCGCCGGTCAAGGCGCGTCTTCGCCATTACACCAATCTGCACGCGATGGAGGCCAAGCTCCTGAAGCTTCTTGGCGAGCATCGCTGGGGCCGCACCGACGAGGTGGTTCGCTCCGAACGTGAGCGGCTGCAATGAACGCTTTCTCGGCCATTGCAGGTCTGGCCGTGCGCACGGCCGATCTGACCGATCCGGCGGAGCGGGCGCGGATCGGCGCGTTTTTGGCGGAGCATGCGGGTGCCGAGCCGTTTCACCTGCCCGCCTGGAGCCTGGGCGCGGAGCGCGGCTGCGGGCAACGCGCGCACTATCTGCTCGCCGAGGACGGGCGGGGGATCAGGGGTGTCCTGCCGCTGACCGATGTCCGCTCGCCTTTGTTTGGCTCCGCATTGGTTTCGGCGGGCTTCGGCGTGGGCGGAGGAGTAGTCGGCGATGCTACGGAGGCGCTTGCGGGAGCGGCTGTCGACCTGGCGCGCAGGATTGGCGTGCAGAGCCTGGAATTGAGGGGCGGCCCCATCCCGTCCGGCTGGCATGCTCGTGAGGGAACTTATGCGGGGTTCGCCCGCGACCTGCCGGGACGGGAGGAGGAGATCCTGAAGGCGATCCCGCGCAAGCAGCGGGCGGAGGTGAGGCGCGCCCAGACAATGGGACTAGACGTCCGCGTCGGCCGGAGCGAGCGGGACCTTGCCGACCACTATCGTGTCTATTCCGAAAGCGTGCGCAACCTTGGCACCCCCGTTTTTCCGCGCGCGCTGTTCCGGGCCATGCTCGAGAGCTTCGGAGAGCAAGCCGACATCCTCACCGTCAGCAAGGATGGCCGTTCGATTGCGAGCGTCCTCAGTTTCTACTTCAATGGCGGCGTCTATCCTTATTGGGGCGGCGGCACCGCCGAGGCGCGGGCGCTCCGCGCCAATGAGCATATGTATTTCGAGTTGATGCGCCACGCCGCAGCGCGGGGCTGTACCCGCTTCGATTTCGGCCGCTCGAAAGTCGGCACGGGCGCTTACGCCTACAAGAAGAATTGGGGCTTCGAGCCGCGCCCGCTTCGCTATGCCGTCCATGCGCTGGACGGGGGCGAGCCCCGCGAGATCAATCCGCTCAGCCCCAGATACCGGCTCCAGGTCCAGCTTTGGCAGAAGTTGCCCTTGCGGCTCGCCAACCTGCTCGGGCCCTGGATCGCGCGAGGGCTCGGTTGATGCGCGACATCCTCTTCCTCGCGCATCGCATCCCCTACCCGCCGGATCGGGGGGACAAGATCCGCTCCTGGAACATCCTGAAACATCTCGGCACGCTGGGGCGCGTCCATCTCGCATCCTTCGCCGACGACGCAGCGGATGCCGCCCATCTGCCGGCGCTGAGGGCCGTGATGGGCGGGAGCCTTGGGGAAGCGCATGTGGAGGTGCGCACCAAGCCCAAGCTGACTGCGGCTGCCGAGGCGCTGCGGGAGGGCAAGCCGATCTCGCTGACCGCGTTCGACAGCGCTGCGATGCGCGGCTTCGTCCGGCGCATGCTGGAGCGCGATGGCGTCGATACGGTGTTCGCCTTTTCCAGCCAGATGGCGCAGTTCGTGCCGGCCAAGTGCCGGCAGCGCTTCATCATGGATTTCGTCGATATGGATTCGGCCAAATTCGCTGCTTATGGCGGCAAGGGGCCGATGCGCTGGATCCACCGCCGTGAGGCCGTCAGACTGCTCGAGCATGAGCAGGAGGTCGCGTCCCGCGCCGATGCCAGCCTGTTCGTAAGCCCTGGAGAGGCGGCCCTTTTCCGGGAACGCACCCGCGCCGCCAATGTGCACGCCGTTTGCAACGGCATCGATCTCGATTTCTACAATCCCACGGCCGGTTTCGATCGGCTGCCAGAGCAGCAGAGTCCGCTGCTCGTCTTCACCGGGCAGATGGATTACCGGCCCAATGCCGAAGCAGTGCTGGAT
Source organism: Allosphingosinicella sp. (assembly GCF_036387615.1). Taxonomy (GTDB): domain Bacteria; phylum Pseudomonadota; class Alphaproteobacteria; order Sphingomonadales; family Sphingomonadaceae; genus Allosphingosinicella. The sequence goes on from NZ_DASVTH010000032.1 coordinate 28,101, forward strand.
TTCGCGGACAAGGTGTTGCCGATCATTCTTCAGACACGACCTGAAGTTCGATTCGCCATCGTGGGCCGAAACCCGACCGCTGCCGTCCGCCGCCTTGCCGACCGACCCAATGTGATCGTCACCGGTGCCGTTCCCGATGTGCGCAGCTGGCTTGCTGCGGCGAACGTCGCGGTGGCGCCGCTCGGAATCGCGCGCGGCATCCAGAACAAGGTGCTCGAAGCGATGGCGATGGCGCGCCCTGTCGTCGCCTCGGCCGCCGCCTTCGAGGGCATCAACGCCGTGCCCGGCCGCGACCTGATCGTGACCGACCGGCCCGAAGCCCAGGCGTGGCACGTTCTTGATCTTCTAGCCCATCCGCAGGACGCCGCAGAGATCGGTGCCGCCGCCCGCCGCCGGATGGAGACCCGCTACCGCTGGGAAGCCCAGCTTGCCCCGCTCGCCGCCTTGCTCGGCCGCGCACCTCGTCTGGTGGCGGCATGACGGCGCACGCCGCGATCGAAGCAGCGCCGCAAGCTCGAGCGGTAGCGGATGGCTGGCGGCCGCACCTCGTGGCGCTCGGCCTGGTCGCGGCCGCGATCCTCATCTTGTTCGCTCGCGATGCCGCCGACATGGCCGCGATCTGGTGGAACAGCTCCACCTATAATCATTGCGCGCTGGTGCCGCCCATCATCGCGTGGCTGGTCTGGCAGCGGCTGCCGGAACTTCGCCGGCTCCCGCCCTCCGCCTGGGCGCCGGGGCTCGCCCTCCTAACGGCTGGCGCCATCCTGTGGCTGCTGGGGGAAGCGGGCGGAATCGCGCTTGCCCGCCACATCGCCCTCGTCGCGATGCTGCAGGGCGCGGTGATCGCCTGCCTCGGCAAGGCCGTCGCGCGCGCGCTCCTGTTTCCGATCTTCTACACCGTCTTCCTGATCCCGGCGGGCGAGGAGCTCGTGCCGCTGCTTCAGACGGTGACTGCCTATATGTGCATGGCGCTCCTGGCGCTGGTCGGCATCCCGGCGCACCTCGAAGGCATCTTCATCACCACGCCGAACGGCTATTTCGAAGTGGCCGAGGCCTGTTCGGGTGTGAAGTTCCTGGTCGCCATGATCGCGTATGGCGCGCTTGTCGCCAATGTCTGCTTCCGCACCTGGACCCGGCGCGCCCTGTTCATGCTTGCTGCGATCACGATCCCGATCCTGGCGAACGGCGTCCGCGCCTGGGGCACCATCTACATCGCCTCTGTCACCGACAGCGACTTTGCTTCGGGCTTCGACCATGTCGTCTATGGCTGGGTCTTCTTCGCAGTCGTGATCGCATTGCTGATGGCCGCCGGCTGGCGCTTCTTCGACCGCAAGCCGAGCGACCCCTGGTTCGATGCAGCCGCGTCACAGCCGCAGGCGCTCAGTCACCGGAGCTCGATCCTGCCCGTCGCAGCGGCGGCGGTCGCGCTTGCCGCGGTGCCGCTCGTCTGGTCGGCGGCAGTGGCTTCGGCCGGTACCCAGGCTGCGCCCGCCAATCTGAGCTTGCCGGACGTGCCCGGCTGGACCCGGGTTCCCGCTTCGGCTGGCAGGCCCTGGCAGCCGCACTTCGCGGGCGCCGACCTTTTCCGCATCGAACGCTACCGGGACGGGCAGGGCAGGATGGTGGACCTCGCCATCGCCGTCTTCGCGCGCCAGGCGGAAGGCCGCGAGATGATCGGCTTCGGCCAGGGCGCGGTCGGTCCAGACAGCGATTGGGCGTGGATCGCCGCGGGGCCGCCGCCGCCGAACGGCCGGCTCGACCGGATCGCCACCCATGGCATCGTCCGCGAAGTCGCGACCTTCTACCGCGTCGGCGAGATCGTCACCGGCCGCGCCGTCGAAGCGAAGATCGAGACCACCAAAGTGCGCCTGCTCGGCGGCCCGCAGCGCGCTGTCGCCATCCTCGTCTCGGCGGAAGCGCCGAGCGAGGGCGAGAGTCCCCGCCCGGCGATAGACGCCTTCCTTTCGGCGCTCGGCAACATCGCACCCCTTGCGGATCGGGCGGCCGGACTGCCAAGAAGCCGCTAATGTGCGGCATTGCAGGCATTTTTCACCCGGGCGTGCCTAAGCCCGTCGATCCGTCCAGGGTGCGCGCCATGGCGGACGTGCAGGCCCATCGGGGGCCGGACGGGAGCGGCGTGTGGACCGCGCCCGGCGTCGGCTTCGGCCACCGCCGCCTTGCGATCATCGACCTAGAAGGCGGCGCGCAGCCGATGCTGACGCCGGACGAGAAGATCGCGGTCACCTACAACGGGGAAATCTACAATTTCAGGGACGTGCGCCGCGATCTTGAGAGATCGGGGCACGTCTTCCAAACGGATTGCGACACCGAGGTCATCCTGGCCGGCTGGCGCCAATGGGGCCCTGCCTGCCTGACCCGCTTCCACGGTATGTTCGCCTTCGCGCTCTACGATGCGGATCGGGGCGCGCTCTTTCTCGCTCGGGACAGGCTTGGCGTGAAGCCGCTTCACTATGCCGAGCTGTCGGACGGCGCGCTGATCTTCGCGTCGGAGCTCAAGGGCCTGCTCGCCCATCCCTTGCTCCGCCGGGCGCCGAGCCCACAGGCGATCGAGGATTTTCTCGCCCTGGGCTACGTTCCGGACGATGCCTGCGCCCTCGCGGGCGTCCGCAAGCTGCCCGCGGGACACTGCCTCCTTATCCAGCGCGGCAAAGGCGTGCCAGAGCCCTTCGCCTGGTGGGACGTTCATTTCGGCAAGCCCGCCCGTGGCTCGACCGAGCGGCTTGGCGAGGAGCTGGTCGGCCATATGCGCGAAGCGGTGCGTTCGCGCATGGTGGCGGACGTGCCGCTCGGCGCCTTTCTGTCCGGGGGCGTGGACAGTTCGGCCGTGGTCGCTTTCATGGCGGAGGCGAGCCGCAAGGCGGTCGAGACCTGCTCGATCGGCTTCGGCCAGGCCGATCTTGACGAGACCCGCTACGCGGCGCTGGTCGCCGAGCGCTTCGCCACTCATCACCGCACCCGCATAGTCGCCGCGGACGATTTCGAGCTTATCGAGACACTTGCGAACGCTTTCGACGAGCCGTTCGCGGACGCTTCGGCCCTCGCTACCTACCGGGTCTGTGAGCTCGCGCGCGAAACCGTCACGGTTGCGCTGTCCGGCGACGGCGCGGACGAAGCCTTCGCGGGCTATCGCCGCTACCGCATGTTCGCAGCGGAGGAGCGTGTCCGCAGCATTATCCCGGAGCGCGCTCGCACTGCGATCGGCCGCATCGGCAGCCTCTATCCCAAGCTCGACTGGGCGCCGCAGTTCCTGCGCGCCAAGACCACGCTTCAGGCGCTGGGCGCAGGGAGCGGGGAGGCCTATGCGAGAGCGGTCGGCGTCACTCCGCCCGAGATCCGCCATCGCTTCTACAGCCCCGACTTCCGTGCGGCGCTGCAGGGCCACCGCGCCGAGGATCGCTACATCCGCACAATGGCGAGTGCGCCCGCGGACGATGCCTTGTCTCGCGCGCAATATGCCGACCTTAAGATCTGGCTGCCCGGCGACATCCTTACGAAGGTCGACCGGACCAGCATGGCCGTGAGTCTGGAGGCGCGCGAGCCGCTGCTCGACCACCGCCTCATCGAATTCGCGGCGAAGCTGCCGGTCCGCCAACGGCTGCGCGGGGGCACCGGCAAGTGGCTGATGAAGAAGTCGCTCGAAGGCTTCCTCCCCGACGAAATCCTCTATCGCCGCAAAATGGGCTTTGTCACGCCGATCAGCGCCTGGTTCAGGGGCCCGCTCGCTGAACAAGCCGCCGCTGTCGCAAACAGCCCCGCATTCGCTCAGCTCGGCTGGTTCGATCCCGGAGCGATAGCGAAGATCGCGGCCGATCACCGCGCCGGGAAGGCCGAGCATGGCCGGTTGCTCTGGCAATTGCTGATGCTGGATCGCTCGCTTCAGCGCCTGTTCGGGCTCGGCGAGGCCTCGTCATATGATGCTTCGACGAAGTACAACCCGTCCGGCGGCGCGTTGAAGCCGAGGGCCGCGCGATCCCGCGCCTGAAGCGCGTTCTTCAGGTCCCGCGCTGTCCACTTGCCGCGTCCGACCAGCTGCAGGCAACCGACCATCGATCGCACCTGATGGTGGAGGAAGGAGCGCGCCGCCGCCTCGATCTCGATGATGCCGCCCAAGCGCCGGACGATCAGCAGGTCGAGCGTCTTGACCGGGTTCTCCGATTGGCAATGCGCGGAACGGAAGGTCGTGAAATCATGACGTCCGACAAGGGTTTGCGCCGCCTTGTTCATGACGTCTGCATGGAGCGTGACCGGCACGCGCCACGCGCGCCCTACCTCCAGAGCGAGCGGGGCCCGGCGATTGGCAATGCGGTAGACGTAGCGCCGGCCGATGCAGCTGAACCTGGCGTGCCAATCGTCCCGGACGATCTCCGCCTTCAGGATCGCGACCGGCTGGGGCCTGAGCTTCGCGTTGAGAGCGTCCGCGAGTCGGAACGGCGTCATTGGCCGTTCGATGTCGACATGCGCGGCCATCGCCTGAGCGTGGACGCCGGCGTCCGTGCGTCCGGCCGCGTGCACCGTCACCTCCTCGCCGGTGATGGTGCGGACCGCTTCCTCGATCGCCTGCTGAACGGACGGTCCATGCGCCTGACGCTGCCAGCCCATGAAGGGTCGGCCGTCATATTCGACCCACAGGCGGAAGCGGGTCATTGCAAAAGGCTCCCGCGCGGGATGGCGAAGCCGCGCAGCAATTCGGCCGGCGTCATGGCGCCGCGGCCCGCGCGCTGCACCAGGGCAGGGGCGAGGGCAGCGGTGCCGCAGGCAATGGTCAACTGGTCGTCGAGGACCGTTCCCGGCTCTCCGGAGCCGGACACAGGGTCAGCCGCCAGAAGCTTGATCCGCTCGCCCCCATGCTCGAAGAATGCGCCGGGGTGCGGATTGAAGGCGCGGACCTGCCGCTCGGCGGCTTCAGCGCTGGCGCAGAAATCGAGTCGCGCTTCCTGCTTCTCGATCTTGGCTGCGTAGGTCACGCCTTTTTCCGGCTGAGGCACGGGCTGGATCTGATCGAGCCGGCTGAGGGCCTCGACCATCATAACCGCACCGAGGATCGCCAAGTCCGCCGTGAGTTCGCCCGCCGTCTTGCGCCCGATCGGCGTCTCCCGGACTAGGAACATGGGCCCGGTGTCGAGCCCGCGCTCCATGCCCATGATGGTGATGCCGGTGCGCTCGTCCCCCGCCAGGATCGCGCGCTGGATCGGCGCGGCGCCCCGCCAGCGCGGCAGAATGGATCCGTGGACGTTGAGGCAGCCATGATTGGGCGCGTCCAGGATCGGCTGCGGCAGGATCAGCCCGTAGGCGGCGACCACCGCCACATCCAGGTTCAGCGCCACGAACGTGGTCTGCTCGTCGGGGTCCCGGAGCGACATCGGCGTCCGCACCGGGATGCCGAGCGCTTCCGCACGTGCCTGAACGGGGGAGGGCTTCATCCCCTTGCCGCGCCCCGCGGGCCTGGGCGGCTGCGAATATACGGCGGCGATGTCGTGCCCAGCCGCGTGGATCGCGTCCAGCGTCGGCACCGCGAAGTCCGGCGTTCCCATGAAGGCGATGCGCATTCGTGCTGCTTAGCGGCGGGCGTGGCCAATTGCATCGGCCTGTCTCGCCCCATATCTCGCTTTCGATGGCCTCTCCCGAGATTGACGCGCTGACCCAGGCGCTTGCCCGGCTGCCGGGGCTCGGGCCCCGCTCGGCGCGGCGCGCGGTGCTGCATCTGCTCAAGAAGCGCGAGGCGGCGCTGACCCCGCTGATCCGGGCCCTAGAGCGGGTCAACGAGCGGCTGGCGGTCTGCGCCACTTGCGGCAATGTCGACACCAGCGATCCGTGCGCCATCTGTGTCGACTCGCGCCGCGACTCGAAGCTGCTTTGCGTCGTCGAGGAAGTTTCGGACCTCTGGGCGCTCGATCGATCGCGCCTATTTCCTGGTCGATTCCATGTGCTTGGCGGGCGTCTTTCCGCGCTGGAGGGAGTAAGGCCGGAAGATCTGACGGTGGACCGGCTGATCGGCCGCGTCGCCGCGGGCGGCATCGATGAGGTCGTGCTCGCGATGAACGCGACTCTGGAGGGCCAGACCACCGCGCACTATCTGGCTGAGCGGCTCGAAACCTTTCCTGTGCGTCTGACGCAGCTCGCCCACGGCCTGCCGGTCGGCGGCGAGCTCGATTATCTGGACGAGGGGACGCTTGCGCAGGCGCTGCGGGCGCGCCGCCCGGTCTCCTGAGGCCGCCGCCCGATGCTTGACGCTTCTCCGGCCCGACTTTAGCGCGCGGCAATGGCTCTGCTCCCCATCATCGAAGTTCCCGACCCGCTGCTTCGCGCCCAGTCGGCGCCCGTTGAGCGGATCGACGATGAGCTGCGCCAGTTCGTGTCCGACATGTTCGATACCATGTATGCCGCTCCCGGCATCGGCCTCGCCGCCGTGCAGGTCGCGGTGCCGCGCCGCGTCATGGTGATTGACCTGCAGGATCCGGAAGAGGAGGGCGGCGAGCCGGTCAAGAAGCCTTACGCCTTCATCAATCCCGAGATCGTCTGGTCGTCCGACGATCGCAGCGTCTACAATGAGGGCTGCCTTTCCATCCCCGATCAGTATTCGGAGATCGAGCGCCCGGCACGGGTCCGCGCCCGCTGGCTCGACGAACAGGGCCGGCAGCATGACGCGGAGGTGGATGGGCTTCTCGCCACCTGCGTACAGCATGAGGTGGACCATCTGAACGGCGTCTTGTTCATCGATTATTTGTCCCGGCTGAAGCGAGACATAGTCTTGAGAAAGCTCGCCAAGCTTCGGAAAGAACAAGGGATCAAGGCGGCCTGACCGGGCGCCTGCCTACCCGCGACGGCGTGCGCGCCGCGGCCGAGCGGGTGCGTGATCACGTGCTGCGCACGCCGCTGCTGCCGCTCGAGATCGGCGGCGTGCGGCTCTGGGCCAAGCCGGAGTGTCTTCAGACCGGCGGGAGTTTCAAGCTGCGCGGCGCCGCAAATCGGCTGCTTCAGCTCAGCCCCGAGCAGCGGTCCCGCGGCGTGGTCGCTTTCTCTTCGGGCAATCACGCGCAGGGAGTCGCGATCGCCGCCCGGCGGCTCGGCATCGCGGCCACCATCGTGATGCCGGCCGATGCGCCGGCCGTTAAGCGCTCAGCGACGCTAGCGGCGGGCGCTCGCATCGTCGACTATGATCGGGGGTCCGAAAGCCGCGAGGAGATCGGCGCTCGCCTGGCCCGTGACAGTGGAGCCGCGCTGGTGCCCTCCTTCGACGATGTAGACATCATCGAAGGCCAGGGAAGCGCCGGCGTGGAAATAGGCGAGCAGCTGCAAGATGTCGTCGGAGCAACGCCGGACAAGGTGCTGGTTTGCTGCGGCGGAGGCGGACTCTCCGCCGGAATCGCGCTGGCGTTGCCGGAGGCCGAGATCGTGACGGTGGAGCCGCAAGGCTGGGACGACATGGCCCGCTCGATCGATGCGGGCAGGCCCGTACCCGTACCGGACGACGCCCCGCCGACCCGCTGCGATGCGCTCCAGACCAAGCTCGTCTCCCCGCTGACACTCGGCGCCCTACGCGATCACGGCGCGCGCGGCGTGTCGGTCCGCGAGGACGAGACCGCCGCCGCAATGGCCTGGGCGGCCCGCCATCTGCGACTCGTCGTCGAGCCCGGTGGCGCGGTGGCATTGGCCGCGGCGCTGACCGGCAAGGCGGGCCCGCTCAGCGAGCGTTCGGTGGTGGTCCTGTCCGGCGGGAACGTCGACCCTGTGGTTTACGCCGACATCCTGAAGGGCCATTCAGGCACGGTCTGAGCGCGGCTTGTCGCTGCTTCGAGCTGGCGAACGACCATGTTCAGCTGAACGGCTATTGCTCGCAGCTCAGCAGCTCGGGCCGCATCGCCTTGGCCGGGGCGGGCGAGGCGGGTTGCGTCCAGCAAGGCTTCGAGGGTGAGCGCGAGACCCGGCAGGATCGTGCCCTCGATCCGGTCCAGCGCCTCCTCAGTCCCGCGCGATTGTGCCGTGCTGCTCATGTGGCGAAGCTAGAGCGGCTTCCCTAACGAAAACTGAAGATCAGCGGGGCTGGGACGCCGGCGCCAGATCCCGACCGAACAGCTTCCCGTGCTCCGTCACGAACGCACATGCCAGCGCGAGCACACCGAAGATCGCGAACCCGGCGACCAGTGGGATGATCGTCCCATCGAAGCTTTGGCCGACGACCAGCCCGAGTAGCGCGCCCAATATGGTGCCGATCGTGCCCTGTACGGATGATGCGGTGCCCGCGACATGGCCAAGCGGCTGCATCGCCAGCGAGCCGAGATTGGCGGAGGCGAGGCCGAAACTCGCCATCGTCAGCCCCTGCAGGGCGATGAACACCCAGATATTCTCGCCGATCTCCGCCACGACCAGGTGCACGGCCGCGAAGATCGTAAAACAGAGCAGGCCGAGATGGGCGAGCCTGCGGATGCCGATCCGCCCGACCAGTCGCGAGTTCAGATAGCTGGTCAGCGCCATCGGAGCGGCGATCGCCGCAAAGGCGATGGCGATCAGGTCCGGTCGGCCGAACACGTCGAACACAATCTGCTGGATCGAGTTGATATAGCCCATCAGCGCGCCCATCATCGCGGTGAAACCAAGCGTGTAGCCGAGCGACTGGCGGTTGCTCAGCGTTTCGCGCGTGCCTTCCCACACCGCCGCGAAGGAGAACGGCCGGCGGAATTGCGGCCGCAGCGTCTCGGGCAGCCGCAGCGCGCACCAGGTCAGCATGATCGCGCTGAACGCCGCCAACCCGAAGAAGATCGCTCGCCACGGCGCCACCAGCAGAGTGAGCTGGCCGAAGGTGGGCGCGAGCATCGGCATCAGCAGGAAAACGAGGAAGACAAGGCTCATCAGCCGCGCCATTTCCGCGCCTTCGAACCGATCCCGCACGATCGACACGACGAGCACCCGCGTCGCCGCAGCCGACGCGCCTTGCAGCAGACGGGCGATGAGCAGCAGCGTGAAGCTCCCCGCAGCCGCGCAGGCCAGCGCGAAGCCGAGATAGAGGAGCAGGCTCACAACCAGCACGGGCTTGCGTCCGAAGCGGTCCGACACGGGGCCGTAGATGATCTGCGTCGTCCCGAAGCCGAGCACGTAAAGCGAGACCACCAGTTGCCGCTGGTTTTCGGCGGCGACGCCGAGCGCGTCGCCGATCGCGGGCAAGGCGGGAATCATCGCATCGATGGCGAGCGCGTTCAGCGCCTGCAGCCCGGCCATCATGATCACAAATTCGCGGTAGCCCGGGCCAGTCCAGGCGCGCGCCTCGACGGGCGTGTTTCGATCAGCCATGTCGTGGAGCCCCCTAAAGCGAAGCAGTCCCTGCGCGACGCCGGCAGGCTGCACAAGTTCCCTGTGCGTTGTCGCAAGAGCGACTACAGGTCCGCGATCACAGGAGCAGTCCGCATGATCACCGTCCACCATCTCGAGAATTCCCGCTCACAACGCGTGCTGTGGCTGCTCGAGGAACTCGGTCTTCCCTACCGGGTCCGGCGCTACGAGCGCGATCCCAAGACCATGCTGGCGCCGCGCTCGCTTCGCGATATCCACCCGCTCGGCAAGGCTCCCGTGATCGATCATGATGGCCTGGTAATCGCCGAGACCGGCGCGATCATCGAATATCTGGTCGAGCAAGCTGGCGGCCGTCTCGGCCCGCCCGCCATTCGCGAATCGGTGCTGCGCTACCGGCACTTCGTGCATTACGCCGAAGGCTCGATGATGCCGCCGCTGCTCGCGATGCTCGTCATCGGCCGCCTCGGGCTGCTCGGTCGCCCGGCCCACGCCCCGCTCCAGCGCATGTTCGACGTCCATCTGGACTGGCTGGAAGGCGAGCTTGGGACCCGGCCATGGTTTGCCGGCGAGGACTTCACGGCCGCCGATGTGATGATGAGCTTTCCGCTGGAAGCCGCTCGCGCCCGCGCCGGCCTTGACGAGCGCCGCCCCAACCTCACCGACTGGCTCGAACGCATCCACGCCCGCCCGGCCTATGGGGAAGCGCTGTCGAAGGGCGGCCCCTACGCTTACGCGTAGCTAGAAGGGCTCATTCCCCCGTACAGGCGGGGCCACATGCGCCGGAGCGTGCGGCGGCTCGATGTCCACCGGCTCCGGCGGGTCGAGCTGGCCTTCCCATTTGGCCACCACAACGCTCGCAACGGCATTGCCGACTACATTGGTTGCAGAGCGGCCCATGTCGAGGAAGTGATCCACCGCTAGGATAAGCAACAGGCCCGCCTCTGGTATATTGAACTGCGCCAGCGTCGCCGTGATGACCACAAGGCTGGCCCGCGGGACGCCGGCCACGCCCTTCGACGTGATCATCAGCGTCAGCAGCATCAGGATCTGCGTGCCGAGGCTGAGATCGATGCCATAAGCCTGGGCGACGAAGATCGTCGCGAAGGTCATGTACATCATCGATCCGTCGAGATTAAAGGAATAACCGAGCGGCAGCACGAAGCTGGCGATCCGCGGCGGCACGCCGAACCGGTCGAGTGCCTCCAGCGTCCTGGGATAGGCAGCCTCCGAGGAAGCAGTAGAGAAAGCGAGCACGATTGGATCGCGGATGTAGCGTACGAGCACCCGCGTGCGGCTTCCCACGATCACGAAGCAAATGCCGATCAGCAGCGCCCACAGGATCGCCAGGCCGATATAGAAGCTGCCCATGAAATAGCCGAACGTGCCGAGGATCCCGAGCCCCCGCTGCGCGATGGTTGCGGTGACGGCGGCGAACACCGCGATGGGCGCGAAGCGCATCACATAATCGGTGATCTGCAGCATCACCTTCACCAGCGCCTCGGTGGCGCGCACCAGCGGCCGTGCAGGCTCTCCCACCGCCAGGATCGCGACGCCGACGAACAGCGAGAAGACGACGATCTGCAGGATGTCGTTCTCGGCCATCGCCCCGATCATCGATTCCGGGAAGATGTGGGCGATGAACTTGGCGAAATCGAACGCCGATCGATCGACCCCGACGGTCGCGTCCACGGGTGGAAGTGGAAGGCCGAGCCCGACGCCGGGCTGGAAGACGGTGACAAGCAGCAGGCCCAGGCTGAGCGAAACCAAGCTTGCGCAGATGAACCAGCCAACCGCTTTTGCGCCAACGCGACCGAGCGCCGCGGAATCCCCCATGTGCGCGATCCCGACCACCAGGGTCGAGAAGACCAACGGTGCGATGATCATCTTGATGAGGTGGAGGAAGATCGTCGTCAGGATCGAGATGTAGCCGGCAATCGTCTTGAGCTGCGCCTCGCCCGCCGGGGTTCCGTCGCTGATGCTGACGTTCAGGATCCAGCCGACCAGGACGCCGAGCACAAGGCCTGCGATGATGTAGTAGGTCAGGCGTTTGGCCACATGCAGCTCCTTCCAGGCGAGCCGACTAGGAAGGCGATTGCGCGGCCCGGGTCAAGTGCGCCGCGTGCTCCCGGCCGTCATAGCGAGGAGGCGTCCAGAGCCTCGGACGTCCAACTGGTGTGCTTCGCCGCGTTCGCAATAGCGCCAGGGGCATCACGCCGGCTCAAGCACCTTGTGCGCCACCTCGTCGGCCAGCTTGCCGTTCAGTTCGGCCATGTGGTCGAATTGGGCATGGTAGCTGGCAAGGCCCTGGCTCAGCGAACGCAGCTCCGCTTCCAGCCCCTGCAACTCAGCCTCGGGCAGCAGCGCCTCGATCTTGTCCCAGCGTGACCAGCCCTCGCGGGGGCCCATGCCCAGCATCTGCCCGCGCCGGCTCGACACCGCGGAAGTGATCCGCGACGTCGCCACGCCAGGCGCATAGATCGTCACCCGGTGCACCGGTTCCAGCAGGTGGGGGGACGCAGCGGACAGTGCCTCGCTCATCGCGATCCGCCCGGCGGTGCGGAACGCGAGTTCGGAGCTGTCGACGGTATGGTAGCTGCCGTCCGTCAGCGTGACCGCCACGTCCACCACCGGAAAGCCGAGCGGTCCCTTGGCGAGCGCATCGCGAACGCCCGCCTCGACCGCGGGGATATACTGGCGCGGCACCGCTCCGCCCGTGATCTTCTCGTCGAAGGCGAATCCGTCGCCGCGTCCCTGTGGACGGACTTCGATGACGACATCGCCGAACTGGCCGTGGCCGCCGGACTGCTTCTTGTGCCGCCCGCGCTGGGTGACAGGTTTGCGGATCGACTCCATATATCCGATCGTGGGCTGCCGCGAGTCGACCGCAACGCCATAGCGGCGCTTCAGCCGCGCAATGGTCACGTTCAAATGCTCGTTGCTGACCCCGCGGATGCGGGTCTCGTGCAGCGCCTCGTCCTGCTCCCAGCCAAGCGTCGGGTCCTCCTCGACCAGCTTGTGGAGCGCAGTTGACAGCCGGACGTCGTCCTTGCGGTCGCGCGTCGTGATCGCCAGCGCATAATTGGTGGCGGGCATGTCGACGCTGACCGTTGGGGCAGTGTTCGCGCCGGAGCTGAGCCACTCCCCGGCGCGCACCCCTTCGGCCTTCGCGACCGCGACCACGTCGCCACGCTCAGCCTTGCCGAGCTTGGCCGTCTTTTCGCCCTGGACTGAAAAGAGCGTGCCGATCCGAACCGCATTGCCGTCCGGCCCGCTGAGCTCTGCGCCTTCCTTCAGCGTCCCGCCGAACACACGCGCGAGCGCCAGCCGGCCCATCGCTCCTCCATGCGATATCTTGAACACGAAGGCGCAGCTGTCGCTGGCGCCGAGCCGCTCCGCCGTCGCCTGGGGGGCTGGCGCCTCGTGTCGGAGCGCCTTCATCAGCCGCCGAACGCCAAAGCCGTTCAGCGCCGAGCCGAACAGGACGGGGACCCCGAGATTTTCCCGGGTCTCGCGCGCAAGATCGGCGAGCACGGTCGGGAGGGCGGGTGTCTCGTCCATCAGCAACTGTTCGAGCAACTGGTCGTCGTGATCGGCCAATTGCTCGAGCATGTGGAAACGAGCGGAACGCTCCCTGTCGATCAGTTCCGGCGGGATCTCCATTCGTTCGGAAGGCTTGCCGGCGCGGTAATGAAAGGCGCGCTCGAGCGCCAAGTCGACGAAGCCGGTGATCTTCTCGCCTTCGCGGATCGGGATCTGCCGCGCGATCAGCGGCGAAGCGCTCATTGGCTGCAGCGCTTCGAGCAGTTCCTGGATCGAGCCGCGAGCCTGATCGATCTTGTTGACGAAGATGGCGTGCGGAATGCCAAGCGCTTCAAGCTGCCGCAGCACGGGCTCGGCGAGCAGCGCGCGGTCCGGTTCGGGATCGACAACCACGATGGCGATGTCGGCAGCGGCGATGCCAAGCGCCGCGTCGGCCGAGAAACCGATCGAGCCCGGGCAATCGAGCAGAGCATAGCGATCGCCCAGGAACTCAAAATGCGAGAGGTTGAGTTCGGTAGAGCCGTGCCGAGCGCGCGCTTCCGGGCTGGAGTCGCCGACGCAATTACCGGCATCGACGCTGCCCTGTCGGTCGATACTTCCAGCTGCGAACAACAAGCTTTCGGCGAGCGTCGTTTTGCCAGCCCCGCCCGGGCCGACAAGCGCGACCAATCGGGTGCCAACCTTTGTCTCCGGCATGCCTCTCTCCCAAGTTCCGCGCACGGATCGCCAGGAGCGCGCCCGCGCCTTGCGACACCCTTCTCCGATCCGGGCCCGGACGCAAGGGGGTGCGAGGGCAGGGGCGGCGTTAACCGTCTTTGCGAAATCGGACCCGGAACGAGCGCGCCGCTGCTCCGTTTAATGTGGGTCGGGCCGCTGTGCCCGGCAGCACCTTGTTCAGGCGAGTATCTGCCATGGTCCCACGTGCAACCCTCCCAGCCCTGGCCGCCCTGGCGCTCGCCGGCACCGGCACCGGCATCTATTTGGGCAAGGCCGCAGTCGCCGAGATCAACCCAATCTACTACAGCGAGCCGGAAGCACGCTTCCACAGCGATCTGGCGCCCTATCGGGCGACCGAGGCGTCCGGCTACCAGGCCGGCGATCTCAGCGTTGCGAACCTGAACCAGGCACTTGGCAGCGGCTGCATTGGATGCCGGACCTATCCCGAGGAGGTGATCCTCGTCCATCGCGGACGGGCGGACAAGTATGTCCCGGGCGGGGCGGACGTCAGCGTCGAACCTGTCGCGGCAGTGCAGGTGGAGCAGGCGCACTCTCCGGAGTTTGCAGCCGTTGAGCGCTATGCGACTTATCCGATCACGCAAGAGGCCGAGATCGCGCCCGAAGCGCCGGTCGAGATCGAACTCGCGGCGGCAGAAACGGAAACGGAGTAGGGGGCCCCGGTGGGAAGGTCATTGGCAGCGAATGTGTGCTGCAAGTGATCGGGTTGGGCGGCTAAGGAGCTTCCATGAGCTTCTCCCTGCCCGGCTTCGATCTCGACGCCTTCATACGCGCCACCCTTGCCGAGGATCTGGGCGAAGCGGGTGACATCACTTCCGCCGCAGTTATCCCCCCGCAGGTCTTGTTTCGGGGCGTCATGGCGAGCCGCGACTCGATCGTGGTGGCCGGGCTGCCGATCGCGGAATGCTTCTTCCGAGCGCTCGACCCCGGCGTCATTCTGGACCGCATTGTCGAGGACGGCGCCTATGTGCCCGCCGGCACAGACCTGCTGCGGATCGAGGGCAGGGCTCGCGCGCTGCTGACGGCCGAGCGGTCCGCGCTGAACACGCTCCAGCACCTGTCCGGCGTCGCGACACTGACGCGGGCTTATGCCGACGCGATCGCCGGCACGGGCGCGATCCTGCTCGACACCCGCAAGACCATCCCGGGGCTTCGCATCCTGGACAAATATGCGACGAGGATGGGCGGCGCGAGCAACCATCGCATGGGTTTGTGGGATGCCGCGATGATCAAGGACAATCATGTCGCGGTGGCCGGCAGCGTCGAGGAGGCAGTCCGCCGCGCGGTAACAGTTGGCATCGACCGGATCATTGTGGAGGTGGATCGGATCGAGCAGATCGAGCCCGCAATCTCGGCCGGCGCGACGCATCTGCTGCTGGACAACATGAATCCAGAAACACTGCGCGTGGCGGTCAGACTCGTCGGCGGTCGGGTGCCAACGGAGGCCAGCGGCGGGGTGACGCTGGAGACCATCCGCGCAAAAGCAGAAACCGGTGTCACCTACATCTCTGTCGGTCGTCTCACGCAATCGGCCCCGGCCGCGGATATCGGTCTGGACTTCGTCACCCGCTGAAAATTCGGTTTGCGGAGTGGTGAGGGCGCGATAGTGTCCCCTCAGCCCCGGGGAGGAATCTGCACATGCGCCCAAAGTCGATTGTCCTGTTCGAGCGTCTTGTTCTGCTGTCGATCCTCCTTGGCATCATCAATACTGTTCTGATCTGGGATCAGCTGAACTCCCAGGTGGCGCAAGCCGGGATGGGTGCAGGCACGGTGTTGGGTATCCAGGCGGTCACGATCGCGCTGTTCCTGCTGTTGATCTGGTTCATCAGCCGGAAGGGCAGCCCGGTCGCTAAATGGATCTACGTCGTTCTCGGGGGGATCGGCCTGATCTCCAGCCTGGTGGGAATCGGCCAGGCATTCGAGATGGGCACCATCTCCGGCGCGATCTCGATCGTCAGCATCCTGCTTACCCTCCTGACGATCTGGCTGCTGTTCAGGCCCGACGCAAAGGCGTGGTTCGCCGACGGACGCAGCGCTTCGCCCGATCCCGACGTGTTTCGCTAAGCCTATCGGCGCGCAGTCACCTCGCCCTCGATGACGCGCGTTTCGGGATGGTGCTTGTCGAGATAGCGCTTGAGGATCCGGAGATTGCGACTGTTCGATCGGAACACGAAATCAAACAGGTCGCCGACCAGCGGGATCGCGCCTAACGCCGCGTCCATTCCGACATTCCCGGCCATGCGCGCCAGCTGAAACTTGGACATACCCAGGTTGCGCGCCTCCCAGACCAGCCAGGCGCCCATTGAGGCCGTCACCACGTCGCCGACCACCGGGATGAGGCCGAGAATCGAATCCAGGCCGACCGGACGATTGATGCCCGGGATAACGAACAGACGCTCGAGAAGCTTTTCCACCGCTTCCAGCCGCCGCCGTACCGAAGCCGGATCGCGTCCCAAGGGGAGTTGGGTGGCTAGCTCGTCCAGCCGGTGCTGAGAATCTTGCATTGGCCCAACATAGGAAGGCGAGCGACCGTTGCGAGTGGGATCAGCGCCTCGGCGCCACCAGCGAGCCTATGAAGTGAATTGCGAACGGATTGGGCTGGAACCCCGTCAGGCGCGGCGAGACCAGCGACCAGCGGACCGGGGCGGCCAGGGGAATGAAAGGCACCGCGTCAGTCAGCAGGCGATCGGCGCTAGCCAAAGCGTCCCGGCGCTCGCCGAACGAACGTGCATTCCGGGCCGTTTCCAACGCGGCATCCGCCTCCGCGCTGCAGACCATGCTCGCCTGGCAGGTGAAATGGCGCAGGTACCAGCTGGCGAGGCTTGCCGGGGCGACCTCGTCCAGGAAGACGAGATCGGCGCGGTCCGCCGGGCCCACCTGTTCGGCATCCACGCCGACCGCGCGCCAATCCCGGCGCAGATAGGCGAAGATCAGCCGAGCGCCGGGACCATCGGGCATCCTCACGCGAAGCTTGGGCGGATCGTCACCGTCGATGCGACCGGCGAGGATTGCCCGCGCAGCAGCCCGGCGCGCGGGCAGGGGGTCCCCAGCCCAGGCTGGCAGCGCGGGAGTCGGTTGCTCCTCCACTCCTGTAGGCAGCAGGCTTGTGCGGGGCGCCAGGTTCGGCACGGCAAGGGCTCCCACCAGGGCGTCGCGATCGAGCGCCATGCTCAGGGCTCCGCGCACGTCCGCATCGGCGACCAGACCAGTTCGGCTGGCGATCGCCAGCCCGAACAGGCCCGCGGCCGGATCAAATCGCAAAGCAGCGGCCGGCGCTCCGGAAACCCTGGCGATCGGCAGGCCGGCGGCCGTTCCGCCGGTCACGAGCCCGGCACCCCCGGCACGAAAGCGTGCGACGGCAAGTGCAGCCGGCTCTCCCCTCAGCTGAATTTCCGGCGCTTCCGCCCGGTCCTCCGCTTCATCAGCCGGCCTTGGGCGCAAGATGAGCGCGCCCTCGGGGCCGGCTTCGGCCGTGAACGGACCTGTGCCCTGCCCCGCGCGGATGATCCCCATTTCGGGCTGGGCGAGCAATTGCAGGAAATTGGGCCGCGGCGAGCGCAACCGGATCTCGATCACGGTGTCGGTCATGGCGACGATCTCCGCGATCGCGCCCATCACCGGTTTCAGGCGGTTGCGGCTCGCCCGGCTCGCCGCGGCCCGGAGGCGGACGGCGACCTGCTCGGCGGTGACAGTCGAACCGTTCGGCCAGGTCGTGCGCGCAATACGGAAGATGTAGCTGGTGCCATCGTCCGTTACCGTCCAGCTCTGCGCCAGGGCCGGCTCGATCTGGCCGGCGGCATCGAAACGGACCATCCCTTGCGCAACGGCGCTTGTGAGCATGGCCGAGGGCGCATCGAGCGCGGTCCGGTTCGGGTTCGCCAGAACCGGCGCCGTCCCGATCGCGCTGACAATGATCGGGCCGCTCTCGCCCTGCCGGCAGCTGGCGAGCATCAGGGCTGCCGCGCCTGTCGCAATAAAGCCTGCTCGAATCACCATCCAACTGTCGCATAAATCAGGCTGCGGCGGCGCGCCATTCACCGCTTTTTAACTGTGCCGCCCGTAGCTGGGCGAAATCATTGGGACACCTCATGATGCCCGCCCAGGAAAGCTCCCACTTCGTTGAACGCCGGTCCGAGCGTCGACAGGTCGACTCGGCCGCGGAGCTGCGCCATCAATGGTACAGCGTGGAAGTGAAGGTATGCGACGTTTCGCAATGCGGCTTCATGGCCGAGTGCGGGGACGCGGTCGCGATCGGCAGCCATGTCACGCTGGACGTTCCAGGTATCGGCCCTGTCCGGGCGCAAGTGCGATGGCAGCTTGGCGGCAAGATGGGCGGCAGGTTCCTCGATCCGATCCGGTTGACCGAGTGCGAATGGACTGCGGTGAAAGCGGAATGCCCGGAGCTTCTGGCCTGAAGGCTGGTGCGGACGGCGGGACTCGAACCCGCACGCCCCGGGGGCAGAAGATTCTAAGCTTGGGGCTTTGGGGTAAGGTCGTTCCCGACGGCGACCTGTCTTCGCGCGAAAAAGCACTCGATCAGCCACTTAGGCTTACTCGGCCGGTTGCGCTCCTACTCTGCTGGCGTCTGGAACAAGCCGCGGGACTAGCGGTCGCGGCTCCCGGCGATCCTATTTAGAGGGGCCGGGAAGGAGGACACGGTGCGCGTCAAGCTGACCAAATCGGCGGTCGATGCGGCCGCCGGCCGCGACCGAGTACGAGCTGAGACACGGTAACGCCCGGCTTCATGGTGCGTGTGCAGCCAAGCGGGCGCAAGACTTTCATGCTGGCGTTCAGGACCGAAGCCGGCGTGCGGCGCAAAGTCAAGCCCATCCTTGGCGGCCTCAAGCTTCGAGACGTAACCCGCCCGAGCGGGTGGCGGCGCTCAGGGGCGCCATGCTTCGGGGGAAGGTACGGATCAGCTAACTCCCGCGGACGTGGCCGGCGATCCATTCGACGAGGTTGTGCAGGTGCCGCCGGTCACTCCGGACTCCGTGACAAGCCTTTCCTCCTACGCCGTTGAAAAGATATGACGGGTGAGTCAAAACCCAAGGCATGGGGAGCGTCGAAGGGGATTGCTGCGGGCCCGACCAGATGGAGCGGGTTCTCGAGTGCTGTTACGACGACATGCGCAGGCTGGCGCGCCGGATGGTGGCCGGCGACTCGCTCCGGATCGTGTTTCAGCCTACGGACCTTGCCAACGAAGCGGTATTG
The DNA here is from genome assembly GCF_036387615.1 of Allosphingosinicella sp. GTDB lineage: Bacteria > Pseudomonadota > Alphaproteobacteria > Sphingomonadales > Sphingomonadaceae > Allosphingosinicella. The sequence goes on from NZ_DASVTH010000032.1 coordinate 46,893, forward strand.
CGGCTTTTGCAATCCGCCCCGGTCGCGGTCCAAGATCGAGGTCACCTGCTTGCGCTCGCGGCCCGAACGATTCGGCGCGTGCTGATCGACGAGGCGCGCCGGCAGGCACGGATCAAGCGAAGACGACCTGAACTGCTAACCCGCTTGCCCGGCGCGCCGCCGACCGCCCTGATCAGCGTGGAGGATTTCGATGCTGCCTTGGCGGCGCTGGAGCGCTTCTCGCCCGAGCATGCCCGAGTAGTCGAGCTGCGCTTCACCTTCGGACTGACGGTCGAGGAGGCCGCGGCCACGCTTGGCGTTGCCGAACGCACGGTGAAGCGGCGCTGGCAGGCGGCGCGGGCCTGGCTGCAGGACCATATCGGCAACGCCCATGAGCCAGGCTGAGATCGAGCTCCGCGCGCTCGCCATCTTCGAACGGCTGGCGGAGCGGCCTGGCGACCGGCACTTGCGCGAGCGCCTGTTGCGCCGGGAAGCGGCCGAGGTTGCCGACCGCGTCTCCGCACTGGAACGCGCCAGCCAAAGCGCCCGGCGGTGGATGCCGACCGATTTCGACGGCGTTTCCGGCGAGGCGCCGCCCCCGCCCGAGCGGATCGGCCCGTTTCGACTCACCGCTCAGATCGGCGAGGGCGGTATGGGCCAGGTCTGGCGCGGCGAGCGCGACGACGGGCTCTACGATCAGGCGGTCGCGATCAAGCTGATCCACGCTCACCTCACCCCGATCGCCGCAACGCGCTTCGCCGACGAACGCCGCATCCTTGCCCGGCTGGAGCATCCGGGCATCGCGCGGCTGATCGACGGCGGGATCGCCGAGGGCGGCCAGCCTTATCTGGTGATGGAGCTGGTCGAAGGCCGCCCGATCGACGAGGCCTGTGACGGCCAACCGTTGCGCGAGCGTGTTGCGACCTTCATCAAGGCCGCCGATGCCGTGCAGTTCGCGCACAGCCGGCTGGTTGTCCACGCCGATCTTAAGCCCTCCAACATCCTCGTTGCCGGCTCGGGCTGGGTCAAGCTGCTCGATTTCGGCATCGCCCGCCTGCTCGACGGCGATGAGCGCGCCGAGGCGCCCCAACACCCCATGACTCGCGCATATGCCAGCCCCGCGCGGGTGGCCGGCGCTGGGCCGACGATCGCCGACGATGTTTACGCGCTCGGGATGATCCTGCGCGAGCTGATCGGTGCGGCGGGCGACCGGGACCTCGACGCGATCGCCGTCAAGGCCGCCGCCGATGACGAAGCCGAGCGCTACGGCAGCGTCACCGCGCTGATCGGCGATCTTGAGCGCTGGCAGGAGCGCCTGCCAGTCACCGCTCGGCCTGCGACCCTAGGCTATCGCTCGGCGCGTTTCGTTGCGCGCCACCGACTGGGAGTTTCCGCGACTGCCGCGGCGCTGGTGCTGCTGCTCGCCACCAGCGTCGTAGCGACCCTGAGCTATTTCCGGGCAGAGCGCGCCCGTGCCGAGGCGAGCGCCCGCTTCGAGGACGCGCGCGGCACGTCCCGTTACCTGCTCTACCGGCTCTCCGACCGTCTGGAGCGCCAACCAGGCTCGCTTCCTCTGCGAGCCGAAGTCGCGCGCGTTTCACAGCATTACCTGACCCGCCTTGCTGCTAGCGAGAACGCTCCGGCCGAAGTCCGGCTGGAGGCGGCCGAAGGACTGATTCGGTTGGCGGAACGGCTGGGAGCGCCCGGGCGCCCCAGTTTCGGGCAAGGCGAGGCTGCCCGCGCCAACCTGGAGCGAGCCATCCAAGCAATTGGGGAGGATGCCAGCCCACAGGCGGCTCAGGTGAGGGCTCGAGCATTGATTGCGCGGGCGCGGCTTGAAATGCACACGTTCAACAACCTGCCGGCGGCGAGCCAGGCGCTACACGCAGCCGCGACAATCGCCCGGTCGTCTCCCCGGCACGAGCTCGGGGCGGACTTCCTCGTGGCCCTTGCTTCGCTGCGCATGGCACAGGGCCGCTATGCCGACACGATCCGTCACACGCGCGCCGTCCTGGACGTTCGCGTTCCACCGAACGACTATAAGGGTCTGGTGACGCAGGCCTACGCAACGGAGCTTCTGGGCGACGCAACTTATTACTCTGACCCGACGATCGGTGTGGCCAATAGCATCGCCGTTTATCGAAGGCTTATCCGCCAATGGGAAGCGATCGGCATCCGCTGGCCTGGGGATCCGCTCGCCAGCCGCCGGGTCCCGATGGCCCGATACTCGCTCGCGACCACCCTGCTTGGCCATGACCCAGCGACCGGCGCGCGGGAAGCGGAGGCGCTGCTGGCGAAAGCTTCCCGCGAGATGCGGGCGGTCAGCGAAGCTGAGCCGAGCGACCGCGAGACGGCACGTCAGTACATGGTGGTGCGGGGCGGACATGGGCAGGCGCTGGCGGCTTTGCGTCGCTTCGATGAGGCAATCGCAATCGCGCGGGAGCTGATTGCATTCCGCCTCGAAGAATGGAGGTCGGCGCCCACCGAACCCCGTCGCCTGCGGGAGTATGCGGTAAGCATCGCCATTCTCGCCGACATGGAGGCAGATGCGGGCCGCGAGGCGAGCGCGTGCTGGCGATACGGGAAGGTGATGCAGCTGTTCGAGCAGTTGCGGCGCATCGACCGGCAAGTCAGGCTCGATGAGGATTATGGCGTGCGCCTCGTCCGGCAGCGGCAGGCAAGGCACTGTCGCAGCTGAGTCCCGGCAGAAGTGAAAAAATCCGAAATCAGTGGCCCCTAATCGACCCCGTTGACGCACTTGCCGTGTGAAAGCCCGGAGGAGCGGGCTTGGGGGAGGTTTCCATGGCGACGATCAACGGCGGCATTGATCCGGACACGCTGAACGGCACGACCGGTTCGGACATCATCAACGGCTTTGGCGGCGACGACACGCTCGACGGCAAGGAGAGCGGCGACACACGCTCAACGGGGGCGACGACAACGACATTTTGAAGATGTCGCACTCCGGAACCGACTTCATCAACGGCGACGCGGGATCGGATACTCTGGTCCTGGACTGGCGGGCTGCAACCGGCGGATATTTCACCTTCTCACGGCAGACCTTCACGCCAAACCCGAATGGCGGCTTCGACGGCCGATACGAGAACGTCAACGGCTACACCGTCAACTTCACGTCGGTCGAACATTTCGATATTACAGCGCACGACAACGATATCGGCGACCAGCTGCGGACCGGTAGCGGCAATGATCGCCTCTTCCTCCTCGGCGGCAACGACTATGTCGATGTGGGCTCCGGGCTGGAGACGGCCGACGGCGGTGCCGGCGACGACGGCATCTCGGCCGATCTGTCGGCGACCTCTACACCGATCACCTGGAACCTGCAGGCCAACAGCTATGCAGGGCCGGCCGGAACAAGCTTCACCAACTTCGAATATTTCGGGCTGTTCAGCACTGCCGCTTCCGGCGCGCTTCGGACCGGCAGCGGCGACGACACGATTGTCACGAGCCTGAATTTGCATCGCGACATCATGCACCTGGGCGGCGGCAACGACACGGCCAGCGTGTTCCGCGGCTCCGACACGGTGCACGGTGATGCCGGCAACGACACCCTGACCATCGATTGGAGTAGCTCGTCGAGCGGCTCCGCATACTTCACCTTGCACTCGTCTGGCTTCTCGCTGCTCGTAAACTCGGCTGGCGGCTTTGACGGCTTTTACGACAATATCAACGGATCGAGGGTGACGTTCACCTCGATCGACCACTTCCACATCACCGCGCATGACAACAATATCGGTGATCAACTCCGCACCGGCAGCGGCAATGACCGCGTGTTCCTCCTCGGCGGCAACGACTACGTCGACGTGGGTTCCGGACTGGACACGGCCGATGGGGGCGCCGGCATCGATGGCATCTCGGTCGACCTGTCGACCACCTCGGCCCCGGTCATCTGGGATCTTCAGAAGAACAGCTATGCAGGCCCGGCGGGAACAAGCTTCACCAACTTCGAATATTTCGGGCTGTTCAGCACTGCCGCTTCCGGCGCGCTTCGGACCGGCAGCGGCGACGACACGATCGTCACGAGCTTGGAATCCCAGCGGGACATCATGCACCTGGGAGGCGGCAACGACACGGCCAGCGTGTTCCGAGGCTCCGACACGGTGCACGGGGATGCCGGCGACGACACTCTGATCATTGATTGGAGCAGTTCCTCAAGCGGCTCTGCCTATTTCACGACTTCCCGCCACAGTCTAAGCGTCAGCTCGAACGGCGGCTTCGACGGCTTCTACGACAACGTCAACGGGTCAACGGTCACCTTCACGTCCATCGAACATTTCCACATCACTGCGCATGACAACAATCTTGGCGACGACATCAGGACGGCGGGCGGCAACGACCGGGTGACGGCCCTCGGCGGCAACGATCGGGTAAATGTCGGCGCGGGCGATGACGTCGTGACCGGCGGCGCAGGCAACGACACGCTGATCGGAGAAGCGGGCAGCGACACGGCCGTGTTCAGTGGCAAGCGCTCCGACTACCGGATCACCTACAACGACACCAGCAAGACCTATTTCGTCAGCGACCAGCGCGCGGGCGCGCCGGACGGGACCGACTCGCTGTTCGAGTTCGAGTTCGTTCAGTTTTCGGACGGCATCCGCGGGCTCGGCCAAGGCGCGAGCGCCGGAATGCTTAGCGACGTGATCATCCGGCCTGAGCATGACGGGAGCCGAGCGACCTTGGTCGAGTCGGTCAACGCGTTCCATTTGGACGTTGCTGCCCTTGAGGGTGGCGGCTTCGCAATGCTTTCGTCAGATTTCATCAACGAGGACGGCGAGTCGGTCTATCGCATCCGCTTGTTCAACGATGAGCGGCAACAGGTTGGGGAGCCGATTCAGCTTAGCACCACACAGCATTCCCCTCAGCCCCACATCACGGCTTTGTCGAACGGCCGTTTTGCAGTGACTTATACGATCGATCACCCGGTCGACAGGGCCGATGTGATCATCATCACCCGCATCTTCGAGGCGGACGGCGCCGAGGTTGGAGAGCCGAAGACGGTCGACAATTCACAAGCCGAGGACCGGACGCTGATCGACGTGGAGGGGTTGTCCGACGGCAGCTACGTCGTGGTCTGGTCGGAAGGGATCATCGAACAGCAGACGACCTATGGCCAGCGTTACGCTCCGACTGGAGAAACCATCGGCCAAAGCTTCACCCTGGCGGGAGCCAAGGAGTCTGTTGGAGACATCGAAGCGCTGCCCGACGGGAAGTTCGTCATTTCCTACACGACGCAGTTCGTGGATCGCGACGCGCTGAAGATCTACCCCCTGCAGGGCTTCGTCCGGCTGTTCTCTAACGATGGGACTCCGGCGACACAGTCTATCGCGGTGACGGAACCGACCGCCAGCCCTTTCGCTGCCGAGATCGCTGCCCTGGACAATGGCGGGTTCGCAATCGCCTATCGGCAGGACCAAGGCGCAATCCATGTCCAGGTGTTTGACGCAGCCGGCCAGAGGGTTGCGAACGACGCGGTCGTCACGACCTTGTCGCAGATCGATCTCGACGGAATCCGCGCGGTGCAAGGCGGTTTCCTGGTTTACGGGTTCAGCCCCCACCACAATTTCATCGGCCAGCAATTTACCGCGGAGGGAGAGCTCGTCGGGGCGGGTTTCGACATCACTCCGCGCGACGACCGTGAACGGCAATCCGAGGCGATCGGCAAGGCAGGCTTCGTCGAGCTGGCCGATGGGCGCCTCCTGGTGGTGTATCCCGATTACCCGAGGGTGTCGCAAGTCGATGATGCCGGGGAGATCGTGTTCGACTTCGACAGCACCAGCTTGATCAACTCGACCGTCCTGACGGCGCAGTTGGCCATTCCCGGTACGCAGAACAACAACATCCTCACGGGGTCGATCGGCGATGATCGGCTGACAGGGCTGGACGGCAATGACGACCTGTTCGGGAAGGGTGGCGACGACGTTCTGATCGGCGGTCCGGGCGCGGACAAGCTGGACGGCGGCGCCGGAACCGACACGGCCAGCTATCTGGGGTCGTCAGGCATCAATCTTTCGCTGTCCAACCCTGCCGCCAATTCTGGCGATGCGGCCGGCGATACGTTCAACGGAATCGAACGCTTCGTCGGCTCGGAGTTCCAGGACATCATGGCCGGCGACGATACGGCCAATCATTTCGACGGCGCCGCTGGCGACGATTTCCTCTTCGGCTTGAGCGGGAACGACACGCTGATTGGCGCGCTTGGCGACGATGTTCTGGAAGGGGGGCGCCGGAGCCGACCATCTGGATGGCGGCATCGGGATCGACTCGGCAAGCTATGTGGGAGCGGCAAGCGGGGTCACGGTCGACCCCGTCAACCCGGCCCTCAATACCGGAGATGCCGCCGGGGACACGTATCGTTCCATCGAAGGCGTGCTCGGCACTGCCTTTGGCGATCACATCAGTGGCGGTGACGGACTGAACCGGTTCGAGGGCGGGGGCGGCAACGATCACCTGGACGGCCGCGGCGGGAAGGACGCGCTGTTCGGGGGCGATGGCGACGACACGCTGATCGGCGGCGCGGGCGATGATGTCCTAAATGGCGGGGAGGGCGCCGACACACTGGACGGTGGCGATGGATCCGACACCGCGACTTATGCCGATGCAGCAGAGTTCGTGAACATCGATCTGGAAGCGCTGGAGAAGCGAGCCGGGCCGCCAAGCCAGACACGCTCATCTCGATCGCGAACCTCGTCGGCACCACTTACGACGATACGCTGCGCGGTGATGGAGCGAACAATCTTCTGATCGGGGGCGCTGGCGATGACCGCATCAACGCCCGGGGCGGCGACGACACGATCGAGGGAGGGGAAGGTGACGACAAGATCGCCGGCGGCGATGGCACCGACACCTTCCTCGTCAGCGGCCGCTTCCAGGACTACGAGATCACCGCAACCCAGACCCATGTGCGGGTGCGCGACAAGCGCGAAGGCTCGCCGGATGGCACCGACATCCTGGTCGGCATGGAGAAGATCAGCTACGGGACTCCCTCCACATCCGGTTTCGTTATCGACGATCTTCCCCCGCTCGCGCCGCCGGTGCAGGTGCAGCCCGGCAAGACTTACGATCTTTCCGAGAATACCGGCTTTGTCGGCACCGCGCAGGAGCTCAACCTCACCAGCTTCGCCTTTGGGGGCGAGAGCGCGGCCAAGGCGACGTTCGAGGGCGTGTTCTTCAACGTGCTCGGCTCCGTCCTGAACCCGCTCGCGGCCGCGCTGAAGATCGGGTCGATCAAGATCAGCCTCGACACGAATGGGGACGGCGCCGCCGACACGCTGTTCACGATCGAAGATCCGGTCCGCAACCTCAGCTTCGAGATTACTAGCGATGGAACGGACTCGAAGATCATCCTGCACGAGCTCACCTCGTCCACGGCCGGTGCGGACACGATCACGGGCACCGACAATCCCGACTATCTGGATGGCCTTGCCGGGGACGATACGTTGAACGGCGGCGGCGGCTCGGATGCTCTCGCTGGCGGCGCGGGCTCCGACACCCTGTCCGGCGGCGCGGGCCGGGACGATCTGAGCGGTGGCGACGGTGCCGACCTGCTGGACGGCGGCGCCGAAGCCGATACCATGAAGGGCGGCGCCGGAAGCGACCTGTATCTCGTGGATGATGTTGGCGACGTGGTGATCGAGGCCGCGGGCGAAGGTATTCGGGACGAGGTCCGCACCACGCTCGGCAACTATGCGCTGCCGGATGACGTCGAGGTGTTGACCTACACCGGCTCCTCGGGCGCGAGCGGACTTCGGGGCAATGCCGGGAACAACCTGATCACCGGTTCCTCGCTCGGTGACCTGATCTTCTTGAACCAGGGCGGCGATGACAGCGCTTCTGGCGGTGCTGGCGATGACGGTTTTTATTTCGGCGCGGCGTTTACGGGCGCCGACTCGGTGGATGGCGGCAAAGGGGCGCTCGACCAGATCGGCTTGCAGGGCGACTATTCCGCGGGAGTGACGTTCGGGGGCGGCAACGTCAATGGCATCGAGCAGATCGTGCTGTTGCCGGGTTCGAACTCGCGCTTCGGCGACACGTCCGGCGGCTCCTACAGCTACGATTTCGCCTGGAGCGGCGGCCTTGGCGTGGGGCAGCGGCTGGTGGTCACCGCCAACACGTTGCGCCTTGGCGAAAATCTGACCTTCGACGGTTCGGCCGAGAAGAACGGCTTCTTCCTCGTCTATGGCGGCCACGGCATCGACACCCTGACCGGCGGGGCCGGCGACGACGGCTTCTTCTTCGGGCGCGACGGTCGGTTTGGGCCGGACGACAAGCTCGATGGCGGCGCCGGCTCGCTCAACCAGCTTGGGCTCCAGGGCGACTACACCGGCCAGTTCGCGATTGTGTTCGGGGCCGATCAACTGACGAACATCGAGCAGATCGTGCTCCTGACCGGCGGCGACACGCGCTTCGGAGGTGGCGGCAGCGGCTACAGCTACGATCTCACCATCAACGACGGTAACCTGGTCGCCGGCGGAACCCTGGTTATCACCGCCAACCGACTGGCCGCGCACGAGACGCTGACCTTTGACGGCTCGGCCGAGACGGACGGCCGCTTCCGCATCTTCAGCGGAAACGGCGCCGATACGATCATCGGTTGCGCGGGCGCAGACGAGATCCACGGCCGGGGCGGCGTCGACCGGATCAACGGCGGCGCGGGCGCCGATCGGATCATCGGCGGGCTGGGCGGCGACTTCCTGACCGGCGGCGACGGCGACACGTTCGTCTACGCGACGGCCGCCGAGTCGACGGGTCTGGGCTTCGACACTCTGATCGGGTTCGACTTCCAGGTCGACCGGGTCGACCTGCCGGGCGACGCGCCTGCTTTTTCCGATGTCGTGAAAGGTGCGCCGCTTGCACAGGCGACGTTTGACATCGACCTTGCGGCCGCGCTCGACGGGCTGCTCGGCGCAGGCGAGGCGGCGGTGCTGGTTGCGGGCCAAGGCGATTATGCGGGCCGGACCTTCGGCATCGTCGATGCGAACGGGGTGGCCGGCTACCAGGCCGGCGAGGATTATGTGTTCGAACTCGTCGATCCCGTCGTCCCGCCCGACCCCACTACCGACTTCTTCATCTAGGCGGCTGGGAAGCAGGGAGAAAGAGATACGGCCTGGATCAACCTCGCCGATGAAGCGCCACTACGTCATCACAAGCATCGTCAGTGCCGATCGGACCGTCTTCAACATCAAGGGCAACGATTACCGGCTGGTGGTGGCAGTTGACCTAAGAAGGCGATTGCCTGGATCAAATGGTTCGCAGGCGCAAGGATCATGGTCGCATCCACGTGAAGGAGGTTGAGCATGGCAACTGAGCTGAAAACCATCCGCAGCGAGGCGGACGATGATGCGCGATGGAGGAGTCCGCCGCGCTTTGGGTGCGAAGAGCGGCACTCGCGAGGCGATCGGCTTGACCCGCTCGTGACCTTGATCGACGCTTATGAAGCCACGCATCATGCGATGGACGCTCCCGACCCTGTCGAGGCGATCAAGTTCCGCATTGAGCAGCAGGGCCTGACCCCTCACGACCTTGAAGGCGCGATTGGCACCCGCACGCAAATCGCGGAGGTTCTGAATCGCAGGCGCGGCCTCTCCATCCACACGATCCGGCGCTTGCACAGCAAGCTCGGGAACCCCGCAAAGGTGCTGATTCGCCCTTGGCTGCAAGGAAGCAGCCTGTGAAGGCTTTCCCTAACAGGAAAGGTGGTGCGGACGGCGGGACTTGAACCCGCACTCCCGTTCGAGAAGCAGATTTTCTTACCACTTCGACTTTCGCCGCCGCCCGCAACAGGCGTTCGTGGTCTGGACTATCCCTTCGCCTTAGCCATCAGGCCGTAGGCGCCGCCCGTCTAGTCTCTACACCTTCCCGGCCGGAAGCCGGGCTTGGCTCGGGATCGGCAAGGTTTGGCACCCCAGCTTTCCCCGAATTTGAGCGGTTCTACTCCGAGCGTTTCCCCCCGGGCACTCCTGTGAAGTCTGCTGCGTCTACCGATTTCGCCACGTCCGCATTGCCGGCGTAGTGCCACAGCGCAGGCTTTCGCGCGATGGCTTGTTTTGGCTCAAGCGCCGGGCTCTTGCCTCCCCGCGGACCCTTCGAGCACGTCAGAGCATACTGCCTGACTGCGGCCGCCAACTAAGTCATTGCTAGGGGAACGAGGATTCGGCGCAAAAAGTCGGCGTCACGCGAGAAAACAGTTTTCAAGTCTCCGGCGTCTACCGGTTCCGCCACGTCCGCGCTGACGCCCTGCTAGCCTTGGCCGCACTGCCCGCGAAGGGGAAATCCGCGCAAACGCTCAATGCGGGTCGAGGACCCCTCAATGAGCTGGCATCGCTCAAACGTTGAGACGTTCGCGCATTTCCTTGCCGGGTTTGAAGTAGGGCACACGCTTGGCGGTGACGTCGACCGCTTCGCCGGTCCGCGGGTTGCGCCCTTTGCGCGCATCGCGCTCGCGGGTGGAAAATGCGCCAAAGCCGCGCAATTCCACACGGCCGCCTTGCTGCAACTGGTCAGTGACGGAATCGAAGAATGCCGTGACGACCCGTTCGATCTCCTTGCCCGTGAGATCGGGATGGTCATCGCACAGCTTCTGGACGAGTTCGGAACGGATCACGGCTTCAATCCCCCACCCCAAGGTGTTCAGCTTCTCGCGAGTTCTACCGTAGTTCCCGCAATAGCCAATCCGATGCATCGCACCAACGGATCGGAAAAGCAAGCCGGGGCAAAGACATGTTGCGACCGGCCGCCACCCCGCAAATGCCGAGCTGAGGCGGCGGGCGCTGCTGACACCCGCCGCTCACACGTGCAGCAATCAGCTGTTACGCTGCTTCAGCGCCTCGCCCAGAATGTCGCCGAGGCTGGCACCCGAGTCGGAGCTGCCGTACTGCTGGACGGCCTGCTTCTCCTCGGCGAGCTGCATCGCCTTGACGGAGAAGGTCGGCTTCTTGGAGCGGTCGAAGCCCGTCACCATCGCGTCGAACTTCTGGCCAACCTGGAAGCGCTCCGGGCGCTGTTCGTCGCGATCGCGGCCGAGATCGGTGCGCTTGATGAAGCCGGATACGCCGTCGTCGCCGACCTGAACCTCGAGCCCACCGTCACGCGATTCGAGCACCGTCACCGTGACGACCTCGCCGCGGTTGACGCCCGCGCCGCCACCAGCACCGCCGCCGGCCGCAACGCCGCCGCGCTCGAGCTGCTTCATGCCGAGGCTGATCCGCTCGCGCTCGACATCGACCTCGAGCACCTGCGCCTGCACGCTCTCGCCCTTGTGGTGAAGGTTGAGCGCTTCCTCGCCCGTCACGCCCCAGGCGATATCCGACATGTGCACCATGCCGTCGACATCGCCTTCCAAGCCGATGAACAGGCCGAACTCGGTCGAATTCTTGACCTCGCCCTCGACGATGGAGCCGACCGGATGGGCCTGAGCGAACGCTTCCCACGGATTGGCCTGCGCCTGCTTGAGACCCAGCGAAATCCGGCGCTTCTCCTCGTCGACCTCGATCACGGCGACGTCGACTTCCTGCGAGGTCGAGACGATCTTGCCCGGATGGACGTTCTTCTTGGTCCAGCTCATTTCGGAAACGTGGACCAGGCCTTCGATGCCGGCTTCGAGTTCGACGAAGGCGCCATATTCGGTGATGTTTGTGACGCGGCCATGGAACACGCCGCCGATCGGATACTTGGCCTGAGCGCCTTCCCACGGATCCGTCTCAAGCTGCTTCATGCCAAGGCTGATGCGCTGCGTCTCCCGGTTGATGCGAACGATCTGCACGCGCACGGTGTCACCGATGTTGATGACTTCCGACGGGTGGTTGACGCGCTTGTAGCTGATGTCGGTGACGTGGAGCAGGCCGTCGATGCCGCCCAGATCCACGAAGGCGCCGTAATCGGTGATGTTCTTGACCACGCCGTCGACGATCTGGTTCTCGTGGAGCGACTGGATAAGGCCGGTGCGCTGTTCGGCGCGGGTCTCTTCAAGGATCGCGCGGCGTGAGACGACGATATTCCCGCGGCGGCGGTCCATCTTGAGGATCTGGAAAGGCTGCGGCAGGTCCATCAGCGGGCCCACGTCGCGGACCGGGCGGATGTCCACCTGGCTGCCGGGCAGGAAGGCGACGGCCCCGTTCAGGTCGACGGTGAAGCCGCCCTTCACCCGGCCGAAGATCACGCCCTCGACGCGCTCGCCGGCGGCATGCTGCTTCTCGAGGCTGTCCCAGGCGGCTTCGCGACGGGCCCGGTCGCGCGACAGCATCGCCTCGCCCTGATGGTTCTCGACGCGATCGACATAGACTTCCACCGTGTCGCCGACCTTGAGCTCGGCCTTCTGGCCTGGCGCGGCGAACTCGCGCAGCGGCACGCGGCCTTCGGACTTCAAGCCGACGTCGATGACGGCGAGATCGTTCTCGATTCCGGTGACCGTGCCGGTGACGACCCGGCCTTCGAAGCTGGCATTCTCGCCGCCGAGCGTTTCGTTGAGGAGGGCCGCGAAATCGTCGCGCGTAGGCATTGCCGCAGTGGCCATTTGGAGATGTGTCCTTGTGTTTGTTTTGCCGGCCCCGGGTTGTTTCCCGAGGTCTTGTAACCCGACCACCGCGTCCGCCCCATGCGGAAACGCGGCCGTCCCGGCGGGCATGGGCGCGCGGAAGCATCGGAGCCGACAAGGCAAAAGAGCGCGGCCTGAGCGGGCGTCACCGCCACAACCCCACCACGCTGTTCCCGAGCCTCCGCAGGCGCTTACGCCCGCTGGACAGGCGGGGCTATAGGGGAGGGAGCCATTCGTCCGCAAGTGGTACTTGCGGACGAGGCAGGACTGTGCCGGAAGGCAGCTCCTGGCCCGCAACCAAACAGGCGCTCAAGCCGCTACGCGGATCGGGGAAAGCCGGCTATCGGCGCGCCATGAACAGTGTCGCGTCCACCGCCTCGATCGGTGCCACCTCGCTCCTGGCCTCACTCCTCTTCGGTTCGGCCGCACAGGCGCAGCAGCCGATCGCCGCCGAGCAGGAGCAGCAGCAGGAGACGGAGGCCGATGAAGAAGAGATCATCGTCCAGGGCACCCGCACAGGTCGGCGGATTCAGGACGAACCAATTCGGGTCGAGGTGATCACCCGCGAGGAGATCGAGGAAAAGCTGCTGATGCGGCCGGGGAACATCGCCATGCTGGTCAACGAGACTGGCGGCGTGCGCGTCCAGGTGACCTCGCCTGCATTGGGCGCGGCCAACATCCGAGTTCAAGGCATGGAGGGTCGCTACACGCAGCTGCTCGCCGATGGCTTGCCGCTCTACGGCGGCCAGGCCTCTTCGCTCGGCGTCCTGCAGATCCCACCGACCGATCTCGGCCAGGTGGAGGTGATCAAGGGCACCGCCTCCGCACTCTACGGCGCCTCCGCGCTTGGCGGCGTCATCAACCTCGTCTCGCGGCGTCCGGGCGAGGAGTTCGAGGCCGAAGTGCTCGCCAACGCAACCAGCCGGAATGGCCAGGACCTGACCGGCTATCTCTCGTCACCGCTCGGCAATGGCTGGAGCGCCTCGATAACCGGCGGCGCGCACCGGCAGAGCCGTCATGACCTGGACGAGGACGGCTGGATCGACATTCCTTTCTATGAGCGATTGACGGCACGTCCACGTTTGTTCTGGCAGGGCACAAGCGGCGCGTCCGCCTACCTCACGGTGGGGGCGATGATCGAGGAGAGGGAGGGCGGCACCCTGCCTGGTCGTACCACGCCGGACGGTCGCCCGTTCGCGCAGACCCAGAGCACGGACCGGCTCGACACCGGGCTTGCCGCCGAGTTCCCGGTCGAGCGACTCGGCAGCCTGCACCTTCGCGCATCCGCCATGACCCAGGGTCATCGGCATCGGTTCGGTGATGTCGCCGAGGAGGATCGCCACGGCACTTTGTTCGCCGAAGCCTCGCTGGCCGGACATTCGGATGCGACTGGCTGGCTCGCCGGCGTCGCGTTCCAGGATGACAGCTTCCGTTCCAAGACCTTTCCGGTCTTCAACTACACTTTCGATGTCCCGGCCTTGTTCGCGCAGGTCGAGCATGAGTTGGGCCCTGAGCTGACCGTAGCCGCCAGCGCGCGGCTCGACTTTCACAGCGAATACGGAACGCAGCTAAGTCCGCGCCTGTCGGCGCTCTACCGGCCTGGATCCTGGAGCATCCGCGCTTCGCTCGGCCGCGGCTTCTATGCGCCCACGCCGTTTGTGGAGGAGATCGAGGCTGCCGGCCTGTCGCGGCTGGAGCCGCTGAGCGGCCTGAGGGCCGAGACGGCGCAGACCGCGTCCATCGACATCGGGTACGCACCCGGGCCCCTGGAGGCTAGCGTCACCCTGTTCGCCTCCGACATCGACAAGGCCACGCGGCTGGAGATTGTCGCGGCGGATCGGGTGCGGCTCGTGAACATCGAGGGTCACACTCGCATCCGCGGGTCGGAGCTCCTGCTGCGCTACAGGTGGGACGCGTTCTCGATCACCGGCAGCTATGTCTTCGTCGACGCGACTGAGCCCGATGACATGGCCGCAAATCGGAGGCGGGTGCCTCTGACGCCCCGCCACACAGCTGGCGCGGTGGCGATGTGGGAACAGCACGGAAAAGGGCGCATCGGGATCGAAGCATATTATACGGGCCGCCAATCGCTCGAAGACAATCCTTATCGAACGGAAAGTCGGCCTTATCTTCATCTCGGCGTCCTCGGCGAGGTCGTGCTTGGCAAGATCAGCCTGTTCGCCAACGCCGAGAACATTCTGGGCGTCCGCCAAACCCGTTACGATCCGCTCCTCCTCCCGCAACGCAGGCCCAGCGGCCAGTGGACAGTCGATGTTTGGGCGCCAACGGAAGGCTTCATCCTGAACGGCGGCCTGCGGCTGCGCTTCGGCGGACAGTGAAGCCTGAAAGCCTCGCCAGTTGAGCAACTGCGAACGTGCAGCCGGGAACCTTCACGCTACGGCTTGTGCTAAAAGCAGACGCCTTGGGACGCAGCAGGGGCGGTCCGTTGACTCAGTGTCAATGCGGCGCTTACCAAATCTCATCGGGGTGGTGAAAGCCGCCTCTCAACAGGGGAGGGCATGATGCGTCTCACAATCCTTCTCGCCAGCGTCGTTTGGGCAACGCCAGCGCTCGCGTCCGGAAGTCCGCATCCTAAACACACGAAACCGCAAGGCATCCCGGTCGCGAAGCTGCCGCACCTCAACTATGGTGCCAAGCCAGCGCACCCGGCGAAGCCGCCGAAACTCGTGTACCAGCACTTGCCGCCAGCCTGGAAGGCGCCGCCAAAGGGAACACCTGTTGGTCATTTGCCGCACCTCAACTACGGCCAGAATATCAAAAACAGCGCCCACGCGGGTGCTCATGCCGGAGCGAAGGCTGGTGCATCGGCCACCGGCGGCGCAGCCTCGATCGGCAATGTTTCGACGGGGCCTTCCACGGCCACAGCTTCGAACTCGAACACCAACAACGCCAACAACTCGTCCAATCTCTCGTCGAACGTCTCGGTGGAGGGCGACACCTACATCCATCGTGAAGCCCGCAACCGCCGGATCCCGGTGAGCACGGCATATGCTGCTCCGCTGACGTCTGGCATCGACACCTGTTTGGGAAGCGCAAGTGCCGGCGTTCAGACGGGCATCCTCGGGGTGAGCCTGGGCGGCACGAAGCGGGACCGCATCTGCGAGACGATCAAGCTCTCCCGTGAGCTTCACCACATGGGCATGCGCGAGGGCGCGGTTCAACTGCTCTGCAACGACGAGCGCGTCCGCGTCGCCATGCGAAACGCCGGGACACCTTGCGAGGCAGTGACCTACGAGCCGCCGATGGCGTATGACGCACCGCCTCCGCCCATCGAATATGCACCCCCTCCACCTAAGCCTAGGCGTGGGGAACGAGGGTAAGCTCACAGGACGGGAGGGGCTATTGCGGTCCGGCGGTCTCCGGTTCGGGACAATCCGCGCGGGTGCGGGATGAACGCGCCGATCCGGTCGGACGCCGAGCCGCCGGTGCTGACGCTCTAGGCGGAGTCCCGCTTCGGCATCAGGGCGGCGTCGGTGTCCTTGGCCTTGCAGTAAGCGGGACGGGCGGTGATGCGGGCAACATACTCCTCGAAGCCCGGGCGCTTTTCCATCGTGCCGAACTGCGTGCCCCAGGAGATCTGCGAGCCGAGATAAACGTCAAGCGCAGAGAATTTGTCGCCGAGCAGATACGGGCCCGTGGCGACAAGTTGCTCGAGTACACCGAGCACTGTGTCGTAGCCGCCATAACCAACCATCATCGACTGCTCGGGGCTTGGGTCCCATTTCAGATAGTGGTTGGTGACGGCGTGCTCGACCGGGCCGGCGCCAAAGAACATCCAGCGAAGATACGATCCTCGTAACGGGTCCCGGGGCGCGGGCGCGAGCTGGCGGTCGGGAAAGGCGTCGGCGAGATAGGCGCAGATGGCCGCCCCTTCGGTGACCACCACCTCTCCGTGCCGGATCGCAGGGACCTTGCCCATCGGATTGATTGCCAGATAGTCGGGCGACTTCATGGTGGTGCCGTAATCGAGCAGCACCGTCTCGTAAGGCTGGCCGACTTCCTCCAGCATCCAGCGCGCAATCTGCCCGCGCGACATTGGGTTGGTGTAGAAGGTGATGTCAGCCATGCGCGCCTCGTGGTGTGGTCAGGCGAGTTTAGCGCGAATGCTGAACAATGAAACCCGCTCCCTTTGACGGGAGAGGGTACGGAGCCTTGCGATAAAGGAGCCTAGGCGGAGTTGGAGAGGGCGACCCCGTCGGCGGCTGAACTCGACCGGTGTCACCCTCTCCCAGCTTCGCCTAAGCTCGCCAAAGCGGCTCGCTAAGGCTGCGCAACCATGAGCGGGTGAACACGCCCCCGGCATGTTCATGATTGTCCGGAGGCATTCCGGCCCGCTCATCCCATCAAGGGAGAGGGTCTGTATCAGGCCTGCGGTTCGGGTTGGCCTTGGTCGGCCTGGCCTTCGGCCTCCCCGATCTGGACCTTTCGGCCCTTCTTCTTGGCCGCCTTGGGCGGGGCGGAGACGATCTCGAACGCGGGTGCGTTGTCCTTGATCGTGACCTTGACCTCGCCGCCGTGCATCAGCTTGCCGAACAGTAGCTCCTCCGCGAGCGGCTGCTTGATCTTCTCCTGAACCAGGCGGCCCATCGGGCGCGCGCCGTAGAGCTTGTCGTAGCCGCGCGTCGTCAGCCAGGCTTTGGCCTCGTCGTCGAGGTGGATGTGGACGTTGCGATCCGCCAGCTGAAGCTCGAGCTGGAGGATGAACTTGTCGACAACCCGGGCGACCACTTCCGGCGGCAGGTAGCTGAACGGCACGATCGCATCGAGGCGGTTGCGGAATTCCGGCGTGAACATCCGCTTGATCGCTTCCTCATCCTCGCCCTCGCGGGTCATGGCGCCGAAGCCCACCGCCTCGCGCGCCATGTCGCTGGCGCCCGCATTGGTGGTCATGATGAGGATGACGTTGCGGAAATCAACCGTCTTGCCGTGGTGATCGGTGAGCTTGCCGTTATCCATCACCTGCAGGAGGATGTTGAACAGGTCCGGATGGGCCTTCTCGATCTCGTCCAGCAGAAGCACGGAGTGCGGATGCTGGTCGACGGCGTCGGTCAGCAGGCCGCCCTGGTCGTAGCCGACATAGCCCGGAGGCGCACCGATCAGGCGGCTCACCGAATGCCGTTCCATGTATTCCGACATGTCGAAACGCTGGAGCGGGATGCCCATGATGCTGGCCAGCTGACGCGCCACCTCCGTCTTGCCGACGCCGGTCGGGCCGGAGAAGAGATAGTTGCCGATCGGCTTGTCGGGATCGCGGAGACCTGCCCGCGACAGCTTGATCGCCGAGGAGAGGACGCCGATCGCGGCATCCTGGCCGAACACGACCCGCTTGAGGTCGCGGTCGAGATGCTCGAGCGCCTTCTTGTCGTCGGTCGAGACGCTCTTCGGCGGGATGCGAGCGATGGTCGAGATGACCTGCTCGATCTCCTTGACCGTGATCGTCTTCTTGCGCTTGTTCGGCGGCACCAGCATCTGCATTGCGCCGACTTCGTCGATCACGTCGATCGCCTTGTCCGGCAGCTTGCGGTCGTTGATGTAGCGCGCCGACAGCTCGACCGCCGACTTGATCGCATCGGGCGTGTACTTGACCTTGTGATGATCCTCGAACGCGGTGCGAAGCCCTGCCAGGATCTTGATTGTGTCCTCGATCGTCGGCTCGTTGACGTCGATCTTCTGGAACCGGCGCAGCAGCGCGCGATCTTTTTCGAAGTGGTTGCGGAACTCCTTGTAAGTGGTGGAGCCGATGCACCGGATCGTGCCGCCCGACAGAGCGGGCTTCAGGAGGTTTGAGGCGTCCATCGCGCCGCCCGAAGTCGCGCCGGCGCCGATCACCGTGTGGATCTCGTCGATGAACAGGATCGCGTGGGGAAGCTTCTCGAGCTCCGTCACCACCGCCTTGAGGCGCTCCTCGAAGTCGCCGCGATAGCGAGTGCCGGCGAGCAACGCGCCCATGTCGAGCGAGTAGATCACCGCCTCGCGAAGCACCTCGGGGACGTCGCCCTCGATGATCTTGCGCGCCAGGCCTTCGGCGATGGCCGTCTTGCCGACGCCCGGGTCGCCCACATAGAGCGGGTTGTTCTTGGAGCGGCGGCACAGGATCTGCACCGTGCGATCGACCTCCGGCCCGCGGCCGATCAGTGGATCGACGCGGCCGGAGTGCGCCTTCTCATTGAGGTTGACGGTGAACTGCTTGAGCGGGCTCTCGCTCTTCTTCTTGCCGTCCTCCTGCTTGGGCTCCTCGGCGCCCTTGACCTCGGGCGCCTCGGTGGAGGTCTCGCCCTTGCCGACGCCGTGGCTGATATAGCTGACCGCATCGAGGCGGCTCATGTCCTGCTGCTGGAGGAAATAAACGGCATAGCTCTCGCGCTCGGAAAAGAGTGCGACAAGCACGTTGGCGCCGGTCACCTCGTCGCGACCGGAGGACTGGACGTGGAGGATGGCGCGCTGGACAACCCGCTGGAAGCCGCTGGTGGGGGAGGGATCGGTATCCGCGTCGACCTTCAGCGCTTCCAGTTCGGTGTCGAGATACTGGCGAACCGCCTCACGCAGCTCCTTCAAGTCGACCCCGCAGGCTGACATGACCTTGGATGCATGGGCATCCTCGACAAGCGCGAGCAGCAGGTGCTCCAGCGTCGCATATTCGTGCCGGCGGCCGCTCGCCTCGGCCAAAGCCGTATGGAGCGTTTGTTCGAGTTCGCGGGCGAAAGACGGCATGTTCAACTCCTTGAGCGCCCGCGCGAAACTGTCACGGGCGGCTTGATCGTAATGTCGTGCCGCCTCGGCCCGCGATCAAGCAGGCCACCCGCTTCACGGCATGATTAACGCCGGCCTCGGGGGAGCGGTTCATTTCCTGAAGATCGCTTCGGCGCTTGCGCGAAAGGAGACGGAGGCATCGATCTTGGCGCGCACCCGCGCGATCTCGGCTTCCAGCCCCGCAATCCGGGCGTGGAGTTCGTCCACGGACAGCGGATCGAGATCCTGCTTGCCAAGCTGGGTCAGCGGATCGTCCGGCTTGGCCGGGAAGAGTTCGTCCAGGTCCATCAACACGGAACGTTGACCGGAGCGGAGTCGCTGTCAACAACGCGCGCCACGACCGGCGCATATTCTCGATGGAGCGTGACTCGATGGCCACCGTGCCGCCTACAATGCGGGCGATCGACCCCGAAGGGCCGGGCGGGCCCGAGGTGCTGACCCTGGTCGAGCGGCCCGTGCCCGAGCCTGGCGAGGGCGAGGTGCTGATCAAGATCGAAGCGGCGGGCGTCAATCGCCCGGACCTGATGCAACGGATCGGCGCTTATCCGCCGCCGCCGGGGGCGCCTAGCATCCCGGGCCTGGAGGTCGCCGGCCGCGTGGTCGGCGTCGGCGCGGGTGTGTTTCCCTCGGGCTGGATGGCCAAGCGGGTCTGCGCACTGGTCAGTGGCGGCGGGTATGCGGAATATTGCACCTCGCCCACTGGCCAATGCCTGAATGTGCCCGGCCCGCTCAGCATGGTCGAGGCCGCCGCGCTGCCTGAGGCGGTGTTCACCGTCTGGACCAATCTGTTCGGCATCGGCGGCGCCAAGCGCGGCGACACGGTACTGGTGCATGGCGGGACCAGCGGGATCGGGACCACTGCGATCCTGCTGGGGCGGCTGTTCGAGCTTAACGTCATCGTCACTGCCGGATCGGACGAGAAGTGCGCCCGAGCGGTCCAACTGGGCGCGCGCTATGCGATCAACTACCGCTCCGGCGACTTCGTCGAGGCGGTCAAGGAGTTGACGCAAGACAAGGGCGTGCAGGTCGTGCTCGACATGGTCGGGGGCGATTATCTGTCCCGCAACCTGGCGTGCCTGGCCGAAGATGGGCGTCACGTCTCGATCGCGGCGCAGCGCGGAGCGATGGCCGAGGTGCAGCTGTGGCACATCATGCGCCGCCGCCTGACGCTCACCGGCTCGACGCTGCGCGCCCGGTCGGTCGCGTTCAAGTCATCCCTCGCGGTAGAAATCCAGAAGAAGGTCTGGCCCTTTCTCGAGACCGGCCGCATGCGCCCGGTCATCGACACGGTCTTTCCGCTCGCCCGGGCGAGCAAGGCGCACGCCCGGATGGAAAGCGGTGTGCACGTCGGCAAGGTGATACTGGAGGTCGGCGACGGGTGAGCCGGACCTAGCCCAAGGAGGAGCTCAATCGTCGCGGTCGCTGCCGCAGATTTCGCCCGTGCGGCAGGCCTCGCCCAGGGCGAACACGACCGCAACCAACACCCCCACGCCGATCGCGACATAGCCGACCGTTGATATCCCGTGCTTGCCGGCGCGTTCGTCAACCCTGCCATTCGGCGCGATCCCGAGCCGATCGACGCGCCTGCCCGCGAGCCTGAGCGTGACCGGTTCCCCGCCGTCAGTTCCAAATGCCAGGCCCTCGCCAAAGCGCATCCGCACAGCGCCATCACCCGTCGTGGACCGCTGCATCGGCGCAATTGCGAAGGCGGCGCTCGCCTTGGGCGCCGCACCGAGCGAGAGCCGCAAGCGAGCGCCCGCGAACGCGCCCATGCTGCGCTCTCCCGCAGACGGCGGCCCCGCATCAAGGCTCGCAGCGTGTGCGGGCTGGGTGGCGCCTGCAATGGCAGCGACAATCAAAGCCGCGGCGGCAACGCACTTCATCATGGTATCCCCTTCGTTCGCACCCGATCGCCCCTGCGGCGTTCTTGCGGGTCGGCTGCAGGCTCGATCCACAGTTCGGTTTTTGTGTGGCACAGATCGTTCGCAGGCGGCGCGGGACTCACGGGCACGTTTTCGGGCGAATCCGGCACGCACGAACGCATTGCTTGCCCTTCGCGCCACCCTGCACTAAGTCTCCGCGATTGCTTCGGCCGCTCCGTGAGGGGCGGCCCTTTCTTTATTCCGGAGTACTTGCGCAGTGGCCCAGCCGCTCATGCCTCACGCGACCGCATCCTGGCTGGTCGACAATAGTTCGCTGACCTTTCAGCAGATTGCGGAGTTCTGCGGGCTTCACATCCTTGAGATCCAGGCGATCGCTGATGACACCGCGGCGACAAAGCTGACCGGGCGCGATCCGATCCGGGCCGGCGAGTTGACGCAGGAGGAGATCGAGCGCGGGCAGAATGATCCCAATTACAAGCTGCGCATGTTCAAAGTGCCGGACGAGGTCCGCCGCACCAAGGGGCCGCGCTATACTCCCGTATCGAAGCGCCAGGACAAGCCCGACGGCATCGCCTGGATCATCCGCAATCACCCGGAAATCAGCGACGGCCAGATTGGCAAGCTGATCGGCACGACGCGGACCACGATCGCGGCGATCCGTGATCGATCCCACTGGAACATCTCCAACATCACTCCCAAGGATCCGGTCACGCTCGGTCTGTGCTCGCAACGCGAGCTCGATGCGCTGGTCGCCAAGGTGGCCAAGGCGGCAGGGCACGAGCCATCGCCGGACGATGGCCGTCTTGCCGGCGACCGCGAGGCGCTGATTTCGGAACTGCGCGCCGAGCGCGAGTCGAATGCGCGGCTAGCCGAGGCTGCACACGCCGCCGAGCTGGCCGGCGAGACCGCCGCTCCCGCATCCAGCGACCGCGGCTTTGTCGACCCGTTCAGAAGCTGAGCTGTCGGGAGCGGAAAGTCCGTACACCCACAAGGGGCTGACCTACCCGTTCGGCCGCCGCTTCCCCGAAGCAGGCGAGTTGATCAGCGTCGCCGACGGGCTGCATTGGGCGCGGCTGCCGGTTCCGGGGCCGCTCAAACACGTCAATATCTGGCTGCTGGATGATGGCGAGGGCTTTGCCGCGATCGATGCCGGGCTCGACATCCCGCCGTGCCGCGAGGCCTGGGAGACGTTGCTCGCGGGGCCGCTCGGTGGGCGGCCGATCAGCCGGATGCTGGTCACGCACTTCCATCCGGATCATCTCGGTCTTGCCGGTTGGCTGTGCGAGCGTTTCTCCGCCCGGCTCTGGATGAGCCGTGAGGAATGGCTGTTCGCCCGGATGCTGACCAGCGACGTGCGCGACGCGCCGCCGCCCGATGCTTTTGCCTACTGGCGCTCGGCCGGGTGGAATGAAGAGCGGATTGAGGCGGAAGCCGCCAAGGGCTGGGGCCGCTTCGCCTCGGTGGTGACGCCGGTGCCGGTCAGCTTCGTACGGCTGCGCGACGGCGATCTCGTCCCGATCGGCGGCCGCGAATGGCGAGTCGTCACCGGCAACGGCCATTCACCCGAACATGTTTGCCTGCTCGACGAGGCGAACCGCGTGCTGATCGCCGGCGATCAGGTGCTGCCGCGGATCACGTCCAACGTGTCGCTGTCGCTCAGCGAGCCGGAAGGCGATCCGCTTGGCGACTGGCTGGACTCCATCGCCAAGCTGCGTCGCTTGCCGGATGATCTGCTCGTGCTGCCCTCGCATGGTGATCCGTTCATGGGTCTGCACGCCCGTCTGGACGCGCTCGACGCCGGACATCGCGACCGGCTGAATGCGCTTGCCGAGCACCTTGAGGAGCCCCGCCGTGCGGTCGACTGCTTTTCGATCCTGTTCGGGCGCAAGATCGACGCCGGCATCTTCGGCCTCGCGACCGGAGAGGCGATGGCACACCTGCGGCGGCTTGAGCTGGAGGGCAGGGCGGCGAGGGAATGGCGCGGCGACACCGCCTGGTTTCACTCCACCCAGTCGAGCCCGATCTCGCGGTAAAGGCCGCGGTCCTCTTCCCAGTCGGGATTGACCTTGACGTGGAGGAAGAGGTGCACTTTGCGGCCGAGCAGTTCGGCCAGTTGCGCGCGGGCGGCGGCGCCGATCTGCTTGATGCGCGTGCCGCCCTTGCCCAGCACGATTGCCTTCTGAGTCGGCCGCCCGACCAGGATCTGCTGGTGGATCGCGACCGATCCGTCGCGGCGTTCTTCGTATTTTTCGGTCTCGACGGCGCTTGCATAAGGCAGCTCCGCGTGGAGCTGGAGGTAAAGTTGTTCGCGGGTGACTTCGGCGGCGAGCATGCGGTCGGTCGCGTCGGAAACCTGGTCTTCGGGGAAGTGCCACGGCCCTTCCGGAACGCGCGCGGCGAGCGCGGTCTTGAGGTCCGGGATGCCGTCGCCGGTCGTGGCGGAGACCATGAAGATTTGTTCGAACTGGAGCCGCTCGGAGAGCCTGGCGGTTAGGGTGAGCAGTTCCTCCTTGGGCGTAATGTCGACCTTGTTGAGGATCAGCCATTTGGGCTCGGGCCTGCCGCCAAGCCCGTCCAGCATCTCCTCCAGCCGATGCGACAGGCCGGTCTTGGCGTCGATGACGAGCGCGAGCAGGTCCGCATCCTGCGCGCCCGCCCAGGCGGCCGCGACCATGGCGCGGTCCAGCCGGCGCTTGGGCTCGAAGATGCCGGGCGTGTCGAGCAGCAGCACCTGCGCCTGACCAAGGATCGCCACCCCCATCAGCCGCACGCGCGTGGTTTGCGCCTTGGGGCTGACGATCGCGACCTTCTGGCCGACGAGCGCATTGACGAGCGTCGACTTGCCGGCGTTCGGCGCTCCGACAACGGCTACGAAACCGCAGCGCTCCGTCATGTGACTTTCTCCAGCAACGCCTTGGCGGCGGCAGTTTCAGCCTCCTGCTTGCTCAAGCCATCAGCGGTGGCGCTGCCCACATTCTTGATCTCGACTTCGACTACGAATTTCGGCGCATGGTGGGGGCCGGAGCGGCCGGTGAGATGGTAGGCGGGGGGCTTGCGGTTGTTGGCGGCAGCCCATTCCTGGAGCGCGGACTTGGGATGCTTGGGCGCGCGATCCTGGCCCTCGACGCGCTCGGCCCAGGCGGAGCGGACGAACCGCGCCGCTGCTTCCAGCCCTGCTTCCAGATAAAGGGCGCCGATCAAGGCTTCGGTGATGTCGCCCAGCACATTGTCGCTATCGGCCGCGCCGTCGTCACGAGCCTGCTTGCCGAGGATCACATGTTCGCGCGCGCCAAGCTCGCGCGCAACCTCGGCGCAGGTCTCGCCCGAGACGAGCACGTTGAAGCGGCGCGACAGCTTGCCCTCCGGTTCATCCGGATAGAGCTCGTAAAGCCAGGTCGCCATCGCGAGCCCCAGGACCCGATCACCGAGGAACTCCAGCCGCTCGTAATGATCCTCGCCGCGGCTCGAATGCGTGAGCGCACGCTCGAACAAGGCCGGATCGGGCGGCCGATATCCGAGCGTCGCCTCGATCCAGGACAGGAGGTTGGCGCGTGCATCCATAGGGTCAGAAGGTCTCCCCGATTCGCTCCGAGCGGGCGGCGGTGAACCAGGTCCAGGGCTTCAACCATTCGGCCGAGCCATCGGTGGAGAAGAAGGTCACCAATGCTTCCCCGATCAGATAATCCTCCTGCAGGAAGCCGACGCCATCCATGTTCCGAGGAAAGCGGCTGTCCATGCTGTCGTCGCGATTGTCGCCCATCATGAAATAGTGGCCGGCCGGCACCTGGAAGACGGGCGTGTTGTCGGCCACTCCGTCGACCTGGTCGAGGACATAATAAGAGCGGCCGCCCGGCAGCGTCTCTCGGAAGCGCGGATAAGCGCAGTAACGCCGCCCTTCCTGATCCTCCACGGTCGGATCCGCATCCGGATCGACGCTGCGGCACGGGCTGTTCGGCGTGAGCGGCATCAGATAATCCGCCACCCGCACCTTGGGCACGGCTTGGCCGTTCAAATAGAGCGCGCCGTCCCGCATCTGCACGGTGTCGCCAGGCAAGCCGATCACCCGCTTGACGTAATCGTCCTCGCTTCCGCCCGGCTCACGGAATACGGCGACATCGCCGCGCTCCGGCCGAGCCCCCAAATAGCGGCCAGTGAAGCTGCCGAGGCCGAACGGCATCGAGTGACGCGAGAAGCCGTAGGGCCATTTCGATACGAACAGATAATCGCCGATCATCATTCGCGGCAGCATCGATCCGGACGGAATCACGAACGGCGCGACCACGAAGCTGCGCAGGATCACGGCAGCCAGGAACACAAACAGCAGGAAGCGCGTGGTTTCTGCAAGGCCGCCCCTTTTACGCCGCTTCGCCGGCTTGTTCGCCGCTACACTCCTCGCTGTCGCCATTCCGCGCGCTTTCGCTTGGGGCGGAGCAGGGGTCAAGCGAACAGCGCGGTGAAGTGGAACAGACAGGAACGGACGCTCCCAGGCCTCCACCAAGGCTAGGCTTTGCCGCACCCCCTCCCTAGATAGCCCGGACTTCTGAACGGAAAGGCGGCATGTGAGCGATTGGGCGGCGTTGGAGGCACATCCGGGGTCGAGCTTGACCGAGCTGTTCCAGGCCGAGCCGGACCGGCTGTCCCGGCTGGTTGTCGAGGAAGTCGGGCTCCGCTTCGACTTTTCCAAAACGCACCTTGATCATGCGCTGCTGGACGGCTTCGCTGCCCTGGCCGAGGCGCGCGACCTGCCCGGCAGGCGCGAGGCTCTCTTCCGCGGCGAGGCGCTCAACGCCACGGAAGGCCGGGCCGCCGAACACCCGGCCGAGCGCGGGCATGGAGCGCCGGAAAGCGTTCACCGCGCCCAGACGCTGCACCTTCGGATGCGCGCGCTGATCGACGCGATCGAGGCGGGTGCGTTCGGCCCCGTTCGGCACATCCTTCACATCGGCATCGGCGGATCGGCGCTCGGCCCCGACTTCCTGATCGATGCGCTCGGCCGTGATGCCGGCCGCTATGACAGCGCGGTGGTTTCCAACGTGGATGGCGCGGCACTGGAAGCGGCGTTCGCGCGCTTCGATCCAACCGCCACCCTCATCGTCATCGCTTCCAAAACCTTCACCACTAGCGAGACCATGCTCAATGCTGAGTCGGCGCTGACATGGCTCGAGGAGGACGGGGTTGACGACCCATATGGCCGCGTGATTGCGCTGACCGCATCGCCCGAGCGGGCGATCGAATGGGGCGTCGACGAAACGCGCATCCTGCCATTCTCCGAGACGGTTGGAGGACGCTACTCACTGTGGTCCTCGATCGGCTTTCCGGTCGCCCTGGCGCTTGGCTGGACGGAGTTCGAGGAACTGCTCGAGGGCGCCGCGGCGATGGACCGGCATTTTCGCCTCGCGCCGCCGCTGCAGAACGCGCCCGTGCTCGCCGCTTTCGTGGACCGCTACTACGCCAACCTGCGGGGCGCCGAGACGCGCGCCGTCTTCGCTTATGATGAAAGGCTGCGGCTGCTGCCATCCTATCTCCAGCAGCTCGAGATGGAGTCGAACGGCAAGAGCGTCACCTTGTCCGGTGAGCCGGTCGGACGGGCCACGGCTCCGATCACCTGGGGTGGCGTCGGCACTGACGCGCAGCATGCCGTCTTTCAGCTCCTGCACCAGGGCACGCATCTCGTGCCGGTCGAGTTCGTGGCGGCGATCGAGCCGGATCACGCGCTCGATCCCGACCATCATCGCCAGCTGCTGACCAATTGCTTCGCGCAAGGTGCTGCGCTGATGGCCGGCCGCCGTTCCGACGACCCGCATCGTTCCTATGCGGGCGATCGCCCGTCCACGACCATCCTGATGGACCGCGTGGAGCCCGCCTCGCTCGGCGCGTTGCTCGCGTTTTACGAGCATCGCACCTTCGCGAACGCTGTCCTGCTCGGGATCAATCCGTTCGACCAGTTCGGCGTGGAGCTCGGCAAGGAGATGGCCAAGGCTATGGATAGCGGCGGGCTGCAATTCGACGCATCGACAGAGGCGTTGATGGCCCACGCATTCGGAGACGAGTTTTGAGCCAGTACGATTACGACCTTTTCGTCATCGGCGGCGGTTCCGGCGGGGTGCGCGCGGCGCGTGTGTCGGCCGCACACGGCGCTCGGGTCGGGCTTGCGGAGGAGCATCGGGTCGGCGGGACGTGCGTCATCCGCGGCTGTGTGCCGAAGAAGCTGCTCGTCTATGGCGCGCACTTCGCCGAGGATCTGGCCGACGCGCGCCGGTTCGGCTGGGAAGTGCCCAGGTGCGACTTCAATTGGGACGTGCTGCGCGACAACGTCCATGACGAGGTGAAACGGATCGAGGCGGTCTACCAGGGCATTCTCGACAACAACAAGGTGGAGACGATCCACCAGCGCGCCACGGTCATCGGGCCGAACGAGGTCCGGCTCGCGGACGGCAGCCAGGTCTCCGCGGGCCGAATCCTGATCGCGGTCGGATGCTGGCCTTACATCCCCGACTTCCCGGGCGCGGAGCATGGCATCACCTCCAACGAGGTGTTCCTTCTCGACCGGGTGCCGAAGCGTTTCGCGATCGCGGGCGGCGGCTATATCGCCAACGAGTTCGCGGGCATCTTCCACCATTTCGGCTCGGACGTGACGATCATCAATCGCGGCGACCGCATACTTCGCCACTACGACGCCCAGATCCGCGATCGGCTGCTTCAGATCTCGATCATGGCGGGCATGAAGTTTCGCTTCAACGCGCCGTTCGAGCGGGCGGAGAAGCGGGAGGACGGGTCGCTGCTCATCCAACTGAAGGACGGCGGCGATCCGCTGGAGGCCGACGCCCTGCTGTTCGCGCTCGGCCGCGTGCCCAAGACGCCCGGCCTCGGCCTGGAGACGGCGGGAGTGGAACTGAGTCGCGGCGGCGCCGTGATCGTCAACGCCGACAACGTGTCGACCTGCCCCAGCATCTACGCGATCGGCGACGTCACCGACCGGGTCCAGCTCACGCCGGTCGCGATCCGGGAGGCGCAGGCCTTTGCCGACAGCGTGTTCGGGGGCAAGCCCTCCCAGGTCGACTACGATAACATCCCGTCGGCCGTGTTCAGCCACCCGCCGATCGGCGGCGTCGGTATGACGGAATCCGAGGCGCGCAACAGGCTCGGCTCGGTGCGCTGCTACACGTCCGATTTCCGCCCGATGAAGAACGTCCTCGCCGGCCGCAACGAGCGCGCGCTCTACAAGCTGGTCGTCAACGGCGACACCGACCAGGTCGTCGGCATCCACATGATCGGCCC
>NZ_DASVTH010000033.1:0-54459 GCF_036387615.1 Allosphingosinicella sp.
GAGCTTCTTTCGAAACAGCGCGCCGCCCGACATGAGCGGCGCGGCGGCCGCGCCGGTCGCGCGCTCGACGCGCACGACGTAGAGCTTGCGGGCGCTGAGCGTTGCGCGGGCATCCTCGATGCTGGGCGCGCGCACGGATCCGCGCCGTTCGCGACCGGCCGTATCCAGCGCCAGATAGTCGAAGTCAGACATTCTCGGTTTCGCGGCGGGAGATTCTGATGGCTTCCTCGGCGGTCGTCACTCCTTCGCGCACCAGGTCCCGGGCCGCCTCGCCGAGATTGGGCGAGGAGCGAAAGGCGTGCGCCGCGATCGCGGCTTCGTCGCCGCCCGCGTTGATCAGGCGGCGGATCGTGTCGTCGATCCGCACCGCTTCGAACGCACCGATCCGGCCGCGATAGCCGCTGCCCTTGCACTCGGCACAGCCTCTCGCCTCGTAGATGATGGCGCCGCTCTGGATCCCGAGCAGGTCCGCGGCCGAGCCCGTTAGTTCCACCGGCTGCCGGCAGGTCGGGCAAAGCCGGCGCACCAGCCGCTGCGCGATCACCGCGCGAACCGTGGAGGCGAGCAGGAAGGGCTCGATCTTCATGTCGCGCAGCCGCGTGATCGCGCCGACAGCATCGTTGGTGTGCACGGTGGAAAGGACGAGGTGGCCGGTCAGCGAGGCCTGGACGGCGATGTCGGCGGTCTCGCGGTCGCGGATCTCGCCGACCATGACCACGTCCGGATCCTGGCGCAGGATCGCGCGCAGGCCCGTGGCGAAACTCAGCCCGACCTTGTCGTTGACCTGGGTCTGGCCGACACCATCGACCGCATATTCGACCGGGTCCTCCACCGTCAGGATGTTGCGCGTGCTGTCGTTCAGGACGCGCAATCCCGCGTACAGCGAAGTTGTCTTTCCCGAGCCTGTTGGACCCGTGACCAGCACGATCCCATTCGGTTCCGCCAGCGCGGCGCGGTAGGTGGCCTCGATCGCCGGCGGCATCCCGAGATGATCGAGGTCGAGGCCGGCATTCTCCTTGTCGAGGATACGCAGCACGACCCGCTCGCCCGCCCGGCTCGGCAGGGTAGAGACGCGTACGTCGAGCAGCTTGCCGCCGAGCGTCAGGCCAATGCGCCCGTCCTGCGGCACGCGCCGCTCCGCGATGTCGAGCCGGGCCATCACCTTGATGCGCGAGACTACCACGGGCGCGACGTGCGGCGGCATGCGCAACGTCTCGCGCAACACGCCATCGAGGCGCATGCGGATGACGAGGCCCGTCTCATAAGGCTCGATGTGGATGTCGGAGCTGCCCTGCCGGGCGGCATCGGCGATGATGCCGTTGATGAGGCGGATGGCGGGCGCGTCGTCGGCGCTGTCGAGCAGGTCGTCGGCGGTCGGCAGGTCGGCGGCGAGGCTCATCAGCTCGTCGCCGAGGCCAAGCGAGCCCGCCGCGTCGGCCGCCGCCTGGCCGTCGAGCGCATAGCGTTCGGAGAGGATGCGATCGAACCGCTCGGGCGGCGAATATTGGATCTCGAACGAGCGCGCGAGGAAGCGCCGCACCTCGATCAAGGCGCGCGGATCGCCGCCCTCGCGCATCGCGACCTGGAGCCGTCCATCCTCTTCGCCGAGCAAGGCTACGCCGAAGCGCTTGGCGAAGCCGTACGGGATGTTGACCAGCGGCGAGGCTGCTGTCTCGACCGGCGCACCCCGCATGTCCGTCACGGCTTGGTCCCGGGCACGGCCGACGGAACTGGCGCGATCACCTGGTCGCCGGGGAACCTGACGCTGGAAGGCGGCCCTGGCGGGGTCGCGCCCATATACTCGCGGACGAGTTCGTCCAGGCTCGGCTCCTCGTTCGGGTTCTGCAGATATTGCCGGTCGCGGATATAGCCGTAGCGGCGGCTGCTCATCGCCCGCGCGTCCGCCGCCGTTCGCAATATCGTCGGGCGAATGAACACCATCAGGTTGGTCTTCTCGCGCGACCGACCCTTGGAGCGGAACAGATTGCCTATCGCAGGAAGGTCCCCAAGGAAGGGGATCTTCTCGATCGTGCGCCGCTCATTGTCGTTGAGCAGGCCGCCAATGCCGATGATGTCGCCATTGTCGACCACGA
Organism: Allosphingosinicella sp.; assembly: GCF_036387615.1. Lineage (GTDB taxonomy): Bacteria > Pseudomonadota > Alphaproteobacteria > Sphingomonadales > Sphingomonadaceae > Allosphingosinicella. The sequence goes on from NZ_DASVTH010000033.1 coordinate 2,094, forward strand.
TCGAGGTCTCGATCTCGCGCTTGTTCAAGATGAGATCGGCGGAATTGCGCCCGCCGACCGTGCCCGCGACCGAGCTCACCTCCTGGCGGATTTCCAGCTTCACCGTGTCACCGGCGTTGATCTGAGGCACGACCTCCAGACTGATGCCGACATTCTGGCGCTGGACGGTGCGGAACGTGTTCTCGAAATTGTCCCCGAGCGCTTCGCCGGACGTGACCGGGACTTCCTGCCCGGCCAGGAAGCGCGCCGGCTGATTGTCGATCACTGTGACGGAGGGCGTCGCCAGAAGGTTCGACTTGTTGTCCGACTGAACCGCGTTGACAATCGCGCCGAGGATCGCGTTGCCGGCGCGAAAGCCGACCCCAAGCAGACCGGTCCGCGCGCCCAATATCTCCTGCGCGGCCGCTTCCTGCAGCGCGTCGGCAATGGGCGAGCTGTTGGTGGTGGTGACGACCTGACCGTTCACCGTGGTGGTGTTGGTCCGCAGCTCCTCGGCCGCGATCGCGCCGGCAATGGTTGCGATGTTGGGCGACGCGTTCGAGTAGTTGGTCAGCGCAAACGGAACTGCGCTCCCGCCCGTTCCTGCCAGCAGCAGCTGCACACCGAGCTGCTTGGCGGCCGTGTCCGATATCTCGACGATGATCGCCTCGACCAGCACCTGCGGGCGACGCGTGTCGAGCTGGCGGATGACCTCGCCCAACTGGCGCTGCACGTCGGCGGGCGCAGCGATCACGATCGCGTTCGCGCCCTCGAACCGGGTCACGATGGCGGGCTTCGTGCCGAAGATGCTCTGCCCGGTCGCCCCGCCCCCGCTCCCGGCGACGGGCGCGTTAGTGGGTGTGATGGTTCCCGTGCTGGTATTGCCGCCGCCGAAAGTGCTCCGTGCGTTGGTGCTGGTCGAGCTTCGGGTCAGCTGCCGCGTCTGGTTGCTGACCGGCGTCGGTGTCTGTCCCAGCAATTGCTGCAACACCGGCAGCAGCTGCTCGGCATCGGCATGTTCGAGGAAGATGACGCGAAGCTCGGTCCCGTTCGCAGCCCTCCGATCCAGATCGCGGGCAACCTGCGCCAGCCGCGCCACCGTCGCCGCGTCGCCGCGCAGGGCGATAGAATTGGCGCTGTCGACCGGCACCACCGAGACGCCGCCCCGGCCATTTTGCGCCCCGCTCTGGCCGAGCGCATTCAGCGCCTCCGCGATTTCGCGCGCGCCGGCGTTCCGCAGCTCGACCACGTCGGTGGCTGCGGTGTCGCGATCGATACTGGAGATGATCTGCCGCACCCGCGCGACATTGTCCGCGAAATCGGCGACGACGATGGAGTTGCGGCTGCCGGTCACGGAGCCCTCGCGACTGACGAGCGGCCGCACCGCCTCGATCGCTTGTGACGCGTCGATGTTGCGCAGGCGAATGATCTCGGTGACGAAGCTGCTTGGGGACGCCGCGCGCCGGTTCACGCGGCCGCCGGAGGTCGCCGCGGTCGCGACCGGCTGGATGCGCAACGCGCCACCTGGCGCCGGCACTGCGACCAGGCCGTTGGCCCGCAAAGTGGAAAGGAACACCTCGAAATATTCTGAGCGCGACAGCGGCCGCTGGGTGACCACGGACACCCTGCCCTGCACCCCCTGGTCGATGATGAAGGTGCGGCCCGTTACCCGCGCCGCATCCTCGATGAACGCGCGGATATCGGCCTCGCGCAGGTTCAGCACATATTGCGAAACAGCCGGCGTCAGCGGTGCTGCCGCGGCTGCCAGTGCCAGAGCAACAAACAAGCGCTTCACTGCGGCGTCCTCAATCGAATCGGAACGGTGCGTCCGCCGCGCTCCACTTCGACGATGGTATCGACGCCCTTCAACTGCGCGCCGAGTTCTAGCATTGATCTGGCCTCTTGCTGCGAACGGACCGGCTGCCCACTCACCCGCGTAATGATGTCGCCCGGCTGCATTCCAGCCGCGCGCAGGGTTTCCCCACCGTTCGGAGGCGGGTTCGGCGAGCTTGTCGTTGACAGGGCGGGCGGCGGCGGGGGCGGAGCAACCACGACCGGCAAGGGCGGCGGCGGCGAAATCGTCGTGCTGGTCGACATGGGCGTGCCGAGCGGCGTTGTCACACCGGGGCCAACCGTCGTGGCCGGCGGCGACTGATCCAGGAACAGCTGCTCAGTCGCGCCTGCGCGCGACACGGTGACGCTGTCGAAGCTGACGGCTGTCAAGGTCACCCCCGGCATGATCTCCTCGCCGACCAGGAAGCTGCGCTGCTGGCCCTCGCCGACGCCGATTATGGCCGAGCCCCGGCCGGAAGCGCGATCTTCACGCACTCCAAACAGCTTGAGATTGAGCGAGGTCACGACTGCAGGGGCTGCGGCGGTGCTGGCGCCCGCGCGGAAGAAGGGATCGAAGCTGCCGAGCAACGCGGAAGCGCTCGGCTGCGCAGGCCGCAGCGCCGCTTCGGTCTTCCAGTCCCCCACCGGGCCGAGCGGCGTCACCAGCGTCCACACCAGCCGGGCGCATTGCATCGCGAGCAGCGAAAGCAGGATCAGCTCCAGCACGGAGAAAATTGTGGTCCGAGGCAATCGCCGCAGCAGGCGGCGCGCCCGCGGGTCCAAGGCTAATCTCATCCGATACTCCCACCCCGCTCGGCCCAAGACCCCGTCTGTCACAAAGAACCGAAATGTTACAACGGCGTGACTGGTTAAGCTCCCCTGTCGGGTGCAACCTAGAGCCTTTGCATCGGAGAGTCATCCGGCCTCTTGATCGCCAACCGTACCGGCGGAGCTTGGCTTGGTCGCGCACAGGCTAGTAGACTTGCGCCATGCAGACCGCCGAACTCCTCGCCTCCCGGCCCGCAGTGCAGAAGGTGCCGAGCCCCAAGCTCGATCTCTTCATCCGCCGCGGCTTCCTCACGCCCGACGAGTGCGCGCCGATCATCGCCATGATCGACCGTCAGCGCCGCCCTTCCACGATCGCCGACGACATGGGCGACCCCACCTTCCGCACCAGCGAGACCTGCGACCTCAGCGTCGACGCGCCTGAAGTTGTGGCTCTCAACGCCAGGATCGCCGAGCTCACCGGGCTCGATCCAGCTCACGGCGAGCCGATCCAGGGCCAACGCTACGCCGTCGGGCAGGAGTTCAAGCCGCATACCGACTATTTCGAGACGGGCGGGCTGGATTATGCCGCGATGACCCGCGTCGCCGGCCAGCGCACCTGGACGGTGATGATCTACCTCAACGAGCCCGAAGCCGGAGGGGCGACCCGCTTCAAGACGATCGGCAAGACCATCCAGCCCGAAACCGGCAAGCTGCTCGCCTGGAACAATTTGCGTGCCGATGGCCGCCCGAACGTCAACACCCTCCATCACGGCATGAAGGTGCGGGCGGGCACCAAATATGTCGTCACCAAGTGGTTCCGCGAGAAGCCCTGGGGCTGGTGAGTCTTACAGGTTGAATGAGATTCCCAGGCTGAACGTTGCGCCCAGATCGTAGCGGTTGATGTCGATCCGGCGGTCTTCGAACTTCTGGAACTCTTCGTAATCCTGGCGGAGCAGGTTGCGCGCTTCGAAGCGGATTTCGGCGTTGGCGCCGAACAGCTCGACCGCCTCGCGCGCGACGAAGTCGAGCCGGAAGCCTGGCTTCTCGATGATGTCCGGCTGGCGCGCCGAACCCTGGATTGGTCCGCGGTTGGTGACGCGCTCGCTGGCATAGGTGATCAGGATCGTCGCCTGGCTGATCCGGTCGGTATCCTCGATGCCGATCTGGAGATTGGCGAGATGGTCGGACTGGCCGGTCAGCGGAGCGCCGTCCTGGAACAGCAGGTTGGCGGGCAGCGGCTGAAGGTTCGGCCCGACGATCGCCGAATCGTCCACCTTCAGCTCGGACTTCGTATAGGTGTAATTGCCGATCAGCAGCAGGCGCCGCGTGCCGAAGGAGTCGCCAAGCCCCTCCAGCGGCAGATAGTATTGCAGCTCGACCTCGGCGCCATAGAGATTGGCCGAAGGCGCGTTCGCAAAGCCGGTGCGCAGCTGGCCGCCGCCGGCGAAGAAGGCCGCGGCCTCGATCGGCTTGTCGATCTTCTTGTAAAAGCCGGACAAGGAGAAGCGCTGGCCGCGCGCGAAATACCATTCGTAGCGCGCTTCGGCGTTGAAGAGCTCGCTATCCTGCAGGAACGGATTGCCGGTGAACTCGCGGTCGGACTCGAAATCCTGGAAGATCTGCGGCGCGAGTTCACGGAATTGCGGCCGCGCGATCGTCTTGGACGCGTGGGCGCGAAGCTGCATGTTCTCCGCGAAATTCCAGGTCAGGGTCGCGGCCGGCACGAAGTAGTCGTTCTCGATCAAGCTCGCACTGGTGCCCGCGCCGATCGGCTGCACCCTTTGCACCCCGTCCTCGTAGCGCACACCGAACTGGCCGCGCAGCCCGGTCTCGCCGAAGTCGATCTCGGCCTGGGCGTAGCCCGCGTGGACGCGAAGGTCGGCTTCATAAGCCGCCGCGCCCTCGGCACCGGAGACGTCGCGCAGCTGGATATTGTAAGTGTAGACGTTGAAATCGGAGAGGAGGAAGTCGGGCCGTTCCTGCGCCACGCTGATCGGCAGCGCGCCTTCCGGGCGGAAGTACTGGAATTGGTAACGCGACGAGGTCCGATCCGTCTTGTTGTAGGCATAGCCGGCGGAGATCGTGGTCGGGAAAGCGCCCTGGAACCGGTAGGCGAAGTCAATGCCGCCGGCATAGACGTTCTCGCTCAGATCGTTGAACGCGACGTTGGCGGACTGGCCGATCGAGGACAGGTTGTTGATGTAATCGTCGACATCCGAGCTGGTCTTGGTGCTGGGGTTGCCGTCGCCCAGATAAGTGTAGCTGAGATCCCGCTCGTAAGGGGATTCGCGCTCCGACTTGGCGTAAGTGCCGCGAAGATCGATGCTGAGATCGTCGAACTTGAACTCGCCGACCAGCTGCGTGTCGATCAGCTGCCGTTCGAAGAAATAGGTGTTCTGCTCGATCACCGAAGGCGGCAGATTCGGGTCCTGATCCTGGACGCTGCGATTGAAGCCGGAGGCGAGCCGCGCCTGCTTCAGGGTGTCGCGGATGTACAGGTTGGTCCAGCGGATCTCGTGATCGCCGAACTCGACGCCGAGGCCGAGCAGCCCGTTCACCACCACGCGATTGTCGGTGATCACCGTGTTGAAGCTGGTCTGCGGCGTACCGGCAAGCTCCGGGTCGAGCGAGGTCTGCTGGATCGCGTCGCGCGTGCGCCAGTTGCTGCTGTAGCCGGCAGCAGCGATCACGCCGACACGTCCGCCACCGATTTCCCAGGTGTAGCCGCCGCTGACGTCGGCCGAGAAGTTGGCCGGGATATCGCCGTTGCGCTGGACGATCGTGGTCTCGGAATTACGCAGCGAGGCGGCGAAATCGCGGCGCTGGGCGGCCGTGGTCTGAGCGAACGTCCCGCTCGTGACCGCGTCACGCAGGCCGCTCGGAAAGTCGCGGGTGCCGTCGTCGAAGCCAAGGAAATCCAGGTCGCTGCCGAAATAGGTGTAGCCCAGCCGCCCGGTCGTGTCGGTGTCGACCTGGCCCGAGACGCCGAAGCTGAAGAAGGGCTCGCGCGGGATGGAGACGGAGGTGAGGTTGATGACGCCGCCGCCGAACTCGCCGGGATAGTTGACCGAATAGCTCTTCTGCACGACCGCGCTGGCGATCACGCTGGTCGGGAAGATGTCGAGGGGGACCACGCGGCGGAGCGGCTCAGGGCTCGGCAAGGGCGAGCCGTTGAGCAGGGCCGACGAGTAACGATCCCCAAGACCGCGCACGAACACGAAGCCGTTGCCGACGACGCTGAGGCCGGTCACGCGCTGCAGTGCGCCGGCGACGTCGCCTTCGCCGGTGCGGGCGATATCCTCGGCGGAGAGAACCGAAATCACCTCCGGGGTCGACCGGATCGCGTTCGGGATGTTGCGCCCGACGACGACAATCTCCTGGTCGCTGTCGCCAGCATCGGCTCCGGGAGCCGAGACCTGAATCTCTTCCTGCGGATCATCCGCCTGATCGGCGGTCGGCTGGTCCGGAGTAGCGGTCTGGGCAGGCGTGGTGTTGCTGCCCGCCCCTTGCGTCGCTCCCGACTGGGCAAGAGCGGCCGGCGCCACGAGGGCCGAACTCAGGAGCAGCAGGCTGCCGAACGAGATGTGTCTGGTCATTAGGTCCCCCGGGGGCTTGTCGCGTGGGCGGCGCCGGTCGAGCGCCGCCCCGTTCGCAGGAGGATCAGGAGGTGGCGGGCAGCGCGGTGCAGCTGCCGCTCTGGCTGCCGAAGTTCACGTAAGCTGCATTGCAGGTCCAGCCGGAGAAGTTGGTGTCCTGCGCGTTGCGGACCGCGCCGATGAAGTTGACCGCTTCGAGCCGGTTCGGGGCGGCCGTGTTGGGCTGGCCCGTGCCGGCGAACTGATCCGCGTTGAACGTGGTCGGATCGGTCGCGGTGACCGCCGTCTCGTTGGCGCCGTTCACGAACACGCTGGTGAGCGAGATCGTGAAGGCGGAGTTGTTGTTGTTGCTGCCGGATCCGAAGATGGTCGCGATCGCTTCGGGAGTGACATTGTTGTCGCTGCGGAAGGCGGTGGGACAGGCAAGTACGACCGAGCGGAAGATCGGCGGGCCAAGGTCCTGCAGGTTGGCGTCGGCGGCGCGCGTCGTGGTGCCGCCGGTCTCGTCGATGTCGATGCAGGCGGAGGGGCCGGTGACGATGCTGTTGATCAGCGCATAATCCGTGCCGCCGCGCAGCAGGATCGCGTTGCCGCCCTGAACGGTCGAGCGTTGCACCAGAGTGGCGTTCGAAACGCGCGTATATTGCCGCGGAAGCGCATCCTCGTTGCCGTTCGAATCGGCCTCGATCATCGAATCGCCGTTATTCTGGTCGCGCTGGACTGCGATCATGAACTGGGTGGTTCCGCGATAGCCGAGGTCCGTATCGAACGCGTCGTCGTCCGGCCCGGTGATGGCGAGATACTTCGTGTTCACGCGGCCGCCGAAAATCTCGATGCCGTCGTCGGAGCTGTTGTGGACCTGGACGTGGTCGATCGTGGTGAGCTGGCCGACGCCGCCCATGGAGAGGCCCTGCAGCTCGTTGCCGGGCGCGATCACCACGCCCGAATAGCGGATTTGGACGAAGCGCAGGCTGCCCGAATTATCGTTCGGCTGATTGCCGCCATAGAGCGATGCGGTCGTGCCCTCGATCACCTGCTGGCACTGGACCGATCCGCCCGGCACCTGCGCGTTGCAGTCGGAGATCGGCGCGCGGCCAAGCAGGATGATCCCGCCCCACAGGCCCTGGCTCGAGTCGGTCACCGTCCCGGCGAGCTGGTCGTCGGCGGTGAAGATGATCGGCTGGCTGGCCGACCCGACCGCGTTCAGGCGCGAGCCGCGATTGACGGCCAGGTAGCTGGTGCCGTCGGTGGCCACGAACACCGTGCCGGGCTGGATGGTGAGCGTGACCGACTGGCCGCCCGCCGCCGCGCCATCGCCGCCGACATCCGTGCCGACATTGACGGGTCCTGCGATCTGGTAAACCGCGCCGGGCAGGTTCTGGATCGTCGTATCCTGGGTGAAGCGCGCCGGCAGCTCGAACACGCGCCGGTTCCCGATCACGCCGCGATCCACCATACCGGCCGGAGTCTGGCCGGTGAACGGTCCGCCCGTTGGTGGGGGGGGAGTCGGCGTCGGTGCGGGCGCGCTCGGCGCCGGAGCCGGAACCACGATCACCCCCTCGCCCGGCGAGGCGATGTCGTCGGCCCCGCAGGCGGCGAGCGGAATCAAAGTGCTGGCGAGAAAAAGCATGCGCAGTGTCGACATCGATGACCCCTTTGGGAGAAGGACAGGCGTGACGATCAAGGCCCCGCACTTCCTGCGAGTCCCTTGTCGATGTCGTCAGCTAGGGACGTTCTGTGATGCTATTGTTACAGACGACCGAAGCCGCGTGGATGTTGCCTTGGCGCTACTACGCGAAAGAGTCTCGGAACTGAAACCGGACTGTCACAATGCTTACCTGAGCTGTTGCGGAACGAAGGACAGCTTCAGCTTCCGCCCGCCGCGGATCACATCCAGGTCCATCCGCTGCGAGCTCGACATTTGCGAGGAGAGTTCGAGAAGCCGTTCCTCATCGAGCTCGCTGCCATTGACGCGGGCGATGACGTCGCCCGCCTGCAGCCCCGCCTGTCCGAGTCGCGCCAGGCCCGCACCGGGCCTGACCACGTAGCCGCTGGTTCTGCCGCCTGTTCTTACCGGTTCCAGGCCAAGGCGCAGGTCCATGGTCTCGGCCCGCTCGGCGATCGCCGCGGGTGGAGCGGCGGTGGGAAGCGAGGTGGACGCGGTGGAGACCGGGGTCGCTCCTGGACGGTTCAGGTCGAGTCGCACTTCGCCTCCGCCCGAGCTTGCGATCGCATAGGTCGGGCCGACGCTCTTCAGCATCATCCCCGGCGCGATCTCCCGCCCGACCCGGATGAGGCGTTGCGTTCCGGCCTGGTATTGTATCAAGGCCGCGCCGCCGCTCGGTCCGCCTCCGGACACGCCTTGCAAGCTCAAGCCCGCGCCCGAACCGCCCGCGGCTGCGGGTGCGGTGACCACCGGAAGCGGCGGGGGCGGCGTAACCGAGATGGGCTGCACGGGCGGCGGGGCGATCGCGGCTGGCGGCGGCGGAGCGTCGGCCAGTAAGACCGGATCATCTTCCCCGCCGCCGCGCAGGAAGAAGAGCCAGACCAGGAACGAAGTCAGCACCAGCCCGCCGACCAGGAGGAAGAGGCGCTCGCGAGGCGTGAACGCGGCAAGCCTGTCGCGCAAGATGACGGTCCTGACTGCCGGCGCGTTCATGTCGCCCGCGCTAGGATCGCTTCATGTCAGTTGTGTGACGGCGACGGACAGCAGCCAGAGCGGCCAGGCGGCGAGCGCCATCAGGGCGCCGAGCGCAAGCCGGTCCGTCGCCTTGACCTCCCCACCGCGCAGCCGCTTCAGCAGCACCGCCGCAAGCCCGAGCAGCCCGGCGCCGAGGAGCACGAACGGAAGCTGTTGCCAGCCAAGCCAGGCGCCAATCCCGGCCAGCAGCTTGGGATCGCCACCGCCCATTCCTTCCCGCCTGCGAAGCAGTCGATAGCCGAGCGCGACCCCGGCCAATACGAAAAATCCCACCGCCGCCCCGACCGCCCGCTCCTGCCAATCGGCCCCGATGCCAGCGACGGCGACGGCGAGGCCGGCGGGGATCAGTGGCAGCGTCAGGCGATCCGGTAACCAATGGTGTTTCGCGTCCAGCGCGGCGACCAGCAGCAGCCACCAGCCGAACAGCGCCGCAATTCCTCCGGCCAGCCCGGAGTGCGCGAGCAGCGCGACCGCCCCGATCAGCGCCGCGGCAAGCTCCACGATGAGATGTTCCGGGGCAATGCGGGTGCCGCATGTTCGGCATCGCCCGTTCAGCACCGCCCATGAGACGGTCGGAACCAGCTCGGCTGGCGTGAGCTGGCGACCGCACCCGTCGCATGCCGAGCGGCCTCGAAGTGCCGACCGGCCTTCAGGCCAACGCAGCAGGACGGTGGCGAGAAACGATCCGACCAGGAGACCGAGCACAATGCCAAGGCCGCCGCGGACGAGCTCGCCCGCCGCTCCCGCAGACATGAACTCGATGAACGCTTGCGCCACCACCCGTCATTGCGGGGAGTGAACCAACAAAGCGAGTCCGGAACGCAGGCTCAGCGGGTGGCGCTGCGCACTGCCCCTTCATGCTTGGCGAGCGCGCGTTCTGCGACAGTTTTGGTGGAAACCCATTGCCCGTCCGCCGTCTCCACCATGAAGTGGTTCGGTGAAGCGAGCGCAAGCCGCCAGGCGGACAAAGCCATGCCAGGCCGATCCGTCTCCATATACACCTTCCCAAGGTTGATCAGTCGCGCCGGATCGCTCTGTGCGACGCGGCTCTTCTCGATCGACTCTTCCGCGGCCTGCCAGTCGCCGCGCGCGATCGCCGCGACTCCAAGCGCGCCGCGTTCATATCCGTTTTCGACGAGCTGCGCCTTGGGCGCCGTCGCGCACGCGGAGAGAGTTGCTGCCGCCAAGATGAAAACAGCTGAAACACGCATGAAACTTCTCCCACCACCGGACCCGGGCATGAGAGGAGTGTTACGCTTTTATGACACGATTGCAACAATTCTGTAATATTGTCCCCTCGGACCCAGTTGAGCAGGGTTATCCGGGCGCTGCGGAAGCCAGCACCCGCCTTGCCTGAACAAGATGCGGCCGATCGATCATCCTGCCGTCCAGAGACAGCGCACCGGCTCCCGGGTTCGCGTCGAACGCCGCAACGACCGCGCAGGCATGGGCAAGCTCGGTTTCGCTCGGGCTGAAAGCGGCGTTGATCACATCGATCTGAGCGGGGTGGATCGCCATCATCCCGGTGAAGCCGTCGCGGCGGGCGCGGGCTGCGTAGGCCGCAAGCCCATCCAGATCGCGGAACGCGGGATAAACCGTCTCGATCGGCGCCACCCCCGCCGCCGCCGCGCCAAACAGGCACAGCGAGCGGGCGAGCTCATATGGCGGGGTGAAGCGCCCGTCAGGTTCGCGCGAGGTCGCGGCGCCGATCGCGGCGGGCAGGTCCTCCGCGCCCCAAGTGAGGCCCAACAGGCGCTTGGCTCCGCCATAGGTGCCGAGCTGGAACATCGCGGCCGGAGTCTCCGTTGCGATCGCCAGGATCTGCGCGGTTGCATTCCCCCGCTCGGTGAGGCGCCGAGCCAGTTCACCCACCGAAGCGCCGCCTTCGGCCTTGGGTAGCACGAGCCCCTTGGGATGCGCGCCGATGACGGCGTCCAGGTCCCGATCCGTCTCGCCGCCGTCGAGCGGATTGACCCTCACCCAGAGGTTCGCCTCCGGATGCGCCGCCACGAACGTCGCCACGTGCCGCCGCGCCTCCGGCTTCGCTGCGGGCGCAACCGCGTCTTCGAGATCCAGGATCAACGCGTCCGCACCGGATCCGAGCGCCTTTTCCATCCGGTCCGGGCGATCGCCGGGGACGAACAGGAGCGAGCGCAGCCTCACGCCGGTCGCCGCCGCTGCATCAGGGCCGTCCGTTCGCATACGCAAACCAGTTCGCCACGCTGGTTGAGCATGCGATGTTCAAAGGTGACGATGCCGGCGCCCGGGCGCGAGCGCGACTCCTTGAGCGCGATCACCTCGGTTTCGGCGCGGAGCGTGTCTCCAATGAAGACGGGCTTTGGCATGCGCACCTTGTCGTAGCCGAGGTTCGCGACCAGCGTGCCGAGCGTCGTGTCGCCGACGGACAATCCGACCATCAATGCGAAGGTGAAGGTGCCGTTGACGACGATCCGCCCAAACTCGGTCGCACTCGCATATTCGGCATCGAGGTGAAGCGGCTGAGGGTTATGGGTGAGCGTGGAGGTGAGGAGATTGTCGGTCTCCGTTACAGTGCGATGCGGCTGGTGGGCAAGCTTGTCGCCGACGGTCCATTCGTCGAAGTAGCGGCCGGGCACCTTACCCCTCCCCCCTTGCGGGGGAGGGTTGCGCAGACTTGGCAGCTTGCTGCCTAGTCGAAGCTGGGTGGGGGGTCAGCGCTCGCGGTTGCGAGCGCGCGCTCCTTCGGAGCGCACCCCCTATCCGACCCTGCGGGCCACCTTCCCCCGCACGGGGGGAAGGGAGAAGCGCAATCCCGCTCACTCCCCCTTCTCCACCCGCGCCAGCACCGTCCCTTCCGTCACCTGCGCGCCTTCGCTCGCGTGCAGCTCCGCCACGATCCCGTCGAATGGCGCGGCGAGGCTATGCTCCATCTTCATCGCCTCCAGCGTCAGCAGCCTTTGCCCCTTCGCTACCCTGTCGCCCTGCCGCACCTCGACCGCGATCACCCGGCCCGGCATGGGCGAGATCATGGTTCCGTCCGAAGCGGCGCCGCCGCCAGCGCCGCCGGCCGAACCGGGAGAGCGAAAGGCGAAGGCGCGCCCTTCGTAGAAGATCACCAGCTCTTGCCCGATGGCGGCATGATCAGCGCAGGCGCTGGGATATTCCACTCCGGCGAGGCGGGTCTCTTCCCGGTGTTGAAGCGCGACGGAAGGATCGGGGGCCGCATTGGCTCGAAAGCCCTCAAGCTCCCGCCACGGACCATTCTCGCCCGGTTTTCCGAAATCGAGCGAACGCATCGCCGCCGCGGCTGCGTTCCAGATGTCGTCCCCCGCCTGTGCGGGAAGGATGAGCTGGTCGAGGTGCCGGGCGATGAAGCCGGTGTCGATCTCGGCGGCAATGAAGGACGGGTGGCAGACCGCTTCGCTCAGAAAATAGGCGTTGGTTTTGACCGGCCACACCTGGACGCCATCAAGCGCCTCCACCAACGAGATCGACGCCGACGATCGGTCTTCGCCTCGCCCGATGATCTTGGCGATCATCGGATCATAATAATGGCTGACGCTGCCACCTTCCTGAACACCCGCGTCGATGCGGGCAGCGCGAGCGAAGCCGTCTTTGGGTGCTTCAAGGACGAAATGATCGAGCCTTCCCGTCGACGGCAGAAATCCGTTGGCCGGATCCTCCGCATAGAGACGAGCTTCGATCGCCCAGCCGCTGATGCTGAGTTCGTCCTGCCGCTTCGGCAGCGTCTCCCCGCTGGCTACGCGCAGCTGCCACTCCACCAAATCCTGGTTGGTGATCTCCTCCGTCACCGGATGCTCGACCTGGAGCCGCGTGTTCATTTCCATAAACCAGATGCAGTCGGCGCGCAGGCCCTCGGACGCATCGGCGATGAACTCGATCGTGCCCGCGCCGACATAGTCGACCGCCCGCGCCGCCTTGACCGCCGCGCCGCACACCGCCGCGCGCGTCGCCTCGTCCATGCCAGGCGCGGGCGCTTCCTCGATCACCTTCTGGTGGCGACGCTGGAGCGAGCAATCGCGCTCGAACAGGTGGACCACGTTGCCGTGCGTGTCGCCGAACACCTGCACCTCGATGTGGCGCGGCGAGAGGATGTATTTCTCGATGAGCACGCGATCGTCGCCGAACGAGGCGGCCGCCTCGCGCTTGCAGGAGAGCAGCATGTCGGCGAACTCGGCAGAGGCGTTGACCCGCCGCATTCCCTTCCCGCCGCCGCCCGCGACCGCCTTGATCAGCACCGGATAGCCGATCGCGTCCGCCTCGGCCTGCAGCCGCTCCGGCGCCTGATCCTCGCCGAGATAGCCGGGCGTGGTCGGCACCCCCGCCGCATCCATCAGCTTCTTGGCCGCGTCCTTGAGGCCCATCGCCCGGATCGAGGACGGGTTCGGCCCGACCCAGATCAGCCCCGCGTCGATCACCGCCTGCGCGAAGTCGGCATTTTCGGAGAGGAAGCCATAACCGGGATGGATCGCCTCCGCGCCCGTGGACTTGGCTGCCCCGATGATCTTCTCGCCGACTAGGTAGCTTTCCCGCGCCGGCGAAGGCCCGATATGCACCGCCTCATCCGCTTGGCGGACATGCAGCGCCTTGGCGTCCGCGTCGGAGTAGACCGCAACGGTGCGAACCCCGAGGCGGCGCGCGGTGCGGATGATCCGAACCGCGATCTCGCCGCGATTGGCGATGAGGAGCGAGCGGATCATCGAGGGTAATATCTCCAGACGAGGATCGCTGCGAGCAGAACAAAGGGCAAGGCGAGCAGAAGATACCCTCGTGCTGAATGTGTGGCAGCTTGGATTGAATCGGGAGCCGGCAATTCCACTTTTCTCCACTCAACCTCGGCCGGCATAGGCCTGCCCATGAGGTATGCAGAAAAGATCTCCGCAACGATCTCTTGAGTAAGGGCATCACTGCCTCGGACGCGAGCGCTTCGATGGCTTTCGAAACTGCCGCTTCTTCTCTCGACTAGGAAGCCAGCCTTCTGAACCGCCGCTTGAACGTAATTCTCACCACCCGATGTCAAAATCGCGAAAGTATTTGTCTCACCATTCAACTTGGCGAGACTGCTACGAACGTCCGCCTCGGTCGTCACATCATGACTGGCGCCGTTCTCCATCTCAAGCCGCATCGATCACATCCTGAACAAACCGAACTGCGCCCGCTCCGGGATCGGCGCGTTCAGCGTCGCCGCGAAGGCGAGGCCCAGGACATCCCGGGTCTGGGCCGGGTCGATGATGCCGTCGTCCCACAGGCGCGCGGTGGCGTAGTAAGGATTGCCCTCGTCTTCGTAACGCTGGCGGATCGGCGCCTTGAACGCCTCCGCTTCTTGTGGCGTCCAGCTCTCCGCATCCTTGTGCACCGTCGCGAGCACACTCGCCGCCTGCTCGCCGCCCATCACGCTGATCCGGCTGTTGGGCCAGGTGAACAGAAAGCGCGGGCCGTAGGCGCGGCCGTTCATGCCGTAATTGCCGGCGCCGAAGCTGCCGCCGATCAGGACGGTAATCTTGGGCACCTGCGCGGTCGCGACGGCGGTGACGAGCTTGGCGCCGTCCTTGGCGATGCCGCCCGCTTCATATTTGCCGCCGACCATGAAGCCGGAGATGTTCTGCAGGAACAGCAAGGGCGTGCGGCGCTGGCAGGCGAGCTCGACGAAATGGGCGCCTTTCAGCGCGCTTTCGCTGAACAGGATGCCGTTATTGGCCAGGATCGCGACCGGCATGCCCCAGATACGCGCGAAGCCGCAGACCAAAGTCGTGCCGTAGAGCTGCTTGAATTCGTGCAGCTCGGAGCCGTCGACGATGCGGGCGATCACCTCGCGCACATCGTACGGGGTGCGGACGTCGTCGGGGATGATGCCGTATAGCTCGTCGGGATCGTGCCTCGGCGGGACCGGATCGGCTAGGTCGATGTCAATCGGCTTGGTCGTGTTCAGCCGCGCGACGATGCTGCGCACGATCGAGAGCGCATGCTCGTCATTGTCGGCCAGGTGATCGACCACGCCCGACTTGCGCGCATGCAGATCGCCGCCGCCGAGATCCTCGGCGCTGATGACCTCGCCGGTCGCCGCTTTCACCAGCGGCGGGCCGCCGAGGAATATCGTGCCCTGGTTGCGCACGATCACCGTCTCGTCGCTCATCGCCGGGACGTAGGCGCCGCCGGCGGTGCAGCTGCCCATTACGCAGGCGATCTGGGCGATGCCTTGCGAAGACATCTGCGCCTGATTGTAGAAGATGCGGCCGAAATGATCGCGATCCGGGAAGACCTCGGCCTGGTGCGGGAGGTTGGCGCCGCCTGAGTCCACCAGGTAAACGCAAGGCAGCCGGTTCTGCATCGCGATTTCCTGCGCGCGCAGGTGCTTCTTCACGGTGAGCGGGAAGTAGGCGCCGCCCTTCACCGTCGGATCGTTGGCGACGATCATGGTCTCGCGCCCGGAGACGCGGCCGATGCCGGCGATCACTCCGGCGCCGGGTGCTTCGTCGCCGTACATTCCGTTGGCGGCAAGCTGGCCGACCTCAAGAAACGGGGAGCCGGGATCGAGCAGCCGCGTTACCCGGTCGCGCGGGAGCAGCTTGCCGCGGCCAACATGGCGCTCGCGATGCTTCTCCGGGCCGCCCAGCGCCGCGGCGGCGACCTTGGCGCGAAGCTCCTCGACCAGCCCGCGATTGTGCGCGGCGAACTTGCGGTAAGCCTCTGATCCCTCGTCGATCTTGCTGGTCAGCTGCGTCACGCGGCGCCTTCCGCCTTGGCTTCCTTGGCTTCGAACTTCTCAACGGCTTTCTCGACCACCTCCATCCTGCGGCGGTTCTTGGCGCTGAGCAGATACTGGTACACGCCGAGCAGGTTGACGAAGAACAGGATGCCGTTCTGCCAGGTTAGGCCACCGCCGTCCGGCTGAGTCTGCGCGAACAGGATCCAGGCGATGTTCATCGTGCAGAACAGGATGAAGCCGAAGCCCGTCACCTTTCGCCCGAAATCCCCGGCGAGCATGATCGCGGCGACGATGCCGCTTATCGTAGCATACCATTCGATGAGCTCGGAGCTGCTCATGCGCCGATCAGTTCCCGGCCGATCAGCATGCGCCGGATCTCGTTGGTGCCGGCGCCGATGTCGAGCAGCTTTGCATCGCGCATGAAGCGTTCGACCGGCCAATCCTTGGTATAGCCTGCCCCGCCCAGCGCCTGGATCGCCTCCAGGCTGACCTTCACCGCATTCTCGCTTGCCAGCAGGATCGCACCGGCGGCGTCGAAACGCGTCGTCTTGCCGGCGTCGCAATTCTTGGCGACGGTGTAGACGTAAGCTCGCGAAGAATTCAGCGCGACGTACATGTCCGCGATCTTGGCCTGCATCAGCTGGAACGCGCCGATCGGCTTGCCGAACTGCTTGCGGTCGCGAATATAGGGCAGCACCCAATCCAGGCACGCCTGCATAATGCCGAGCTGGATGCCGGCGAGCACGGTGCGCTCGTAATCCAGCCCACTCATCAGCACGCCGACGCCGCCATTGACGGGGCCCATCACATTCTCTTCGGGCACTTCGCAATCGTTGAAGACGAGCTCGGCGGTGGGAGACCCGCGCATCCCCATCTTCGGGATCTTCTGGCCGATCGAGAAGCCCGGCATCCCTTTCTCGATGAGGAAGGTGGTGATGCCTTTCGAGCCGTCGCCGGTCTTGGCGTAGACGACCAACGTGTCGGCATAAGGCGCGTTTGTGATCCAGAATTTGGTGCCGTTCAGGACATAGCCGCCCTGAACCTTGTCCGCCTTGAGCTTCATCGACACGACGTCGGAGCCCGCCCCTGCCTCGGACATGGCGAGCGATCCGACATGCTCGCCGGAGATCAGCTTGGGGAGATACTTCGCCTTCTGCTCCGGGTTGGCCCAGCGGCGAATCTGGTTGATGCAGAGGTTGGAATGCGCGCC
Organism: Allosphingosinicella sp.; assembly: GCF_036387615.1. Lineage (GTDB taxonomy): Bacteria > Pseudomonadota > Alphaproteobacteria > Sphingomonadales > Sphingomonadaceae > Allosphingosinicella. Next base: position 18,887 of record NZ_DASVTH010000033.1, read on the forward strand.
GTAGCTCAAGCCCACCGAGGCCGAGGCCCGCGCGACTTCCTCCTGCGCGACGACATGTTCGAGATAGCCGAGGCCAAGCCCTCCATCCTCCTCAGCGACGGTGATGCCGTGCAGGCCGAGCGCGCCCATTTCCGGCCACAGCTCGATCGGGAACCAGTCCTCCTCGTCGATGCGGGGGGCGAGCGGCGCGATCCGGTCGGCGGCGAACCGGGCGGTGGTCTCCCGGATCGCGTCCGCCATCTCGCCGAGCGCGAAGTCCAGCCCGATATCGACCATGTGTCCTCCTGTTGCGCGGCGGCCCTAGCAGAGGGGTTGCGATTTGAACAAGGCGAGCGAAGCCTCTATTTCCGTTGAAGCTAAGCCCGCACCGTTCGGAGACTTCCATGGCCACCGCCGCGCACGACCCAATCGTCATCCTCTCCTACGCCCGCACGCCGATGGGCGCGTTCCAGGGGCAGCTAGCCGGCACGCCCGCGACAGAACTCGGTGCCGCCGCGGTTCGGGCTGCGGTCGAGCGGGCGGGGATCACGGGCGATCATGTCGACAAGATCTTCATGGGCTGCGTGCTCCCGGCCGGCCTAGGGCAAGCGCCTGCGCGCCAGGCGGCTCTCGGCGCCGGCCTCCCGCGTTCGGTCGAGGCGACCACCATTAACAAGGTCTGCGGCTCGGGCATGCAGGCCGCGATGTTCGCGCATGACATGATCGCGGCCGGCTCCGCCGATCTGATCGTCGCGGGCGGAATGGAGTCGATGTCGAACTCGCCATACCTCATGATGAAGCACCGCGCGGGCGCTCGGATCGGCCACGACACCGTCTATGACCATATGATGCTAGACGGTCTCGAGGACGCGTATGATCGCGGCCGCGCAATGGGCACATTCGCCGAGGATAGCGCGCGCGAGTACCAGTTTACCCGCGGCCACCAGGATGAATATGCGATCGAGTCCCTCCGCCGCGCCACCGAGGCGATCCGCAGCGGCGCCTTCGACCGCGAGACCACGTCCGTGACGGTCAAGACCCGCAAGGGCGAGGAAGTGGTCACCTGCGACGAGCAGCCCGGCAAAGCGAATCCGGAAAAGATCCCAGGCCTTAGGCCGGCCTTCGCCAAGGACGGCACGATCACCGCCGCCAATGCCTCGTCCATTTCGGACGGCGCCGCGGCGCTGGTGCTGACCCGCCAGAGCGTCGCCGATCGGCTTGGGGTCAAGCCGGTCGCCCGCATCGTCTCCCATGCCGCCCACGCCGCCGAGCCGAGCAAATTCACCACCGCCCCCGTTCCCGCCGTGCGCAAGGCGCTCGAGAAAGCCGGCTGGCAGGTCGGCGACGTCGACTTATGGGAGGTCAACGAGGCCTTCGCCTGCGTCGCTATGATCGCAATGCGCGACCTCGGCATTTCCCGCGAGGCGCTCAACGTCCACGGCGGGGCGACCGCGCTCGGTCATCCGATTGGGGCGAGCGGGGCTCGGATACTCGCGACCTTGCTCAGCGCGCTGGACACCCATGGGCAGAAGCGCGGGCTTGCGACGCTGTGTATTGGTGGCGGTGAGGCGACGGCTATGGCGGTCGAACTTGTCGACTAACGCGCTAAAGCTCGGCTCAGGACTTCCGGCCCTTGCGCGCCGCGTACTTCGCGTCGCGGGCCGCCTTCAGTTCGGCTTGCGTGGGCGGCACCACCTTGGCTGCTTCCTTGGCCTGCGCCGCGTCTTCCTTGGCCTTGGCGGCGGCTTCCTTCTCGACGGCCAGCCGCTCGCGTTCGGCCTGTTTGGCCGCGCGCGCTTCGGCCTGCTTGGCTTCCTTGGCGAGCCTGGCCGCCTGGCGTTCGGCGGCGACCTGAGGGTCGATCTCGGGCTTGGCCTTGAGCTTATCCAGGGCCTTCTGCTTCGCCTCGGCGGCGCGACCGACGCGGTCCTGGAATGTGTCTTTGAGAGGCTTCATTCATTGCTCCTGGGCCGGACAGAAAAGTTCCGGCAGCATCGCCCCGCCATAAGGGCCTGAGCTCCCGTTCGTCTAGGGCGTGGGCAGTGCCGCTTCCGCTGGCTTGCGTCTGCCTGGCGCACTTTCGAAGGTCCGCGCAGGTCCATAAGGCGCATTGGCGTTGAGGCGGGCCAGCTTAAGCGCGGCCTCGGCGGTGGCGATGCGGTCCTCCGTCACGAACACGAAGCCGCCAAGCTCGGTTACGCCGAACAGCTTCTGGGCAAAGGTGGCCGGCAGGCGAAAGCAGCCGTGGGAGGCGGGGCGACCGGTGACCTCCCCGGCATGGAGCGCGATCCCGTACCAGTTCAGGCGCTGCATCCACGGCATCGGCGCGTTGGAATAGCGGTTTGAACGGTGGAAGCGCTTCTTCTCCAGGATCTGGAACCGGCCGATCGGGGACTCGCGGCCCTTGACGCCGCTCGACACGGACGCCGCGCCGATCAGGGCGCCGCCGCGGAAGACGTAGGCGCGCTGTTCGGCCAGGCCGATCACGATTTCGACCGGACCTTCGGTGGCCAGCTCCGGCTGCCAGATATGGCCGCCGGCCTTGAGCTTTTCGGCACGGACTTCGATCGGCTCCGGCGGCGCGGCGATCGCGACCGGCGTGAAGGCGAGCAGCAGGGCAGTCAGCGCTGTTCGAAACGAGTTCTTTGCCATCATCGGACCCGCACAACGAGCGGCCGGCGCTCCGGTGCCATCAATTCCCATCCGCCGCATTCCCCTGCAGCGCCTCCACGAAGCTGCGCCGCCACCATACCACGTCCTGGTCGCGGACGCATTCGTGCATCGCCTGCCATCGCCGCACGCGCTCCTCCAGCGGCATCTGCAGCGCGCGGTGGATGGCGTCGCTGATCTCCTCCTTCGAGTAGGGATTGACCAACAGCGCGTCCTTGAGCTGCAACGCTGCGCCGGCGAAGCGGGACAGGATGAGCACGCCCGGATTTTCCGGATCCTGCGCCGCGACATATTCCTTGGCGACCAGATTCATGCCGTCGCGCAGGGGGGTCACCAGTGCGATTTCGGACGCGCGGTAAAAGCCGGCCAGGTCCTCGCGGCCATAACCCTGGTTGACGTAGCGGATCGGCACCCAGTCGACGCTGGCGAACTCGCCGTTGATGCGGCCGCTCAGCTCATCAAGATCGGTTCGGATGATCTCGTAGGTATCGACCTCGCCCCGGCTTGGCGGCGCGATCTGAAGCAGGAAGACCTTGCTCTGGCACTCCTCATGCTCCTCCAGGAAACGGCGATAGCCGAGAAAGCGCTCTTCCAGCCCCTTGGAGTAATCCAGACGGTCGACGCCGATGATGGTGTGCCGCCCCGTGGCGCTCGCCCGCAGCCGATCGAACGCAGCGCGCGCGCCTTCGCTGTTCGCGGCTTCGCTGAATTCCTGATAGTCGATGCCGATCGGGTAGGCGGCGGCATGGACCGAGCGATCGCCGACATGAACGGTACCGTCCGGATCGCAACGGCCGCCAAGCTCGCGTTCGACATAGTGGCGGAAGGATTCCAGCCACTCCTCGGTCTGGAAGCCGATCACGTCATAGGCCAGCATCGAGAGCACCAGCCCTTCGTGGAAGGGCAGCGACACCAAGAGCCGCGACGGCGGGAACGGGATGTGGAGGAAGAAGCCCATGCGGTTGGGGAGGCCGCGCTCGCGAAGCTGTGCGGCGAGCGGGATCAGATGATAGTCGTGGATCCAGACGAGGTCGTCCGGCTCGATCAGCGGCGCGACGGTCTCGGCAAAGCGCTCGTTGACCCGCTCATAGCCGCCGGCGAAGCTGCGATCATATTCGGCAAGATCGATGCGGTAGTGGAAGAGCGGCCACAAAGTGCGGTTGGCGTATCCGTTATAATATTCGTCGATGTCCTGCGGTTCGAGGTCAATAGTGGCAGAGGTCACGCCCTCATGGCGCTGGAAGTTGATCTGGCCGGTGAACTGGTCGGTTACGTTCCCCGACCAGCCGAACCAGAGGCCGCGATACTCCCTGAGCGCGGCAGACAGGGCCACGGCGAGGCCGCCCTGCGCCCCGCCCTCGCCTTCCGGCTTGGGCGCGGCGACGCGGTTCGAGATGACAATTAGCCGGCTCACATCAACCTCGAACAGTCATCGCACGGAACTCCACGGCTGGCTCAACATGACGGCGCAGTTGATCAGTCCGACCAGCGAATAGGTCTGCGGATAGTTGCCCCACAGCTCGCCGGTCTCGAAGTCCGTGTCTTCGGACAGCAGGCCGGCGGGCGTGAGCCGCTGCAGCGTGCGCTCGTACAGCTCGCGCGCCTCTTCCGAGCGGCCGGAAAGATGCAGCGCCTCGATCAGCCAGAAGGTGCAGAAGTTGAACGCGGTCTCCGGCAAGCCGAAATCGTCCTCGGCGGCGTAGCGCAGCATGTGCTCGCCGCGGCGGAGCTCCCGCTCGACCGCTTCGAAAGTGGCGGCGAAGCGCGGATCGTCGGGCGCGAGAAAGCGCATGTCGACGAGCTGGAGCAGGCTGGCGTCGGTCTCGCCGCCCCCGAAGCTCGCGCCGAAGCGCTTGCCCGGCTCGAACCATGCGTCACGCTCGATCCGCTCCCGGATCGCGGCCGCCCGGTCCCGCCAGAAGGCGGCGCGCTCCGGGAGACGCAGCGTCTCGGCGGCGTTACCGAGCCGGTCGCAGGCCGCCCAGCTCATCACCGAGCTGTAGGTGTGGACGGAGGTGCGGGTGCGATATTCCCACAAGCCCGCATCTGGCTGGTCGTGCATCGCCCAGGCGCGCTCGCCGACCTTCTCCAGAGCCTCGAAATCCTCGACGGTGGCGCGGCGCAGCAGGCGTTCGTCGAAGAAGGCTTGGACGTTGGACAGGATGATCTGGCCGTAGGCGTCGTGCTGGATCTGAGTGTAGGCTGCGTTGCCGACCCGGACCGGGCCCATGCCGCGATAGCCGGCCAGTCCCTCGGCGACCCACTCGTCAAGCCGGGGCTCGCCGGAGACGGCGTAGAGCGGCTGGATCTGCCCGCCCTGGGCCGCATCGACGATGTTGCGCAGGTAGCCGAGATAGCCCTCCAGCACGTCCAGCGCGCCCAAGCGGTTCAGCGCCTGGACGGTGTAGTAGGCGTCGCGGATCCAACAGTAGCGATAATCCCAGTTGCGTCCGCTGTTCGCCGCTTCCGGGATCGAGGTGGTGAGCGCCGCGACGATCGCGCCCGTCTCCTCATGCTGGCACAGCTTGAGCGTGATCGCGGCCCGAATCACCTGGGTCTGCCATTCGAGTGGGACGGCCAGGCCGCGCACCCAGTCCCGCCAATGATCGGACGTCTGGTGCAGCATTGTCGCGAGCGTGTGGCCGACATGGCCGCTGAACGGCTCGTCGGGGCCGAGGAAGAAGTTCAGCGTCTTCTCGAGGCGGAAGGAGCGGCCGTCGAGCACATGGCTGACCGGCGCGTCGGTGGTGAGCCGGAGCGGCTGCCCTTCCAGCAGATAGCGGATGTGATTGCTGCCGCTGGTCCGCTCGGCGTCGCGCCCGCCCCAGTTGCGCGCGGGGTTCAGCAGCACCCGGACGCGGGGCGCGCCGCGGATCGCGCGGACGATCCGGACGAAGGCGACCGGCCGGTAGGTGCGGCCGGTGCGCTCGAACCGTGGGCAGAAGTCGAAAACCTCCGCCACCGCCCCGTCCGCGTCGGTGAGGCGCGTGACGAGAATGGGGGTATTGCGCAGATAATGCTGCTCGGCCGCGACCTGGTTCTCCAGCGCGATCCGCCACACGCCGCGAGGGCCTCCCTCCTCCCCCACAGGCGACAGCAAGGCGCAGAAGAGCGGATCGCCGTCGACCTGCGGCGCGCAGCCCCACACCAGGCCCGCCGCGGAGTCGACGAGCGCGCTGACCTGACAATTGCCGATCGGCCAGAGATTGAGATCGCTCATGCGGAGGCGAGACGCTCGAGCCAGTCCGCGACGGCGCAGACCCCGTCGAGCCGCCACTGTGCCGCGCTGTCCCGCCCGTGGCCGACCAGGACGCCTCCTCCACCGAGTTCGGCAGCGGCGTGAAAGGCGTCCTCGTCGGTCAGATCGTCGCCGACGAAGATCGGCCGCGAGCCGGCGAACGGGGATTGGAGCATGAAGGCACGTACTGCATCGCCTTTGTCCGCCCCGGCCGGCCGGAGTTCGGTCACCATCTTTCCCTGCTGTACGGACAGGCCGCTTTCGACCGCGAGCCGGGCCATGAACTCGCGCACCTGCCGCTCGCGGTCCGGGGCGCGGCGATAATGAACGGCGACGCTGAACGGTTTCTCCTCGACGAGCAGCCCCGGCTCGCACTCCGCGAATCGGCCGACCTCCTCGCAGACGCCGTCGAGCTCGCGAGGCGCCGCGAGCGGGACGAAGCTGCCGTCAGCCAGGCGCAGCTCCAGGCCGTGCGAGCCGGAAACAGCCAGCCCGCGGCATGAGAGATAGCGTTCGAGATCCTGAATGGAGCGGCCACTGACGACGGCAAGGCGACCGTCGAGCCGCTGGGCCAACCGCTGGAGCAGATGCGGCAACTGAGGCGAGACGCGAATGGCGTCCGGCGTTTCCGCAAGCTCGACCAACGTGCCGTCGAAATCGAGGAACAGCGCCGCATCGGCAAGCGAGGCAGGCGGGAGTGTCTGGTACGCGATGTTCACGCCCGCCCGTTGGCAAGCCGGGCGGCGAAACTCAAGGCGGCTAGAACTTCTCGCCTGGATTGGTGCCCCAGATATGGTCGGTGCTGACGAAGCCGCCGCGGCCCGCGACATCGAGGCGGCACCAATTGTTCGCGCATTCGGACAGGCGGCCGACGACTCCGGGCTCGACCCGGAAGCTGACGCGGGAGCCGGCTTGCGGCGCTTCGTGCAGCGGGCGCGGCTCCGTGCCGCGAACGATCGCAGTGCGGGTGTCGCTGAGCAGGTTGACCAGCATCCAGCCGGACGTCCCGTCCGGATCCTGCACCTTGCGCCAGCTGGGATAGACTTCCAGCACCTTCACCGGCAGGTCGGCGCGCTGATAAAGCCAGATCGCAGGATAATTCTTCCCCGGCCCCGTGCGCATCAGCGCCTTGCCCGCCGAGATCGAGGCCCAATAGGGGGTCTGCCGCTTCTCCTGCGCGACGGCGCTCGGCGAAGACAGGGCCGCTAGGACAGGAAGCAGGGCGAGAGCGAACGCCTTGCGCATGATCAGTCAACTCCTTCGGCCGCAGCGTTCAATTAAGCGCGGCTGCGGTGGCGGTTCAATCGGCTTGTGGTGCGAATGGTTCAGCTTGGGACGGTTCAGTCGCCCGTCTGGATGCGCTCGACCAGTTGCTTCACGGTCGGCACGAAGCCGTTCGAATAGAACGGGTCCTTTTTGAATCGAAACGCCGAGTGGCCGGCGAACATGAGGTTCTCCTCGACAGGGCCTCCATGGGCAATGTCCTGCAGCGTCTTCTGGATGCAGAAGGAGCGCGGGTCGGCGAGGCGGCCGGTCGAGTTCTTCTCATTGTCCGCCCAGGAGGAGAAGGCGCACTGGCTGAGACAGCCCATGCAGTCGGCCTGGTCCTTGCGGATGATCGTCTTTTCTTCGGGCGTGACGAAGACCAGCGTCTCGTCAGGCGTCTTGAGCGCTTCGGTATAGCCCTGGGCGTACCATTCGCGGGCGTGGAGCAGATCGCCGCGGGTGACCCAATAATTCTTCTTGGTGCCGATGCCGACGTCGAGCTCGAACGCGTGGTCGCCAAGCGACTCCTTCGTGAAGGCGATCTGGCGGTGCGAGCGGGACTCGAGGCTCCTCAGGAACGGATTGCGCACCGCGGACGAATAGAAGCCGGTCGGCGAGAAGCGGTGGAGGAGTATGTCGCCTTCCTCCAAGGTCATCAGCCGCTGCTTCCAGCCCTCCGGGATCGGGCTTTCCTGCGTCAGCAGCGGGCGCGTGCCGAACTGGAAGACGATCTGGCCAAGCTCCGGATTGTCGATCCAGTGCTCCCATTCCTTCAGGTTCCAGACGCCGCCGGCCATGACGATCGGCACCTCGTCGGAGATGCCGCCCTGGCGCATGGTGTCGCGCAACGCCTTGACGCGGGGATAGGGGTCCTGGGGCTGTAGCGGGTCCTCGGCGTTGGACAGGCCGTTGTGGCCGCCGGCCAACCATGGGTCTTCATAGACCACCGCGGAAAGATAGTCGGCGAACTTGGAATAGGCGCGCTTCCACAGCGCGCTGAACGCACGCGCGGAGCTGATGATCGGCAGGTAGGAAACGCCGTAGGACGCCGCAATCTCGGACAGTTTGTACGGCATGCCGGCGCCGCAGGTTACGCCCGCGACCATCCCGCGGGTGCGTTCCAGCACACCGTGGAGAATGCGCTGGGCACCGCCCATCTCCCAGAGCACGTTGATGTTGATCGCACCCTTCCCCCCGGCCACTTCATAGGCGCGGCGGACCTGCTCGGACGCGCCTTCGATCGCGTAGTTGATCAGCTCTTCATGCCGGTCCCGGCGGGTCAGCGCGGAATAGATCTGCGGGACGATCTTGCCTTCCGGATCGTAGCTGTCGGCATTGACGGCGGAGACGGTGCCGATACCGCCCGCGGCTGCCCAGGCGCCCGAGCTCAGATGATTGGTGGCCGAAACGCCTTTTCCGCCTTCCACCAGCGGCAACACTTCGCGGCCGCCATATCGGATCGCGTTTATACCCTTGAACATCCGTCCTCCAAACAAGTGGCGCGCCTATAAGCCCGAAGCGGCAAAGCCGTCAAAGTTGGTACGGAAACGCACCAGTGCGGCCGATGGCTTCGCTATAAAGGTCCGCATAGGCCCGGATCATCGCGGATTCGTCATATTCGTCCCGCGCCTTTGCACGATTGGCCCGGCCCAGGCGCTGCCGGAGACCAGCATCACCGGCAAGACGGCCGAGCGCATCGCCGAGCGCCTGCTCGTTTTCCACCGGGACGATCAAGCCGGCATTCTCTTTGGCGACCATGTGCGGGACGTCGCCGACAGCGGTCGACGCGGCCGGCAGTCCCGCCGCCATCGCTTCGAGCAGCGAGATCGGAAACTGCTCGCTGTCCGACGATAGGGCGAAGATATCGAACAGGCCCATGTAGCGGGCCGGGTTTGGCAGAAATCCGGGGAGATGAACGCGCTCTGCGACGCCAAGGCGAGCCGCCTCGGCTAGGATCGCCCCTTTTTCCGGTCCCTCGCCGACAATGACGAGGCGCGCCGGCTGGCCGACCGTCGCGAAGGCGCGGACCAGTCGTGGCAGGTTCTTCACCTTGCGCAGCCCGGCGACAGTTCCGACGATCAGCTCGCCTTCGCGGGGGACGAGACCCGGGATAGCGTCCGTGGCTGGCTTTTCGCTGAAGGAATCGAGCGGAATGCCGTTGGGGATGCGGGTCACCCGCTCCTCGCCCTGCGCCCAGGCTGTGCGGGCGATCTCTTCCAAACGCCGGGACGGAACGACCAGCCGGTGCGCGCCGCTCAGCCCCAGGCGACGATAGAGGTTACGGCTTGGCTTCAGGCCGTTCGCCTCGTCCTCGTTGAAGCCGTCCTCGTGGTGCACGAGAGGCGGTCCGCGAAACAGATATTTGGCCATCACCGCGTCGAACGCGCCCCAATTGTAGGTCAGGACGAGATCGAACTCGCGCATGTAGCGTGACAGCCGGAACAGGCGGGCCAGTCCGAAGTGGCCTGTGAGAGAGGGCGCGTTCTTCGGAAAGTTGACCCTGATGCCCGGCGCGATTGCCTCCCTTGCGCCGAGCTGGTCCGGCATGCCGCTCAGCACACTATGGTGCGCGGCGTCCCCCCAGGCGTTCATCAGCTGGACTGCCCTCGCTTCCTTCCCGCCAAGCGAGAAGGTCGAGTGCGCATGAAGGATGCGGACGGGCATGCGCCCTTATGAGGCGGGGTGTCTGCTTAGGCCAGCAGGTCCTGCGTCTCGGGATGGGTGTCCACATAGTGGCGCACGAACGAGCAGAGCGGGGAAATATTCAGCCCCTTCTCCCGAACGTCCGCCAGGGCGCCGGCTATGAGCCTGCTCCCGATGCCCTGCCCTTCAAGCTCGACCGGCACTTCGGTATGCGTGAAGAGGAGCGTATCGCCTTCGCGCCGGTAAGCGGTGATCGCCGTGGCCCCGCCCGCCTCCAGCTCATACCAGCCGCGCTCCTCATTGTGGCGCACCTCGCTCCTGCTCATGCTTGATGCTCCCTGCGGCAAATCCGCTCAAGCAAACGCTCGATGCCCGCGATCGCCTCAGGCTCGTCGAGGGTGGGCGCGTGGCCGACGCCGGGAACGGTAACCGCCTCCATCTCCGGGACCGCCGCAATCATGCGCTCGACCGTGGCCGTGGAGAGCAGGTCCGACAGCTCGCCCCGAACGACAAGCGAAGGGATGCCTCGAAGCCCGTGGAAGGCGCGTTCCAGGTCGAAGCCGGTCGCGCCGCCCGGGATGCGGAACGGCTCGGCGATACGCATGTCGTAATCGAAGCCGATCCGCCCGCCCGAGCCGAGCTTGCACAGCCGCTTTGCGAAGATCAGCCACTGTTCCAGCGTCCAGTCGGGGTAAACCTCGCGAAGGGTTTCGGCGAAATGACGCGCGGCGTGCAGCCAGGTCGGCCAGCTTTGCGTCCGCCCGACATAGGAGCGGATGCGCTCGAGCCCGCGCTCGTCGATCGTCGGACCGATGTCGTTGATAAGCGCCCCGGCGATCCGTGGCCCTTCGCTCATCGCCAGCAGCATGGTGATCAGGCCGCCGAGCGAAGTCCCCAACAGGATGAACCGCGTAAGCGCGAGCTCCCGGATCAGCGCTTCCATGTCCTGAAGGTAGGTGAGTGGGACATAGCTCATCGGATCCTTCGCGTAGGCGCTCTCGCCACGCCCCCTCAGCTCCACGCAGATCACCCGCCAGGTGCCGCCGAGCCTCGCCGCCACGCCCTCGAAGTCCCGCGCGTTTCGAGTCAGCCCAGGGATGCAGATGATCGGCGGCCTGTCGGCCGGCCCAGCATGGTCGCGATAATGAAGCCGAAGACCGTCATTGGACCACCAATAGCCGTCGCTCCAAGCTGCCATGCGATACCCCTTGCCCGGCCTCCTATCCACGGATGCGTTCGCGGGGGCAATGCTCACGCTGCTGCCATGGCGACGCCGCAGCCGCCTGGAGCGCCCGGCCTGCGCTTGCGCGATGATCGGCGGTCGCGCTCCGGTCGGAGATCAGTCGCAACCACGATTGAGCGCCGCTCCACGATATAGTGGGCGCGATCCGCCGGCTGGGCGGGGCCTTTGGCGGAAACTTGACCGGGCGCGCTGAAAATGGTGGGTGCGGCTCGGGAGCGACTTACAAACATGGCAGCCACCCTTTCCTCGTTCGAGCCGGCGACCGGGGACCTGCTCTGGACGGGCGAGATCGGCGATGCCGACCGGGAGGTGGCGGCTGCGCGCGCCGCCTGGGCGGGCTGGGCCTCGCGCCCGCTCACGGTTCGTGTGGAAGCGCTGCGCCGCTTCGGCAATGTCGTACGCGGGCACAAGGAGAAATTCGCCGATCTCATCGCGCGCGAAACCGGCAAGCCGGTTTGGGAGTCGCTCACCGAAGTCGATGCGGTCGTGAACAAGGTCGATATCTCGGTCTCGGCCTATGGCGAGCGCACCTCGCAGCGCCGACTGGAAGGCGCGCTCGGCTCACGCGTCGCCGTCCGGCACAAGCCGCACGGCGTGCTGGCGGTGCTCGGGCCGTACAATTTCCCGGCCCACCTGCCCAACGGCCATATCATCCCCGCATTGCTTGCCGGCAACACGGTGGTGTTCAAGCCAAGCGAGAAGACTCCCGCCGTCGGCGCTCGTCTGGTTGAGCTGTTTCACGAAGCGGGCGTACCGGAGGGCGTCGTCCGGCTGCTTGCCGGCGGACCCGAGCAAGGCAAGGCGCTTGCCGCGCACGCCGGTATCGACGGCCTGCTCTTCACCGGCTCCGCTCGCGCGGGCATGTCGCTCCACCGCCAGTTCGCCGATGCGCCGCACAAGATCCTCGCGCTCGAACTGGGCGGCAACAATCCGCTCGTGGTCTGGGACATGGCCGACGCGTTCACCGCTGCCACCATTGTTGTGCAATCGGCGTTCCTGTCCGCCGGTCAGCGTTGCACGGCGGCGCGGCGGCTGATCGTGCAGGACGGGGCGCACGAGGAGCTGCTGGCCACGGTGGTGAAGCTCGCCGAACGGTTGATCGTAGATCATCCGCACGCCACGCCGCCGCCGTTCATGGGCCCGGTGATCGACAATCAGGCGGCCGACCAGCTCCAGGAAAACTTTCTGGACCTGCTCATCAAGGGCGGGCGCCCGATCAAGCAACTCAGCCGCCCGGACGAGAGCAAGCCGTTCCTGACGCCCGCCATCATCGATGTGACCGCGGTCGAGAAACGCTCGGACGCCGAACTGTTCGGCCCGGTGCTGCAGGTAATTCGCGTTCCCGACTTCGATGCTGCGCTCGCGGAGGCGAACAACACCCGCTACGGCCTCGCCGCCTCCCTGGTCGGCGGCAGCCCACAGCTTTACGACCGCTTCTGGGCGAATGTTCGGGCGGGCGTGATCAACTGGAACAAGCCCACCAACGGCGCCCCCTCCAACGCCCCGTTCGGTGGCGTCGGCCTCAGCGGCAATCACCGCCCGAGCGCTTACTATGCGGCCGATTATTGCGCCTACCCCGTCACCAGCTCCGAAGCCGAGCAAGCGCGGGCGAGCATCGGCGTCGGTCTGCGCGATCCTTACGCGGCCAACGAGCTGGAGGGGTGACGTACTCGCCAACGTCCCTATTTATCATGCCCCGCAACTTCCCCGTCACCCCCGCGAAGGCGGGGGTCCCGCTGCCTGGCTAACCCCCCATGCGCGGCGGCTGGGTGTACATCATGGCCGACCGCTACCGAGGGGCAACTTATATCGGCGTCACGGCTGATTTAGCTGCGCGCGTATACGCGCATCGGCATGGGCGCGGTTCCGCCCACGTCCGCAAGTACTGCCTTCTCCGCCTTGTTCACGCCGAGCCCTACGAGACAATCGACGAGGCAATCGCGCGCGAGAAAGCGGTCAAGAAGTGGAACCGTGCCTGGAAGATCAGGCTGATTGAGGAAGGCAATCCGGATTGGCTGGACCTGTACGAGCACGTGATCGGCGCTTAAATTCAGCGGGACCCCCGCCTTCGCGGGGGTGACGAATAGAGCTTGAGCAGGTTCAGCGAACCGGAAGCAATCAGCCCCGCATCTCCGGCACGTAGCTGTCCTCGATATAGTCGCTGAAGCGCGTGATCTTCGCTTCGAAGCGCAGCTTGACCTTGCCGGTCGCGCCGTGACGCTGCTTGGCGACGATCAGCTCCGACATTCCCGACGCGCGCTCCATGTCCAGCATCCACTTGGCGTGGTCGTCCCAGACCTTGGCGTCGTCGCCTTCCATCGGCCGCTTGGGCTCGCGCGAGGCGACATAATATTCGTCGCGATAGACGAACATGACGATGTCGGCGTCCTGCTCGATCGAGCCGGATTCGCGAAGGTCGGACAGCTGGGGGCGCTTATCCTCGCGCTGCTCGACTGCGCGGCTGAGCTGCGACAGCGCCAGCACCGGCACGTTCAGCTCCTTGGCCAACGTTTTTAGACCACGCGATATCTCGGAAATCTCCTGTACGCGGTTGCCATCGCCGGCCTTGCCGCTGCCCTGGAGCAACTGGAGGTAATCGACGACGATGAAGCCGATCTGCCGCTGGCGCTTGAGCCGCCGCGCGCGGGTGCGAAGCGCGGCGATGGTCAGGCCCGGCGTGTCGTCGATGTACAACGGCAGGCTCTCCAGCTCGGCGGCGGCGCGGGCAAGGTTGCGGAAATCCTGCTGGCTGATCTTGCCCATGCGAAGATTCTCGGAGCTGATCCCCGATTGCTCCGACAGGATACGGGTGGCGAGCTGGTCGGCGCTCATTTCCAGGCTGAAAAAGGCCACCGCGGCGCCTGCCGACTTCTCGGCAGTGATGTCGTCCTCCATGTCGCGCCGCAGCCGCTGAGCGGCGTTGAAAGCGATGTTGGTCGCAAGCGCGGTCTTCCCCATGCCGGGCCGGCCGGCGAGGATCAGCAGATCGCTATGGTGCAGGCCGCCGGTCTTTGCGTTGATGCCTTCGAGGCCGGTGGTGACGCCGGACAGGCCGCCGCCGGTGTTGAGGGCCTTCTCCGCCATCTGCACGGCCATGCGCGTAGCCTGCGCGAAGGTCCGGACCGAGCCTTCGCCGCCGCCTTCTTCCGCGACGCGATAGAGCGCGCTTTCGGCCGATTCGATCTGCGCCTTGGGATCGACATCCTGGCTGGTGTCGAGCGCCTCCTCGACCATCTCGCGGCCGACGCCGATCAGCGCGCGGAGCAGCGCGAGATCGTAGACCTGATCGGCGAAGTCGCGCGCACCGATCACCGTCGCGCCGCTCCCGGTCAGCTTGGCGAGATAAACCGGCCCGCCCAGCTCCTTCATTTCCTCGTCCGCCTCGAACATCGGGCGGAGAGTGACGGGCGAAGCGATCATGTTGCGATCGATCAGCTTCAGGATCGCTTCGTAGATGCGGGCATGGAGCGGCTCGAAGAAATGGTCGGGCCGAAGCTTCATCTGGATGTCTTCGGCGAGCCGATTGTCGATCATCAACGCGCCGAGCAGGGCGGCCTCGGCGTCCGCATTCTGGGGAAGCGCAGGCGCGGCGGCGGGTCCGGGATCGGCAAGTCTGATGATGTCGGCCATAGTGGCGACCCTAAACCGCCACGGGCTCAACGCCTAGCGTCGCGGGTCTTATTTCCGGAAGGCCGCTGTGGACGCGCTGTGGATAATCTCCCGCTCTTCCAAGCCGATGCTGCGCCCGCTAACAGGCCCGGGCCATGGGCGAGCCCCGCATCATCGACGTCCGTCTCGACGAGCGCACCATCATCCGCCGCAACGAGGATGTCGAGCAGGAGCGCCGCATCGCGATCTTCGATCTGCTCGAGGGCAACCACTTCGCCCCGGCGGGGCTGGAGGGGCCGTTTCGCATCCTGCTTCGCGTCGAGGACAACCGGCTCGCCATCGACGTCCAAGACGAAGCCGACCGGCCGCTCGACACGATCCGGCTCGGCCTCGCTCGCTTCCGTCGTCTGATCCGGGATTATTTCGCGATCTGCGACAGCTACTACAAGGCGGTGCGATCCGATACGCCGCACCGGATCGAGGCTGTCGACATGGCCCGGCGCGGTCTCCACAACGAGGCGGCTGAACTGCTGATGGAATGCTTGTCGGGCAAGATCGAGCTCGACTTCGACACGGCGCGGCGCCTGTTCACGCTGATCTGCGTGCTGCACATAAGGGGGTAATTGCATGAGCATCATGGCCGACCGCTGGATCCGCGAGCGCGCGCTTCGGGACGGCATGATCGAGCCGTTCGAGGACGGGCAGCGGCGCCACGGAAAGATCAGCTACGGCCTTAGCTCCTACGGATACGACGCGCGCGTCGCCGACGAGTTCAAAATCTTCACCAACGTCGACAGCGCGATCGTCGACCCGAAGGATTTCAAGGCCAACAGCTTCGTCGATCGCAAGACCGACGTGTGCATCATCCCGCCGAACAGTTTCGCGCTCGCCCATACGGTCGAATATTTCAGGGTGCCGCGCGACGTGCTCGTCATCTGCCTCGGCAAATCGACCTATGCGCGCTGCGGGATCATCGTGAATGTGACACCGCTGGAGCCCGGCTGGGAAGGCCATGTCACGTTGGAATTCTCCAACACCACGCCGCTTCCAGCGAAAGTCTACGCCAACGAGGGCGCATGTCAGTTCCTGTTCCTCCAGGGCAACGAACCGTGTGAAGTGAGCTACGCAGATAGGGCCGGCAAATATATGGGTCAGCGCGGGGTGACGCTCCCGAAGCTTTGAGCTCTCTCGGCAGCCCGAGTCGCGACTCGGAACTCGTTCGCCGGGTTTGCTGGCCGCCCACAAAGTTTCGGCAGCCGTCTTTCCAATCGCTTAGCTTTGGTTCACTATGCGTTCAGAAGGTGAGGCGCTTGTTCGCTTCGAAGGGGACCGAAAATGCTGAAGCGTGTCTTGATCGCGAGCTTGTTGGCGATGGCGCCGCTGAGCGCCGCACAGGCGCAGACCATCGTCCTCATCCCCGAGGCGGGTAGCATGTCACCCCCGACTGTGATTGTCGATCCGCGCGCGTCCAAGAATGATCCGGTGCTGGTGTGCGTCTCGATGGCCCAGCTTTCGGCTGGCGGGTGCACGCTCCGCAGCGTGACGCAAGGTGGATCCCGCCGGAACTAAGTCTGCGCTGCGCCTAAGGAGCGCGGACGACCACGCCACCCTTCATGACCAGGCGCACAGCCCGGACGGCGGCGATGTCTCGGGTCGGATCACCTTCGACCGCGACGAGATCGGCGAGCAAGCCTGAGCGGACCGAGCCGAGCTTCTCAGCCAGACCGAACAGCCGGGCATTGCCGGATGTGGCGGCGATCAGCACATCGGCAGGCGGCATTCCGTAGGCGACCATCAGCTCCATCTCGCGCGCATTGTCGCCATGAGCGTAGACTCCGACGTCACCACCCATGCAGATCGGGACCCGCGCGGCGAGCGCGGCGGCGAAGCTTCTCCGCTTCTCGGCAACTGCCGCCGGTTCCGGCGCCGCGCCGTTCCAGCCCCGATATCGGGAGATCGCGTCCGTCGCTGCCAGCGTCGGGCACAGGGCGACGCCATGCTCCCGCATGAGCCGGAAGATTTCGGCCGTGCCTGAATTGCCATGCTCGATCGTGTCTGCGCCCGCCAGGATGGCGTTGCGCATGCCCTCGGGGGTGCTGGCGTGGACGGCCACGTCCCGGCCAGCCGCATGCGAGGCTTCCACAACGGCCCGCAGTTCGCCGAGCGTGTAGGTCGGCCGGCTGTCCTCGCCGGGACGCCAGCGATAGTCGCCGTAGAGCTTGACCACGTCCGCCCCTGCGCCGATCTGCCGGCGCGCCGCGACGACGAGGTTCGGCCCGTCTGCCTCCTCGGCGCCCTTGACCGGCTCTTCCGGTCCGGTCTTCGGGCCGTAGCTGCCCGTCGTGACGAGGGCGCGGGTCGCGATCAGCATGCGCGGCCCGGGAACGATGCCCTGCTCGATCGCTTGTTTCAGGCCGACATCCGCATAGCCCGCTCCTTCCGTGCCGAGATCGCGCACGGTCGTGAATCCGGCCAGCAGCGTCGCCCTGGCGTGGTTCACCGCCCGCGCGGTGCGCAGCGATTCGGGCTCGCGCAGGACCTGATCGTCCCAGCTCGTCTCGTTATAGGGGTGGAGGAACAGGTGACTGTGACCCTCGATCATGCCCGGCATCAGGGTCGTTCTGGGCAATTCGATCACCCGCGCGCCCGGTGGTGCGGAGAGCCCCGGCCCGACCGCTTCGATGCGCTCGCCCCGCACGATCACGGACCAGCCTTCGTGGAGACGAGGGTTCAGGCCGTCGAACACCCGCGCGGGGCGGAGCAGGATGATGTCCTGGGCAGCAGCAGGGGCGCTAATCAGGATGAGCAGGAACAGGAAAAGTCGCATCCTCCGTCCCTAGCAGAGGCGACCGGTAGAACACGCACGTTTTGCCGCTGTTAACAAGCATTCGATATGGTAACGGAACGAGATTGCATGCGCTGAGTTTCGTAAGCCCCGGTTTCGATTGGGAGAGCAAAATGGTCGCAAAGCCCAGCCCCGATTTCCTGGCCCAAGTCAGAGGCTATGGCCTGACCACCGCCGAGATCAGCTATTGGATGCCGGACCACCCCAAGCTCATCCAGCTGTTCGTCTGGCAGACCTACGATCTCGCTCCGGGCTTTCCGGAGCTCCATCGCTTCCTCGACCATTGGAGGCGCGAGATCGAGGCGACGCTTCATTCCATCAGGGTGGCGCACCAACATCTGATCCGCCCCGCCGAGTTCCGGGCGGTGGATGGCGTGATCACGATCAACTAGGCCGCTTCGACCTCTTGCCCTGGTGCCGGATGTTGCCCGGGCGACCGCGTCTGCCTTGCACCCTGCCCTTCTTCTCGTCCCCCCGCTTGCCGTCTCGGCGGATGGTGCGGCGCGGAGCCGCTTCGGCGTCGGCAAGCTCGAAGCGCAGGCCGCCGGAGACAGGGTTGGCCTCGGCGAGTCTGAGCTTCAGGCGCTGGCCGAGCGTGAAGCGCTGGCCGGTGTCGTCGCCGATCAGCGTCTGGCTCGCCTCCTCGTAGCAGAAGTAATCGGCGCCGAGCGTGCTGACCGGAACCAGGCCGTCCCCGCCCAGGCCCTCGACGGTCGCGAAGAAGCCGAACGGCTGGACGCCGGTGATCCGGCAATCCACCAGATCGCCGACCCGTTCGGACAGGAACGCGGCGACATAGCGGTCGATAGTCTCCCGCTCCGCTTCCATCGCGCGGCGTTCGAACTGGCTGATGCTTTCGCCGATCAGGTCCATAGCTTCGGCCTCGGCGTCGGTGAGCCCGCCCTCCCCCAGGCGGTAGGCGCGGACCAGCGAGCGGTGGACGAGAAGGTCCGCATAGCGCCGGATAGGGCTGGTGAAATGCGCGTACGAGCCGAGCGCCAAGCCGAAATGACCGTGATTCTCCGGACCGTAATAGGCCTGGGTCTGCGAGCGCAGGATCTGCTGCATGATCTCCGGCTTGAAGTCCGCCTCGCCCACCCGTTCGATGATGCGGTTGAACGTCTCCGGGCGGACCACCTGGCCGAGCGCGAACTCGACGTCGAAGGTCTTGAGATAATCCTTGAGCGCGACGAGCTTCTCGCGGCTCGGCGGCTCGTGGTCGCGATACATGACGGGCGCTTTCTTGGCTTCCAGCGCCTTGGCGGCCGCGACATTGGCCGCGATCATGTAATCCTCGATCAGCTTGTGCGCATCGAGCCGTTCGCGCGGGGCGACGGACAGGATGCGGCCTTTCTCGTCGAGCTGGACCCGGCGTTCGGGCAGGTCGAGATCGAGCGGTCCGCGCTTCTCGCGCGCAGCGTAAAGCGCGCGCCAGCAATCCCAGAGGGGCTTGAGGGTACCCTCAACGATCTCCGGCTCGACTGCCTGCCCCGAAGACTCGACTTCGGGCATGTCGCACGTCGGCGAAGCGACTTCGATCCGGTCCTGCCCCTGGCCCGCGTCGATCGCGGCCTGCGCGTCTTCGTAGGCGACATTGGCGGCGATGCGGACGCGCGCGCGGGTGAAGCGCCAGTTCTTTAGCTGCCCGTCGCGGCTTACTTGCAAATGGCAGGCGAGTGCGGCGCGGTCCTCGCCCTCGACCAGGGAGCAAACGTGGGCCGAAAGCCGCTCGGGCAGCATCGGCACCACCCGGTCCGGGAAGTAGACGCTGTTGCCGCGCTTGCGGGCCTCCTTGTCGAGCGCCGAGCCGGGGCGGACGTAGAAGCTGACGTCAGCAATGGCGACGATCGCCCTCCAGCCGCCCGGATTGGAGGGGTCGTCGTCGGGCATGGCCCAGACGGCATCATCATGGTCGCGCGCATCGGCGGGGTCGATCGCGACGATCGGAATGTGAGTCAGGTCCTCGCGTGAGCCGAGGTCGAGGCCAGCCACCCGCTCCGCCTCCGCTAGGAGGGCTTCGGTGAACTCGTGCGGGATGCCATGCTTGTGGATCGCGATCAGGCTGAAGCTGCGGGGCGCGAACGGATCGCCGAGGATGGTCTCGACGCGCGCGCTGAGCCGCGGCGGGCGGCCGGTCTTCTCGGCCAGCACGAGATCGCCTACTTCCGCCTTGCCCAAATCGGAGATCGGCAGCTCACGCCGTCCGCGCTTATCGACGGGGCGCAGCCAGTGGCGCTCGCCTTCCTGGTGGACGACCCCGAGGACGAGTTCGGAGCCCTTCATCAGCTTCTTCATCGGATGCGCGATGAAGCCGTTGCCCTTCTCCTCGGTGCGGGCGAGGACGCGATCGCCGACCGCCAACGCGCCCTTGCGCCCGCGCTCCAGGATCCGCAGCCGCGGCTCGGGCGCCTCGCTCTCCCACCGCTCCGGCACCGCCCAGACGTTGCCGCCGTCATCGACGTCCACGACGCGGAGCACCGTCACCTTGGGCACGCCGCCCATTTTGTTGTACGCGCGGCCGGGGCCGGCATCGATCAGCCCTTCGTCGCCCATGTCGCGCAACAGCTGCTTGAGCGCGATCTTGTCCTGAGCGGACAAGCCGAACGCCTTTGCGATCTCGCGCTTGCCCGCGGGCTGGTCGGAGGTTTCGATGAACTCGAGAATCTGTTCGCGGGTGGGCAGTCCGGTGCGGTGCTTGCTTGGCATGTGAAGTCTAACCCCGTCACCTCGGACTTGATCCGGACTCCACCTTATTGCGCGGGCGGAGGCGGGGGTGGTGTGTAGGGCCGGAATGCACCGCCCGGCACGGCAGAGGCGACCGGGCTTTCATGACCGTCCGCCGAGACGGAGGAGACGCCGAACACAGAGTCATCGACGCGCACCCCCTTCAATACGTGACCGCACCCGCCGTCCACGGGCGGATCCGTGGGGAGGATCACGCAAGGGTCCGTCAGCCGGACGCTGTCCTCCCAATTGGTCGCGTCGGTTGGACGCCAGCGCACGACGTAAGCCTGAGCGCCCCGGACCGGCTGCCATTTGAGCGTAGTATCAGTCGAAACCGCGCCTTCAACCGTTGGCTCGGGCACCCCTGCGGTCCTCGCCAGCGCGGCCAACGCCGCCACGTTCAGCTTCACGACCTTGGTCAGGTATGCGAAATCCATCTTGTCGATCGTGTCGCCATATTCGATGCCGTTCTCGACCCGCAGATCCTGATGCTGGTGATTGTAGTTCTCGACCGCGACCGAGAAGCGGATTGCCGGGTACCCCGCGTTCAGCATCTCCGTATGGTCGCCGCCGCGGCCGAAGCGGTCGTTGCGCCAGATCTGGCGGACGTCGAGGCCGAGGCTGAGATCGTCGGCAAGGTCATCCAGCCAGCGCGACAGGTTGCGCGAAGGCGAATCGTTCTCGCCGCCGAGGCTGCGCTGGCGCGCCGCAAGGTCCTCCCGCCCCTGCCAGCGCGGACCTTCGGAGAAGACGCGGACATGATCGGCGTCGCATTTGCCGTCCGAGCCGCAGCTGTTGCCGATGATGTCGTTGTTGAGGTTGGCGATCACCTCCCAGCCTTGAGCCTTGGCGTAGTCGGCCATGATCTTGCCGCCGAGCAGGCCCTGCTCCTCACCCGACAGCACGGCATAGACGATCGTGGTCGGGAACTTGTACCGGCTCAGCACCCGCGCCGCCTCGATAGTCGCGGCGGTGCCGGAGCCGTCGTCATTGGCGCCCGGCGCGTCCTTGGTGGCGTCCAGCACGTCGGTCACGCGGCTGTCGATATGGCCGGAGATGATGACGACCCGGTTCGGCTCGCTCGTGCCGCGCTGGATGGCGAAGACGTTCTTGATCAGGGTTGGCGTCGGCACGCGCCGGCCGGTCACCGTGTCGGACGGCGTCGCGATCTGGAGGCAATTGCCGCAAGCGCGCGAATAGCGGCGGAATTCGGCCTCGGTCCATCGGAGCGACGCGCCGATCCCGCGCCGCGGGTCGGTCTGCGAGGACAAGGTGTGACGGGTGCCGAAACTCACCAGCCGCTCCACCATCGCGCGCAGACTCTGCCCGGACACATCGTCGGCGATCTGGCGGGCGGGAACCGGCGCGGGCGCCGGGCGGGAACGCTGGGCAAGAGCCGGAGCAGCGACCGGAAAAGCCGCTGCGGCGAGGAGGATAAGGTGCTTCATGCCATCACCCCTGAACCGCCCGACCGATCCGTTCAAGGCCTCCTTCAAGGTCCGGCCCAGGGCAAGGCCAGCAAGGCCCGACGTCTGCAAACCGACCGGCCGGTTCGACCAACCCTCCTTTACAGGGATCGGGCGGGCTGGCAGACGAGCGCACTCCGGGGGGACTGAAAAATGCTTGAGCTGAACGACGTTAGCCATGTCTATGCGAACGGCACACGCGCGCTCGATCATGTGACTCTCACCATTCCGCGCGGCATGTACGGCCTGCTCGGCCCCAACGGCGCCGGCAAGTCGACCTTGATGCGCACGGTCGCGACCCTTCAGACCCCGACCGAGGGCGCGATCCGCTTTGGCGACATCGACGTGATCCGCGAGCCCGAGCGGCTGCGGCGCACGCTCGGCTACCTGCCCCAGGATTTCGGCGTCTATCCGCGAGTCTCGGCCTACGACATGCTCGATCACATGGCGGTGCTGAAAGGCATCGCCTCGGCCTCGGATCGTCGGACCACGGTCGAAACGCTGCTCAACCAAACCAATCTCTGGTCGGTCCGGAAGAAGGCCCTGGCCGGCTTTTCAGGCGGCATGCGGCAGCGCTTCGGCATCGCGCAGGCGCTCATCGGGAATCCCGAGCTCATCATCGTCGACGAGCCGACCGCCGGCCTCGACCCCGAGGAGCGCAACCGCTTTCTCAACCTACTCGCCGAGATCGGTGAGAATGTGGTGATCATCCTTTCCACCCACATCGTCGAGGACGTCTCAGACCTTTGCCCGCGCATGGCGGTGCTGGCCGGCGGCCGCATTCAGCTGGAAGGCGCCCCGCTCGAACTCATCCAATCCACTAAGGGGCGGATCTGGATGAAGGTGATCGATCGCTCCGAGTTGGCCGAATACAAGCAGCGCTACGAGGTCATCTCGACCCGGTTGTTCGCCGGTCGCACCGTCGTCCACATCATGTCGGACGGTGATCCCGGCGAGGGCTTCGCCTCCGTCGCGGGCGGCCTGGAAGACGTCTACTTCTCGACGCTCGCGCAATCGCGCCGCGCGGCTTGAGGGGCGACGACATGCTCGGCCAGATCGCCAAGTTCGAATTCGGCTTCCAGACCCGCAGCCCGGTCTTCTGGGTGACGTTCATCCTGTTCTTCCTGCTCGCCTTCGCGGGCATGACGATCGACGAGATCCAGGTCGGCTCGGGCGGCAACGTCCACGCCAACAGCCCGTTCGCCATCTCGACCCAGCACATGGTGTGGAGCCTGTTCTTCATGTTCGCCTCGACCGCGTTCGTGGCCAACGTGATCGTGCGCGACGACGAGACCAAGTTCGGGCCAATCCTGCGCTCCACGCAGATCACCAAATTCGACTATCTTTTCGGGCGCTTCCTGGGCGCGTTCGGCGCGGCCACCCTCGTGCTGGCGAGCATTCCGCTCGCGATCCTGCTCGGCTCGCTGATGCCGTGGCTGGACAAGGAGACGC
Source organism: Allosphingosinicella sp. (assembly GCF_036387615.1). Taxonomy (GTDB): domain Bacteria; phylum Pseudomonadota; class Alphaproteobacteria; order Sphingomonadales; family Sphingomonadaceae; genus Allosphingosinicella. The sequence continues at coordinate 42,022 of NZ_DASVTH010000033.1, forward strand.
TGGGACCGAACCGCCCGCTCGATTACGCTTACTCTTTCTTCCTGCTCGCGGTGCCGAACCTGTTCGCGATGTGCGCAATTTTCTTTGCGCTCGCGACGGCGACGCGATCGATGATGTGGACCTATCTGGGCGTAGTCGCCTTCTTCATCCTGTACTCGATCGCCAACTCCGCCCTTCAGCAACAACCTCAACTCGAAGAGCTGCTGGCCATCGGCGATGCGTGGGGCCTCGCCGCCTACGGTCTCGAGACGCGATACTGGACAACCGCCGAGCGTAATGCGGGCAATCCCAGCCTTTTCGGGTTCCTGTTATGGAACCGCGTGCTCTGGATCGGGATCGGTCTCGCCTGCCTCGCCGCGGCTTATTCGATTTTCCGGTTCGCGGAGCGAGGTCTGTCGCCGCGAAAGCAGCGCAAGCAGAAGCGGGCGGAAGCACAGGCGTTCGCCGAACCTTCCCCGTCCATCGCGGCGGGTCCCCTGCCGAACGCGGCGGCCCGCCCGCCCGCCTGGCAGCAGCTCGTCACGCGGACGCGGTTCGAGATGCGGCATATCTTCCGGAGCCCTGCCTATCTGGTTCTTCTGCTGCTCGCGGCGGTGCTGGTCGTTACGAACTTGTGGTCGGGGGGCGAGATTTACGGCACTCCGTCCCTGCCGCGCACGGTGCTGATCATTCCGAACCTGTCCGCCGCATTCGGCCTGATCTCGATCATCATCGCGATCTATTATGCGGGCGAAGTCGTCTGGCGCGAGCGCGAGCGCAAGATGAACGAGATCGTGGACGCTACGCCGATCGCGAACTGGGCCTTCCTGGTCCCCAAGATGCTGGGCGTGATCATGGTCCTGCTGTCCACGATCGCGATCGGAGCTGTTGTCGCGATCACCATCCAGCTGGTGCGGGGCTACACCGACATATCGCTGGGCCAGTATCTCGTCTGGTACATGGTGCCGCTCGGCATCAACACGGCGTTCACCGCCATATTGGCGGTCGTGGTCCAGGCGCTCAGCCCGAACAAGTACGCGGGTTGGGGCATCATGGTTCTCTACATCGTGCTCAGCGTCACGATGGAGAGCCTCGGCTTCGAGCATAATCTGTACGACTATGGCAGCGTCGGCATCGCTCCCCTGTCGGACCTGAACGGGAGCGGCGGCTTTTTCGCCGGGACCCGGTGGTTCGGCCTGTACTGGGGCGCGATCGCGCTCATCATGCTGGTCGTCGCCCACCTGCTCTGGCGGCGTGGCACGGAGCAGCGACTGAAGCCTCGCCTCGCGCGGTTGCCGCGCGCGCTGGTCGGCGTTCCCGGCGTGATCGCGCTTGGCGGCTTGCTCGTCGCGAGCGGCGCGGGCGCCTACATCTACCACAACACCAATGTCCTGAACGAGTATCGCACCAGCGACGAGCTGGACCAGCTCCGGGCGGACTTCGAGAAGAAGTATCTGAAGTACGAGAAGCTGCCGCAGCCCTCGGTCGTGGACGTGAAACTACGGGTGGACCTGTTCCCGTCCGAGACGCGGGCGGAGATCAGCGGCAACTATCTGCTCAGGAACAACACCGCCGCGCCGATCCGGGACGTTCACGTCCGCAAGGCCGATGTTGATCTCGCCATCAAGTCCGTGGCGATCGAGGGCGCCAAGCTGGTCAGTCACGACCAAGCATTTGATTACCGCATCTTCCGGCTCGACCGGCCGATGATGCCTGGCGAAACCCGCGCCTTCTCGTTCCGCACGCAGCGCTGGCAACGAGGCTTTCGCAACAGCGGCTATGACACCCGACTGGTCCGCAACGGCACCTTCCTGAACAATTCCGAATTCGCGCCGATGATCGGGATGGACCGGGGCTTTCTACTCAGCGACCGATCCAAGCGCCGCAAGTTCGGCCTCCCCGCCGAGTTGCGGGTGCCCAAGCTCGAGGACCTCACGGCCACCAACAAGAACTACATCGGCGATTGGACGCGCGCCGAGATCACCGTCTCGACCAGCGCCGACCAGACGCCGATCGCACCCGGCAAAAAGGTCTCGGACGTCGTCCAGGGCAATCGCCGGACCGTTCGTTTCGTGTCGGACGCGCCGATCCTGAACTTCTTCTCCGTCCAGTCCGCCCGCTATGCCGAGCGCAAACGGCGCCATAAGGGCGTCGATCTCACCATCTACCATCATCCGGGGCATGGCCAGAACGTCGACCGGATGCTGAATGCGCTGGTCGCGGGGCTCGATTACTACCGGCCCGCCTTCGGACCCTACCAGTTCGACCAGGTCCGGATCATCGAATTCCCCGGCTACCAGAGTTTCGCGCAGGCCTTCGCCAATACCATTCCATACACCGAGAATTTCGGCTTCGCGGGGGATTTCAGCGATCCGGAGAAGATCGATTACGTCACCTACATCACCGCGCACGAGCTCGCGCATCAATATTGGGGTCACCAGATCGCCGGCGCCGAGATGCAGGGCGGCACCCTGCTGGTCGAGACGCTGTCGCAATATTCGGCGCTGATGGTCATGAAGAAGCTGCATGGCGAGGACCAGATCCGGCGCTTCCTCAAATATGAGCTGGACAGCTATCTGCGCGGCCGCACGAGCGAAGCGCTCGAGGAACTGCCCCTCGGCCGCGTCGAGAACCAGCAATATATCCACTACCGCAAGGGCTCGGTCGCCATGTACCTGCTTCAGGAGCGGCTCGGCGAGGAGGCGGTCAATCGGGCGCTCAGGAGCGTTTTGGAGCGCTACAAGTTCAAGGGTGCTCCTTATCCCCGCTCGCTCGATGTCATCCAAGCACTTCGCCTCGAAGCGAAGACGCCCGAGCAGCAGGCGCTGATCACCGACCTGTTCGAGCGGATCACCCTGTATGACCTCAAGGTCGCCGAACCCACTGCGGTGCGCCGTCCCGACGGCAAGTGGGAGGTGAGCGTTCCGGTCGAGGCCAAGAAGTTCTACGCCGACGGCAAGGGTGTCGAGAAAGAGGCGCGGCTGGCCGAGCCGATCGAGATCGGCCTCTTCACCGCCGAGCCCGGCCGCGGCGCGTTCGACGCCAAGAACGTGATCCGCATGGAACGCCAGCCTATCCGCTCGGGCAACCAGGTCCTGAAGTTCGTGACCGACAGGAAGCCGACCCATGCCGGCGTCGATCCGTACAACTTCTACGTCGACCGCAATTCGGCGGACAACGTCGGGGCGGTGAGTTAGGCCGCCGCCACGGTCTGCTCGATCGTGCCGAAGATGGCGTGGCCCTGTCCGTCGTCCATCCAGATCCGGACGGTGTCGCCGGTCTTGAGGAACGGCGTCGACGCCTTGCCATCCAGGATCGTCTCGACCGTCCGCACCTCGGCGATGCAGCTATAGCCCAGGCCGCCCGCCGCGATCGGCTTGCCGGGGCCGCCGTCCTCGCCGCGGTTGGAGACGGTGCCTGAGCCGATGATCGAGCCCGCGCCCAGCTTCCGGGTCTTGGCGAGGTGGGCGATAAGGGTGCCGAAATCGAAGGTCATGTCGACGCCCGTATCGGCCCGGCCGAACGGCTGGCCGTTCAGATCGACCTTGAGCGGCCCGTGCAGCTTGCCGTCCTTCCAACGGTCGCCGAGCTCGTCGGGGGTGACCAGCACCGGTGAGAGAGCCGAGGCGGGCTTGGACTGCAGAAAACCGAAGCCCTTGGCGAGCTCGGCCGGGATGAGGTTGCGCAAGCTCACGTCGTTGACGAGCCCGACCAGCAGGATGTGCTCGCGCGCTTGGCTTGGGGTGACGCCGCGCGGGACATCGCCAGTCACCACCACCACCTCCGCTTCCAGATCGCATCCCCAGCTCTCATCAGCCAGCGGGATCGGATCGCGCGGCGCCAGCATCTCGTCGGACGCGCCTTGGTACATGAGCGGGTCGGTCCAGAAACTTTCGGGCATCTTCGCGCCCCGCGCCTGCCGGACCAGCTGGACGTGGTTCACATAAGCCGAGCCGTCCGCCCACTGGTAGGCGCGCGGCAGCGGCGCGGCGGCTGCACGCTCGTGGAAGCGCATCATCGGGATCGCCTCATGGGCAAGGTCGGTCGCGAGCAGCTCCAGGGCCGGGGCGACGTTCGCCCAATCGTCGAGCGCAGCCTGCAGCGTCGGCGCGATGTGCGTCGCCTCCGCGCACCAGGCGAGATCGCGGCTGACGACGACGAGGCGTCCATCGCGGCCGCCCTTCAATGATCCGAGCTTCATGTCACCTCTGATTTGTAGGGGAGCGCCAATTCAGGCCGAGCCCTGCGGTTCGTCCATGCTCTTCATCTCGCCGACCGCTTCTTCGAGACTGGTCCACGACCTTTCCAAGGCCGAGCAATATCCGTCGGGGTGCAGGATGAAGACGTTGTCGTTCTGCACGCCGTCCCACACGCCTGACATGGTGATCGGGACCGGGCTTCCGTCCTGCAGCACGCCCCACAGCACGACCGGCACCCGGTGCGAGCTGCCGTCCTTGTGCGCATAGACGAGGTGCGTGCCGACCGGCGCCGGGTGTGTCGCGACCAGCATGAACTCGTTGAAGGTCTCGTTCTCGAAGCCCTGCAGCTTGTAATCCGCCACCTCACGAACTCCCGAGCCGGGCACGCCCTGCTCTCGGGCGCGGCCTCGACGCAACTGGCATTTCCATCGTGGCTTGGCTAGTGCCGCCACGATCCCATCACCCCCGAAGGACCTCCATGCGGCAAATCGATCATTTCATCGGCGGCGTGCCTCACGCGTCCGGCGAGCGCCAGGGCGACATCTTCGACCCGAACAATGGCGGCGTGCAGGCCCGCGTCGGCCTCGGCAATGCGGCCGATCTCGCCCGCGCCATGGATAATGCCCGCGCCGCGCAACCCGCATGGGCTGCGACCAATCCGCAGCGCCGGGCGCGCGTGATGTTCAAGTTCAAGGACCTGGTCGAATCCAATATGGACGCCCTCGCCCACCTGCTCTCCTCCGAGCACGGCAAGGTGATCGCCGATTCCAAGGGCGACATCCAGCGCGGTCTTGAGGTGATCGAGTTCGCCTGCGGCATCCCGCATGCGCTGAAGGGCGAGTACACTCAAGGCGCCGGCCCCGGCATCGACGTCTATTCGATGCGCCAGCCGCTCGGCATCGTCGCCGGCATCACGCCGTTCAACTTCCCTGCGATGATCCCAATGTGGATGTTCGGCGTCGCGATCGCCTGCGGCAATGCGTTCATCCTCAAGCCGTCCGAGCGCGACCCGTCGGTGCCGGTGCGGCTTGCCGAGCTGATGCAGGAGGCGGGGCTCCCCGACGGCATCCTTCAGGTCGTGCACGGCGACAAGGAGATGGTCGACGCGATCCTGGACGAGCCGGACATCATGGCGGTGAGCTTCGTCGGCTCCTCCGACATCGCCCAACATATCTACAGCCGCGGCACAGCGAACGGAAAGCGCGTCCAGGCCTTCGGCGGCGCCAAGAATCATGGCATCGTCATGCCCGATGCCGATCTCGACATGGTGGTGAACGACCTCGCCGGCGCCGCTTTCGGCTCGGCGGGGGAGCGCTGCATGGCGCTACCGGTTGTAGTCCCGGTGGGCGAAAAAACCGCCGACAATCTGCGCGAAAAGCTGATCCCGGCGATCAACGCACTGCGCGTCGGCGTCTCCACCGATACCGAGGCGCATTACGGTCCGGTCGTCACGCAGGTGCACAAGGAGCGGATCGAGGGCTATATCGAGATGTGCGTCGACGAAGGCGGCGAACTCGTCGTCGACGGCCGCGGCTTCAAGCTCCAAGGGCATGAGGAGGGCTTCTTCATCGGCCCGACCTTCTTCGACCGGGTGAAGCCCAGCTTCCGCTCCTACCAGGAGGAGATTTTCGGCCCCGTCCTCCAGATGGTCCGCGCCGACAGCTTCGACGAAGCGGTCCGCCTCCCCTCCGATCACCAATACGGCAACGGCGTCGCAATCTTCACTCGCAACGGCCACGCCGCGCGCGAATTCGCCAGCCGAGTGCAAGTCGGCATGGTGGGCATCAACGTGCCGATTCCGGTCCCCGTCGCCTACCACACGTTTGGCGGCTGGAAGCGCTCCGGCTTCGGCGACATCAACCAGCACGGCATGGAAGGCGTGCGCTTCTACACCAAGACCAAGACGATCACACAGCGCTGGCCGGACGGCTCCGTCACCGGCGAGAATGCGTTCGTTATTCCGACCATGGGCTGAGGAGACCCGTTATGAAGCTGTACTACGCACCGGGCGCCTGCTCACAGGCGCCGCACATCGCGCTTCGTGAGACCGGGGCCGAGATCACTCTCGTGAAGGTCGATCTTGCTGCCAAGAAGACGGAGGATGGTGCCGATTATCGCGCAATCAACTCCAAGGGAGCGGTGCCTGCGCTCAAATTGGCCGACGGCTCGGTGCTGACGGAAAATGCGGCGATCCTGCAATATATCGCCGACGAGCATAGCGGCGGTGAACTGATCCCGCTGTCGGGCATCCGCCGCTACCGCCTGCTCGAGTGGCTCAACTATATCGCGACCGAACTGCACAAGGGCTTCGGCCCGCTCTGGAACCCGTCCACGCCGGAGGAGCAGAAGGAATCGACTCGCAAGCTGATCGGCACGAAGTTCGATTTCGTCCAGCAGGGCATGGGCGAAGGGCCGTTTCTCACCGGCCCGGAGTTCACGATCGCCGACGCCTACCTGTTCGTGATCCTGAACTGGACGCGCATCCACGGGATCGATCTTCAGCGCTGGCCGGGCCTGGCGGGCTTCGTCGCGCGGGTCGGCGAGCGGCCGTCCGTTAAAGCGGCGTTGAAAGCTGAAGGGCTGGCAGGCTGAGATGAATCAATTCGATCTTACCGACGATCAGCGCCAGATCCAGGAGTTGGCGCAGCAATTTACGGCTGATGCGCTCACCCCGCACGCGGCGGAGTGGGACGAGAAGCACATCTTCCCGCGCGACACGATCAAGGCGGCAGCCGAGCTCGGCTTCGGCGCCATCTATGTATCGGAGGAAAGCGGCGGGATCGGGCTTGGGCGGCTCGAGGCCGCGCTGATCATGGAGGCGATGGCCTATGGCGATCCTTCGACCAGCGCGTTCATCTCGATCCACAACATGGCCGCCTGGATGATCGACCGATTCGGGTCGGCGGCGGTCAAGCAGAAGTATCTGCCGCAGATGGTCAGCATGGACCAGCTCGGCTCCTATGCGCTGACCGAGCCCGGCTCCGGCTCGGACGCGGCGGCCTTGAAGACCAAGGCGGTCAAGGACGGCGACTTCTACGTGGTCTCCGGCTCCAAGGCTTTCATCTCGGGCGGCGGCGAGAACGAGATTTACGTCACCATGGCCCGCACCGGCGTCGACGGGCCCAAGGGCATCAGCGCGCTGGTCATTGAGAAGGACATGCCGGGCGTGAGCTTCGGCGCGCAGGAGAAGAAGCTCGGCTGGCATTCGCAGCCGACCTGCCAGGTCAATTTCGACGAAGTGCGTGTGCCCGCAGAGAATCTGGTCGGGACGGAGGGCGAGGGCTTCCGCATTGCGATGATGGGTCTGGACGGTGGCCGTCTTAACATCGGCGCCTGCTCGCTCGGCGGCGCCCAGCGCTGCCTCGATGAATCGGTGCGCTACACCAAGGAACGCAAGGCGTTCGGCCAGCCGCTCGCCGACTTCCAGAACACGCAGTTCACGCTCGCGGACATGGAGACGGAGCTCCAGGCGGCCCGGATGCTGCTCTACGCGGCGGCCGTGAAGGTGACGGAGAACGCGCCGGACAAGACCCGCTTCGCCGCCATGGCGAAGCGGCTGGCGACGGACACCGGCTCATCCGTTGTTGATCGTGCGCTGCAGCTTCACGGCGGCTACGGCTACCTCCAGGATTACCCGATCGAACGCTTCTGGCGCGACCTTCGCGTCCATTCGATCCTGGAAGGCACCAACCAGATCATGCGCCACGTCGTCGCACGGGAAATGCTGCGCCAGTGAGCGACGTTCGAACGGAGGTTGACGGCAAGGCTGGGCGGATCAGGCTCAACCGGCCCAAGGCGCTGCATGCGCTGACCCGAGACATGTGCCAGAAGATGACCGACGCGCTCGTGGCTTGGCGCAGCGATCCCACCACCCAGGTGATTCTCATCGATCACGCAGAGGGCCGCGGCTTCTGCGCCGGAGGAGACATCCGCATGCTCGCCGAGAGCGGCGCGGGCAATGGATCGGAGGCGCGGGCCTTTTTCATGGTCGAATATCGGCTCAACCACCTGCTGTTCAGCTCGGTAAAGCCGATCGTGGCCTTCATGGACGGGATCACGATGGGCGGCGGCGTCGGCATCTCGCAGCCTTGCCGATACCGGGTGGCGACTGAAAATACCCGCTTCGCCATGCCGGAGACGGCGATCGGGCTGTTCCCGGACGTTGGCGGCGGCTGGTATCTCTCGCGCCTGCCCGGCCGGACCGGGCAGTTCCTGGCCTTGACCGGAGCGCGGCTTGATGGTGCCGAGTGCCAGCACCTGGGCCTCGCGACCCATTATCTGCCGAGCGCAGGCCTGGATGAGGTAAAGGCGCGGATCGCCGCCGAGCCCGAGCAGCTGGAACCGATCCTCAACGAGGCGAGCACGCCCCCTCCCCCAGCCCGCATCGCGGAAAACCGGGAGCGCATCGACCGGTTGTTCGCCTCCGACCGCCTTGAGGATATCATCGCCGCGCTCGAGCATGACGGCTCCGACTGGGCCAAAGCCGAACTGGTGACGCTGAGGTGCAAGAGCCCCCAGGCGTGCAAGGTCTCACTCCGGCTTCTTTCGGATGGTGCGCGGATGGCCGATTTCGCCGACGAGATGCGGCAGGAATATTCGGTGGCCTCGCACGTCGTGCAGCGCCACGATTTCGTCGAAGGGGTCCGCTCGGTGCTGATCGACAAGGACGCCACCCCGCGCTGGGAGCCGGCCACGCCGGGCGCTGTCACCGATCACATGATCGACATCATCTTCGCGCCGCTGCCGGATGAGCAGCAGTGGACCCCACTTGGAGTTTGAGCATGGCTGAATACGAGAACATCCTGGTCGAGCAGCGTGGCGCGGTGACTTTGATCACGCTGAACCGGCCAAAGGCGCTGAACGCCCTCAACACCTCCGTGCTGCGCGAATTGATCGCGGCCTTCGCTGAATATGACGCGGACGAAAACCAGCGCTGCGCGGTGCTGACGGGCAGTGAAAAGGCGTTCGCCGCCGGCGCGGACATCAAGGAGATGGAGAGCCAGGGCTTCGCCTCGATGTATCAGTCCAACTTCTTCCAGGGCTGGGAAAAGGTGACCGCGACCCGCAAACCGTGGATCGCGGCGGTTGCCGGTTACGCGCTCGGCGGCGGCTGCGAGGTGGCGATGATGGCGGATTTCATCATCGCCGGCGACAACGCCCAATTCGGCCAGCCGGAGATCAAGCTCGGCGTCACGCCCGGCATGGGCGGATCGCAGCGGCTCACGCATGCGGTCGGCAAGGCCAAGGCGATGGAGATGTGCCTCACCGGCCGGATGATGGGCGCGGAGGAGGCGGAACGCGCCGGGCTCGTCGCCCGGGTCGTGCCAGCGGTCAGCTTGGTGGAAGAGGCGCTGAATACTGCCGAGGCTATCGCCTCCATGGCCCCGCTCGCCGCGATCGCGACCAAGGAGCAGGTCAACGCCGCTTACGAGATGACGCTGGCGCAAGGCATCAACTTCGAGCGGCGGCTGTTCCACGGCCTGTTCGGCACCGAGGATCAGAAGGAAGGCATGAGCGCCTTCGTCGCCAAGCGTAAGGCGCAGTGGACGGGTAAGTGAATCTCCTCTCCCCTTGCGGGAGAGGATACGCAGCCTTGGCGCGCAGCGCTTAGGCGGAGTTGGAGAGGGGTGCGAAGCGAAGCTTCGCGCGCTCGCAAGTGCGAGCGCATGACCCCTCTCCCAGCTTCGACTAGGCAGCAAGCTGCCAAGTCTGCGCAACCCTCTCCCGCAAGGGGAGAGGGGCAGTAAGAGAGGCAGATACATGGCACGCGTAGCATTTATCGGGCTCGGCAATATGGGCGGCGGGATGGCCGCGAACCTTGCCAAGGCGGGGCACGAGGTGCGCGCATTTGATCTTTCCGTAGCGGCGCTCGCCAAGGCGGAGGAGCGCGGCTGCCGGCGCGCGGGCTCCGCGGCGGAAGCGGTAGCCGAGGCTGAGGCGGTGGTGACGATGCTCCCGGCCGGCAAGCATGTTCGCGATGTCTACGAGGCCAACGTGATCGGCGTCGCTCCGGCTACCGCAATCCTGATCGATTGCTCCACCATCGATGTCACGACGGCCCGCGAGGAGACCGGGAAAGCTGCGGCGCAAGGCTATGACATGGTCGACGCGCCGGTATCCGGCGGCATCGCGGCCGCGGAGGGCGGCACCCTCACCTTCATGGTCGGGGGCGAGGCCGAGGCGTTCGAGCGCGCCCGGCCGTTCCTGGAGCAGATGGGCAAGGCGGTGATCCACGCCGGCGGCCCGGGTGCCGGTCAGGCCGCCAAGATCTGCAACAACATGCTGCTCGGCGCCTCGATGATCGCCACCTGCGAGACCTTCGTCCTGGCGCAGAAGCTCGGGCTCGATCCGCAGACCTTTTTCGACATCGCGTCCAGGGCGTCCGGCCAATGCTGGTCGATGACGAGCTATTGCCCGCTGCCCGGCGTCGGTCCGGAGACCCCGGCCGACCGCAACTATGACGGCGGCTTCGCGGCTGCATTGATGTTGAAGGACCTTCGGCTGGCGATGGAGGCGGCCACGAGCGTGGACGCCTACACGCCAATGGGGTCGGAGGCGGAGGAGCTTTACACTCGCTTCGCCGAGAAGCTCGGCGGGGCGGGAAAGGACTTTTCCGGCATCATCAAGATGATCGACGACAGCTGGTCCCCGCCCACCAGCGATCCGGCCGCACCGCCACCTGGATTGCGCTTGCCGAAATAGCTTCGAAGCGCGTCGAGGAGAATGCGGGCCTGCTGTTCGATCGAGCCGCCCGCTAAGGAACGCTGATGGCTGCTCCCCTGCCGATCGACGCGGTTCTCCCGGACCTGCTCGCCGCTTTGCGCGACTTTCCGAACGCCGTGCTCGTCGCACCGCCGGGCGCCGGCAAGACCACGGCGGTTGCGCCCGCCCTGCTGGCCGAGCCCTGGTGCGCGGGCGAGATCCTGCTGCTTTCGCCCCGCCGCCTAGCCGCGCGCGCGGCGGCTGAGCGGATGGCGGAGCTTGCGGGAGAGCCGGTCGGCGGGACGATAGGCTACCTCACCCGCCTTGACAGCAAGCGATCGGCGCGCACGCGCATCCTGGTGCTGACCGAGGGCATCTTCCGCAACCGCATCCAGGCCGATCCCGAGCTCGCCGGGGTCTCGGCCGTGCTGTTCGACGAGGTGCATGAGCGCAGCCTCGACAGCGATTTCGGGCTGGCGCTTGCGCTCGATGCGCAGGCGGCGCTGCGGCCGGACCTCCGCGTCCTCGCCATGTCGGCAACGCTCGACGGGGTACGGTTCGCCGCTCTGATGAACGATGCGCCGGTGATCGAAAGCCAGGGCCGCAGCCATCCCATCGCGCTTGTCCATCTTGGACGTACGGCGGAACGGCGCGTGGAAGAGGAGATGGCGGGCGCGATCCGCCGCGCGCTGGGCGAGAGCGCAGGGTCGCTGCTCGCCTTTCTGCCCGGCGTGGCCGAAATCGAGCGCACCGCCGAACGGCTCAACCGGCTGCCGACGGACGTCGACCTGCACCGCTTGCACGGCACGCTCGATCCGGCCGAGCAGCGCGCGGCGATCCGCGCCGCTCCGCCGGGCCGGCGCAAGATCGTGCTCGCCACCTCGATCGCCGAGACCAGCCTGACGCTGGACGGCGTTCGCGTTGTCGTGGACAGCGGCCTTGCCCGTCGCCCGCGCTACGATCGCGGCGCCGGCATTACCCGGCTCGTCACGGAGCGGGCGAGTCAGGCGTCGGTCACCCAGCGCGCTGGCCGCGCCGGACGGCAGGGCCCCGGAACCGTCTACCGCCTGTGGGAGGAAGCCGCCACCGCCGGCCTGCCCCGCTTCGATCCGCCGGAAATCCTGGAGGCGGACCTCAGCGCCCTGCTGCTCGATTGCGCGCTCTGGGGCGTCTCGGACCCGCGCACCCTCCGCTGGATCGATCCGCCCCCGGCCGCGGCCGTCGAGGAAGCACGCAAGCGCCTGCTCTCGCTCGGCGCCCTCGACGAGAGCGGGCGCGTGACTGCGCATGGGCGCCGCATCGCCGCCCTGCCCCTCCCGCCCCGGCTCGCGCACATGCTGATCGAGGCGGAGGCGCGCGGCTGGGGCGAAACCGGGGCTGAAGTGGCCGTGCTGCTGTCGGAGCGTGGTCTGGGCGGGAATGACACGGACCTGGAGTTGAGGCATCGCCGCTGGCGCTCCGACCGCGGCAAGCGAGCCGATGCCGCGCGAGGTCTTGCGCGGCGGTGGCTACGGCTCCTCAAGCCCTCTCCCCTTCAGGGGAGAGGGTTGGGAGAGGG
>NZ_DASVTH010000034.1:0-96459 GCF_036387615.1 Allosphingosinicella sp.
AGCTGCTTGCCGCGCAGGGCATGCAGGCCGTCGACGGCGGCGAGGCCGATCTGGTGGTGCTCAACACCTGCCACATCCGCGAGAGAGCGGCGGAGAAGGTCTATTCCGACATCGGTCGGTTGAGGCGCGAGGATGGATCGCGGCCGATGATCGCGGTCGCCGGGTGCGTGGCGCAGGCGGAAGCGGCCGAGATCCCGCGTCGTGCTCCGAGCGTCGACATCGTGGTCGGCCCGCAGGCTTATCACCGGCTGCCGGGCATGATCGCGGCGGCCGCGGGCGGAGGGCGAGCCCTCGACACAGACATGCCCGCGCAAACCAAATTCGGGGCTCTTCCCGCCCGCCGCAGCCAGGGGCCAAGCGCTTTCCTGACGGTTCAGGAAGGCTGCGACAAGTTCTGCACCTACTGCGTCGTTCCTTACACGCGCGGCGCCGAGATTTCCCGTCCCTGGAGCGCGATTCTCGACGAGGCCAAGGCGCTGGTCGACATGGGCGCGAAGGAGATCACGCTTCTCGGCCAGAACGTGAATGCCTGGGCGGATGTTGATGGGCGCGGGCTCCACCACCTGATCGCAGCCCTGGACCGCATCCCGGGCCTGCACCGTATCCGCTACACGACCAGCCACCCCAACGACATGAGCGAGGGCCTGATCCGCGCCCATGCTGACGTCGAAAAGCTGATGCCGTTCCTGCACCTGCCCGTGCAGTCGGGGAGCACGCGGATTTTGAAGGCGATGAACCGCAGCCACGGCCGAGACAGCTACCTGCGGCTCATCGAGCAGATTCGTGCGGCTCGGCCCGACATCGCCGTTTCCGGCGATTTCATCGTCGGCTTCCCAGGTGAGACGGACGCGGAGTTCGCTGAAACGCTCGGCATCGTCGCCGAAGTGAACTACGCGCAGGCTTACTCGTTCAAATACTCGCCGCGGCCGGGCACGCCGGCTGCGGCGATGGACCAACAGGTTGCACCGGAGATTATGGACGAAAGATTGCAGCGGCTGCAGGCGCTCCTCAATGAGCAGCAGCATGCGTTCAACCAGGCCAGTGTCGGCCGGCGCACCGACGTGCTGATCGAGCGCCGCGGCAAGAAGCCGGGCCAGATGCTCGGCAAGTCGCCCTGGCTCCAATCCGTGCACGTGCAGACGGGCGCCCGTATCGGGGAGATCATGGAGGTCGAGATCGTCTCGGCCGGGCCGAACAGCGTCGGCGGGCGTGCGGCCGCGCCGGCCCTTGCCGAGATCGCAGCCTGATGGCTCAACCCAAGAAGCCGGCCACGGCCGCCACGCCGCCGCGCGCCCGCGTCGAGCTCCAGTTCGCCGAACCGCATTTGCTCGGGCCCTTGTTCGGCGAGTTCGATCGCAACCTGGTCGCGATCGAGGATCGGCTTGGCGTGTACATCGCGGCGCGCGGATCGCGCGTGCAGATCGAGGGTGAGCCGGAAGCCGCCGCGCGCGCCCGAGACGTGTTGCAAGGCCTCTACAACCGACTGGATGAGGGCCACGACATCGACGCGGGGATGGTCGATGCGGTGATCGCCATGTCCGGTCAGCCGGTGCTGGACGGGATCATCTCGACGGATGTCGCCGAGCCGCCCAAGGTGATGATCCGGACGCGCAAGAAGACCATTGTTCCGCGCTCCAAGACTCAGGCCCTCTACATGGAGGCGCTTGGGCGTGACGAGATGATCTTCGCGCTGGGTCCGGCCGGGACGGGCAAGACCTACCTGGCGGTGGCGCAGGCTGTGCAGCAGCTGATCGGCGGCTCTGTGGATCGGCTGATCCTGTCACGCCCGGCGGTGGAAGCCGGCGAGCGGCTTGGCTTCCTGCCCGGCGACATGAAGGAGAAGGTCGACCCCTATCTGCGTCCGCTCTACGATGCGCTCTACGACATGCTGCCGACCGAGCAGGTCGAGCGGCGGATCGCGAGCGGCGAGATTGAGATCGCGCCGATCGCCTTCATGCGGGGCCGCACGCTCGGGGACGCCTTCATCATCCTCGACGAGGCTCAGAATACCACGCCGCAGCAGATGAAGATGTTCCTGACCCGCTTCGGCATGCGCAGCCGGATGGTGATCTGTGGGGATCCCAAGCAGGTCGATCTGCCCAACCCGGGCATGTCCGGGCTGGCCGACGCCGTGACGAAGCTGGAGGGCATCCCCAAGATCGCGACGGTCCGGTTCAGCTCGGCCGACGTTGTCCGGCACCCGCTCGTGGGCAGGATCGTCGACGCTTATGAGGGAACGCAAAGCGCGTGATCACGGTCGAGGCTGACGTGTCCGAGGAATGGGACAGTAGGATCGATTGGAGCGCCCTGTCGGATCGCGCCGTTCGAGCGGCTTTGGAGAAAAGCGATTTCGCCAATCTCATCGAAGCCCCGCTCGCGATCGAGGTTTCCGTCCGCTTCACCGGCGACGAGGAGGTGCGAGCGCTGAATGCGACCTATCGCGGCAAGGACAAGCCCACGAACGTCCTCTCCTTTCCCATGGTCGAGCCCGAGCTGATCGATCAGATTGCAATCGGGGGCGAAGGCGAGTTGCTGCTCGGCGATGTTGTTCTCGCGCGCGGCGTGTGCCTTTCCGAGGCCGCGGAAAAGCGCGTCCCCGTCGAGCACCATGCGACGCATCTCGTGGTCCACGGAACCCTCCACCTGCTCGGCTATGATCACGAAAAGGGTGAGGACCACGCGGACGCAATGGAAGCCGTGGAGCGAGATGCGCTGTCTTCGCTGGGAATTGCCGATCCATATCTTTTGACGGAGGTTTGAAGCCCGCCACCATGCCTGACGAGGACGACAGTCGAAACGGCCGAGCGGACCGGCGCACCTTTTGGGGCGGACTTCGCACGCTCCTGTTCGGTGACGACAACGAACCGACGCTTCGCGACGAGATCGAGGAAGCGATCGACAGCCATGAGGGCGAGGTGCCCGCGGTCGGCGATCTCAGCCATGTCGAGCGGCAGATGCTGCGCAATCTGCTCCATTTCGGAGAGAGCGACGTCGGCGACATCGCGGTCCCGCGCGGAGACATCATCGCGGTGCCGGTCACGACCAGCTTCGGGGACCTCGTCGCAGCATTCGCGGAGGCTGGGCACAGCCGGCTGCCGGTCTACGAGGAGAGCCTCGATCACGTCATCGGCATGGTGCACATCAAAGACGTCTTCGCTTTGAACGTCACCGGCGCGAACCCGCCGGACGACTTGCGCACCTTGCTCCGCGCGCCCCTGTTCGTGCCGGAATCCATGGGAGTGCTTGATCTGCTGGCCCGCATGCGCGCCGATCGCGTGCATCTCGCGATCGTCGTCGACGAGTTTGGCGGGACGGAGGGCCTGGTCACCATCGAGGACGTGGTCGAGGAAATCGTCGGCGAGATCGAGGACGAGCATGACGAAGAGCCGGCAGGCATGCTGATCCCGCTCGAAGACGGCATGTGGGATGCCGATGCCCGGGCCGAGCTGGAAGAGGTTGCGGAAACGGTCGACACCCGCCTCGGCGACGTCGAGGAAGATGTGGACACGCTGGGCGGGCTGGCGGTGATCCTGGCCGGGCACGTGCCGCAAACCGGGGAGATCGTGGCGCATCCGAGCGGCTGGCGGCTGGAAGTGACGGACAGCGACGCGCGGCGGGTCAATCGGCTGCGGCTGCACGCACCGGAAGAAAGCGTTCTGGCGGAGTTGTAAGGCTGATGCGAAACGCCCTTCTGATCGCGTCATTCGGCGCCGTCGCCCTCGCCGGCTGCGGGGAGCGGGCGAAACTGGACGTGGCCGAGGGGTTCGGCCCGGATCCGAGGCTGCCCGCGCCGGTCAAGACGCTGATCCCGACCGTCAACATCGCCGAGCGGACCGGCTGGCCTGCCGGTGGCATGCCCACCGCCGCGGCCGGGCTGCGAGTGAACGGCTTTGCAGCGGGGCTCGACCATCCGCGCTGGATGACAATGCTCCCCAATGGCGACATCCTGGTCGCGGAAAGCAACAAGCCCCCTAAGCCAAAGGAGGCGAAAAGCGGCGGGCTAAAGGATTGGTTTGCCAGCCGCGTGATGAAGAGCGCGGGCGCGGGTGTGCCGAGCGCGAACCGGATCACGCTCCTTCGCGACGCTGACGGCGACGGCGTGGCGGAGTTGAAGACGCCGTTCCTCACCGGCCTTTACTCGCCGTTCGGAATGGCCCTGGTCGGCAGCACCCTCTATGTCGCCAACGCGAACGCGCTTATCGCCTATCCCTATGTGGAGGGCGCGACCCGGATAGACGCGCAGCCGCGAAAGATTGCCGACCTGCCCGCCGGGCGCAACCACCATTGGACGAAAAGCCTGGTCGCGAGCGCAGACGGATCGCGGCTCTATGTCGGCGTCGGATCGAACAGCAACGTCGCCGAGCATGGCATGGCGGAAGAGCAGGAGCGCGCCGCCATCCTGCAGATCGACGCGGCAACCGGCGCCAAGCGGGTATTCGCCTCGGGTCTCCGCAACCCGGTCGGGATCGACTGGAACCCTGAGAGCGGCGCCTTGTGGACTTCGGTCAATGAGCGCGACGAGCTCGGCAGCGATCTTGTTCCCGATTACATGACCAGCGTTCGTCCCGGCGGCTTCTACGGCTGGCCGTGGAGCTATTACGGTCAGAATGTCGACGCCCGCGTCAAGCCTGCGCGGCCCGATCTGGTCGCCCGCGCGATCAAGCCGGATTACGCATTGGGGCCGCACACCGCCTCGCTCGGCCTCACCTTCTCGGATGGCGCGCGGCTCGGCCCGGCGCTCGCGAACGGCGCGTTCATCGGACAGCACGGCTCGTGGAACCGCAAGCCACGCAGCGGCTACAAGGTGATCTTCGTTCCGTTTCAGGCAGGGCGCCCGGCCGGCGCGCCGCGCGACATCCTGACGGGTTTCCTCAGCAGCGACGGCAAGGCGCTCGGCCGACCGGTGGGCGTCCAGATCGCGCGGGACGGTGCGCTGCTCGTCGCCGACGATGTCGGCAACGTCATCTGGCGCGTCAGCTTGCCGGCTCGGCCAGGAGCGGCAGGATCAGCCGGCTGAATTCCGCATCCCCTGTTCTTGCAGGGGAGGCTGCGACCGACCTAAGCTCCTGTCAATCCAGGATCATGCAGCCGCTTCAGCCGGCTGGCTGAAGGCTGCGCCAATCTCCGCGCCGAGGATCCAGTCGACGGCCGCCTGTGCGTGCAGCGCGGTGGTGTCGTAGACCGGGAGAACGTTGGCGTTGGGATCGACGAGCAGGACGAGCTCGGTGCAGCCAAGGATCACCGCCTGCTGCCGGGCCTGGCCCATGATGGTAAGGCAGGTCTTCAATGTACGCTGCGAGATGCGCGATACGGTGCCGCGAACCAGTTCCTCGAAGATGATGCGATCGATCTCCTTGGCAGTGCCGGGATCGGGGACCGCAACCGCGATTCCGTGGGCTTCGATCCGGTCGCGGTAGAAGCTGTCGCTCATGGTGAAACGGGTGCCGATCAGCCCGGCTCGCTTGACTCCGTCCTTGACCAGCTTGGCCGCGGTCACATCCCCGATATGGATGATCGGAATGCCGATCTCTCCGGCGAGGCGGTCGTAGAGCTTGTGCGCGGTATTGCTGCATAGGATGAGGCCCTCCGCCCCTGCCTGCTCCAGTCGCTTGGCGGAGGCAGTGAGAACATCGCCCGCGCCCTGCCAGTCGCCGCTGGTCTGGAGCTGGCTGAAGCTTTCGAAATCGAGGTTCTCGATCAGCAGCGGCGCCGAAGCGAGCGGGCTCTGACGCCGGATCACGCCCTTGTTGATCTGCTCATAATACATGGCGGTCGAGACCCAGCTCAGCCCACCGATCATACCCAGCTTACGCATTTCCGCCCCTTGCCTGAGACCCCGCTGGCCGCCTGCTCGGCAACAAGCTTAACCCCCGAGCGCAATTCTTGACAGGGCCGCCGCGCAACTTGTCCACCGCTATGTCTCGGCTCGTCGCGCGGCGACGGGCGCACCTCGGATCCGGAGCTAATGGCCCATGTTCTTGACGATCTCCTCGACCACTTTCTTGGCGTCGGCGAGCAACATCATCGTGTTGTCGCGGTAGAAGAGCTCGTTGTCCACGCCGGCATAGCCGACGCCGCCCATCGAGCGCTTCACGAACAGCACCGTCTTGGCCTTTTCGACGTCGAGCACCGGCATGCCGTAGATCGGGGAAGTTTTGTCGGTCTTAGCGGAAGGGTTGGTCACGTCGTTGGCGCCGATCACGAACGCAACGTCGGAGCGGGCGAACTCGGAGTTGATGTCCTCGAGCTCGAACACCTTGTCATAGTCGACGCTGGCTTCGGCGAGCAGCACGTTCATGTGGCCCGGCATGCGGCCGGCGACCGGATGGATCGCATATTTGACGCTGACGCCCTCGGCCTCGAGCAGGTCCCCCATCTCGCGCAAGGCATGCTGGGCCTGCGCGACGGCCATACCGTAGCCGGGGACGATGATGACCTGCTCGGCCTGCTTCATCAGGAAGGCCGCGTCCTCGGCCGAGCCGCGCTTGTACGGCCGATCAATCGCGCCGCCTCCGCCGGCGATCGCCGCGTCGCCGCCGAAGCCGCCCGCGATCACGCTGATGAAGCTGCGGTTCATCGCGCGGCACATGATGTAGCTCAGGATCGCGCCAGACGAGCCAACCAGCGCGCCGGTGATGATCATCGCGCTGTTGCCGAGCGTGAAGCCCATCGCCGCCGCGGCCCAGCCCGAATAGCTGTTCAGCATCGAGACCACGACGGGCATGTCCGCGCCGCCGATCGGGATGATGAGCAGGAAGCCGATCAGGAAGGACAAAGCCGTCACGGTCCAGAACACCCATGGAGACTGGTCGGTTAGGAAGTAGCCGATCAGGCCAAGGATCGCGGCGATTATGCCGAGATTGATGATGTGACGGCCGGGCAGCATGATCGGCGCGCCCGACATGTTGCCGTTGAGCTTCAAAAAGGCGATCACCGAGCCCGAGAAGGTGATCGCGCCAATCGCCATGCCGAGCCCCATTTCGACGCGGCTGACCGGGTCGATGCTGAAGAAGGAGGGGCTCGCGATCGGCGTAATGCGCGTCGCGATCCCGAACGCCTCCGGATTCAGGTAGGCGGCGGCCGCCACAAGAACGGCGGCGAGGCCGACCAGGCTGTGGAAGGCGGCGACGAGCTGCGGCATCGCGGTCATCGCGATCCGCCTGGCAGTGAGCAGGCCGATTGCGGCGCCGATCGCGATCGCCGCCAGGATCAGGCCGAGCGTGACCCAGTCGATGTTGCTCCCCGCCGCCGCCCCGTCGAACGGGCCGCCCGCTTGGAACGGCAGGTGGGTGACGAGGGTGGTAACGACCGCGATGGCCATGCCGGCCATACCGAGCCGATTGCCGCGGCGCGAGCTTTCCGGGCTGGAGAGCCCGCGCAGCGCGAGGATGAACAGCGAGCCCGAAATCAGATAGGCGAGCGCCGCCCAGGCCGGAGTTTCGGCGGCCTCGTGCATCAGCGCCGCTCCTTTTTCTTGTACATGGCGAGCATGCGCTCGGTGACGGCGAACCCGCCGAAGATGTTGATGCTGGCCAGCACGACGCCCAGGAGGCCGAGCCATTTGGCCGCGGCCGAGCCCGCCTCCGCCGCCGCGATCAACGCGCCGACGATGATCACCGAGGAAATGGCGTTGGTCACTGCCATCAGCGGCGTGTGCAGCGCGGGAGTAACGCCCCAGACCACGAAATAGCCTACGAAGCAGGCCAGCACGAAGATCGAGAAGATCGCGATGAAGCTCATCAATCGTCCTTAGTAGAAGCGGTACGTGGTCGTCTTGACCACTCCGAACGGCTGGTACGGCATCGCCTCGGACACTCGGACCCGCATCTTGCCCTCGGCTTCGCCTAGAGCAGTGAAGCGCGCTCCGAGTACGGAAACCTCTTTCGGCATTTCGCTCGATTTGAAATTGACCGGCGCGGTCAGCCTGTCGGCCTGCGGCCCGCAGCCAAAGGCTATCATGAAACTCTCAAGCGAGTAGATGTTGAAGAAGTTTCGACGCTCGCTTCCGACGAAGCAGTCGGCGCGTAACGTGTTCGGATCAACACTCGCGTAAGGCGTCGCGGAAAGCGGCTTCAACTTGCGTGGGCGTTTGCCGGCGATCGTCAGCAAGCCCTTGGTCTCGCTGATTGCGTTGAACCAGCCGTCGAAGTCGCCGTCACGATCATCGTCCACAAGGCAGGGCTGGAAGGACGCGCCGATCAACTTCTGCTTCGGCACGGCAGGCATGCAGAAGATGGCGCCAGCCTGCGAGGTGACCTCGACCAGTTGAGTTCCGGCGGCAAGGGGCGTGCCTCTCACCTGCGAAGCTTCGCGCAATTCCGCCAATCCGCTGGGCAACAAGCGCTGCTTCAGGACATAGTCGCCGCTGGCCAAAACCAGCTCGCCAGCCGGAGCTGGTACCGGCTGGACGAACCACATATTCCGCATCGTGCGGTCCTGGGCGGCTACGGGCGCAGCTAACGCTCCGCCTAACAGCGCTCCCAATATAAGATTCGCCGATCCGGTTCGGCCGCTCAGGCGAATGCGCACCCAGCATGAAAGCGGAAATGACCTCACCGGGCGGAGCTCCTCCAGTGGTCGCGGGGCACCAGCCGGTATTCCAGCAGCCTCAGCATCTGGAAATGATGCTTGCGCCAGCGATCGTCCCGGAAGGTCGTACAGGTGATGCGCCCGACCTTCACATCCGCGGCGCGGGTGACGGCTGCGGAGCCGTAACGCCGGCTCAGCGCGTCCGTGATCCAGGCCTCGCGCGCCGCGTAAGCCGCCCGCCAGCGATCTTCCACGCTGGCAGGATTATGCCCGAGGCAAAGCACTTCCCGCTCCTGCGCCAGCTCCGACGAAAGCCGGAGCGCGCCATAGACGGACAGGTCCGGCGCCCGGCTCCACCCGGCCCCGATGGGATAGTCGCGGGCCTGGCTGGCTGTTGCCGCAAGCGCGAGCGCAACGAGACACAGCGAACGGACCTGCGCGTTCATCCCAGCAGCCGCTGGTTGACGACTTGGCCGCCGCGCGTGAGGCGGACGCCTTGGACGATTTCGTCCTCGTCCGGCAGCACTGGGCGCTTGGCATCTTTGTCCCAGAAGGCGGACAGGAAGTTGAACAGGTTGCGGGAGTAGAGCGCAGAGGCGTCGGCCGCGAGGCGGCTCGGCACGTTGCGATGGCCGACGATGCGTACACCGTGGCGCTCCGCCACTGCGCCGAGCACCGCGCCTTCGACATTGCCGCCCTGCTCGACCGCCAGATCAACGACCACCGAGCCCGGCTTCATGCTGGCGAGCTGGGAATCGGAAATGAGCCGCGGCGCAGGGCGGCCGGGGATCAGCGCGGTCGTGATCACGATGTCCTGCTTGGCGATGTGAGTGGAGACGAGCTCGGCCTGCGCGGCCTTGTATTCGTCCGACATCTCCGTCGCGTAGCCGCCCGCGCCTTCGCCTTCGATGCCCTTCACCTTCTCCACGAAGATGGCCTTCGCGCCGAGGCTCTCGATCTGCTCCCTGGTCGCCGCGCGGACATCCGTCGCCGAGACGATCCCGCCCAGCCGGCGGGCGGTTGCAATCGCCTGGAGGCCGGCAACGCCGACACCCATGATGAACACGCGCGCGGCGGCGATCGTGCCCGCCGCCGTCATCATCATCGGAAAGGCGCGGCCATATTCGGCGGCGGCGTCGAGCACCGCCTTGTAGCCGGCGAGATTGGCCTGGCTGGACAGGATGTCCATCGATTGCGCGCGCGTGATGCGCGGCATGAATTCGAGCGCGAGCGCCTCCAGGCCGGCGGCGGCATAGCCGTCGACCCGGCCACGCTCCCCGAACGGGTTGAGTGCGGCCACCACGAGCGCGCCCGGCGCCGCGCCGGCCAAGGCGGCGGGGTCTGGACCCTGCACGCCGAAGATCGCCTCGGCGCCGTTCAGCACTTCCTGACGGGGACCGACCATGGCTCCGGCCGCGACATAATCGGAGTCGGCGATCGAGGCGGCCATGCCCGCCGCAGTCTCGACCGACAGACTGGCGCCGAGCCCGATGAACTTCCTGACCGTTTCCGGGGTTGCTGCGACGCGGCGTTCGCCGTCGGCCGTCTCCTTCAGGACTGCGATTTTCACCCCCCGCGCGTCCTGATCAGGAGGAGATGATGATTACGACGATCATCGCGACGATGAAGCTGATGATCGTGCCCCATTTCATCATGGCGGAGAAGCGATCGTAGCTCTTCACATGCGCCTGGATGTCGGTGTTCGCCTCGCCCTCGACTGCCATCGCGTCCTCTGCCTGTCCGTGTTGGCCGATCCTTATCAATGCCGGGCGCGGCTGGAAAGGGCCGCAGCCCTGATGGTGACCTTAAGCGGCCCTTTACCGGAAGCGGCTAAGGCGGGCTCTCCGGACCAGAGGAAAGCCATGCGGCCTGAAGCCACACGTTGCCTATTGCTGATCGACGACGAGCCCGCGCAGCGTCGGCTGGTGACCGCGATTGGCGCGCGCGCCGGCTGGTGGGTGATGGGCGCTCCCGACGTCGATGCCGCCGCCCGATTGCTTCAGGACGACCCCGGTAAGGATGTCGACGCGATCCTGCTCGATCACTGGCTGCCCGGTCCGGCCGGCACCGAGGTGATCGAACAGATCAGAGCACTTCGCCCGGACCTGCCGCTGCTGATCCTGACCGCCCAGACTTCCGTCGCGGTGGCGGTGGAGGCGATGCGGGCCGGCGCGCATGATTTCCTGGTCAAGCCGCTGGCACCGGATCGATTGCTGGCCGCGCTGAACGCGGCGACTGATCGGCGCCAGCGCGGCGGTGAGCTCAGGCCCTTGTCGGAGAAGATCTCCAAGACGCTCGCGTTCGACGAGATCGTCGGCTCCTCGCCCGAGTTCCGTTCAACCCTCGCGATTGCGGCCAAAGCGGCGCGGGCGCGAGTCTCCGTTCTGATCGAGGGCGAGAGCGGATCGGGCAAGGAAGTGATCGCCCAGGCGATTCACAGCTCGAGCCCACGCGCCAAGCGACCGATGTTGACTGTCAATTGCGGCGCGATTCCGGAGAATCTGGTCGATTCGGTGCTGTTCGGGCACGAGAAAGGTGCGTTCACGGGCGCATTCGACCGCCACATAGGCCGGTTCGAGGACGCGGACGGATCGACCATCTTCCTCGACGAAGTCAGCGAACTGCCGCTCGAGACCCAGGTCAAGCTGCTGCGGGTGCTGGAGACGGGCGAGTTCCAGCGGCTCGGCAGCCGGATCTCGCAGACCGTGGATGTGCGGATCATCGCCGCGACCAACCGCCGCTTGATCGACGAGGTGGCACGCGGCACGTTCCGCGAGGATCTTTATTACCGCCTCAATATCGTTCACACGGCCCTGCCGCCGCTTCGCGCCCGCGCCAGCGACATCCCGGCGCTTGCCCGTCACCTGCTCGGCCGGATCGCCGAGCAGCCCGGCATGCGCCACCTCAGCATCACCGATGACGGACTTGCCGTGCTCATGTCCTACGGCTGGCCCGGGAACGTCCGCCAGTTGCAGAACGCGCTGTTTCGCGCCGCCGTTCTTTGCGAGGGAAATGCCCTCACCGCGGCCGACTTTCCGCAGATCAAGCAGGAAGCCACTTTCTCCAAACGCGCCGACGATTACCATGCGCGCCCGCTCAACGGCGCATCCAACGCCGCGGCGCTGTCGCATGGTCCCGGCATCACTCTCTATGAGTCCGACGGGAATTTGCGGCCGCTGGAGGACATCGAGGCGGACGTGATCCGGCTTGCGATCGGCCATTACCGCGGCCGGATGACAGAAGTCGCCCGCCGGCTCGGGATCGGCCGCTCGACGCTGTACCGCAAGCTAGGGGAGCTCGGCATCGACAACGCTGCGTGACGAACGCGCCCAAGCTGCGCTAGATCGGAACTCATGTCCGACTTCTCCAATGCCGTCGCCCTGATCACCGGCGCCGCGTCCGGAATCGGCGCCGCGACCGCCAGCCTGCTCGCACAGCGCGGCGCAAAGAAGCTGATCCTGTGCGACTCGCAGGAGGGTAAGCTGGCGGACTTCGCCTTTTCCCTGCCGAGCGAACGCCAGCTGCTGATTGGCGACGTCGCCGATGAGCGGCTCTGGACGGAGGCGGATCTGTCCGGCCTGACCCACGCAGTCGTGAATGCCGGCATCGGCCATGCCGCGCCAATCGCGGAGACCAGCCTTGCCGAATGGCGGCGCGTCATGGCGGTCAACCTCGACGGCGCGTTCCTTGCGCTCAGGGCCGCGATGAGGGCGATGCGGGACGGGGGTTCGATCGTCCTCACGGCGTCGGCAGCGGGCTTCAAGCCCGAGAAAGGCATCGGCGCCTATGCCGCGTCCAAGGCTGCGATGATCCAGCTGGCGCGCGTGGCAGCCAAGGAAGGCGCGCCGCGCATCCGCGTCAACGCGATCGCCCCGGGCGGGACGCAAACCCCGCTCTGGTCGGACCAGCCCTTCTTCAACGATCTTGTCGAGAAGACGGGCAGTGAAGAGGCCGCCTATCGCGAGATGGCTGGCTCAGCGACGCCGCTCGAGCGGTTCGCGCAGCCGGAGGAGATCGCGGCCCAGATCGTCTTCCTGCTCTCCGAGGAGGCGGCGTTCACGACCGGCACCTGCCTGGTCGCGGACGGCGGGTACTCGCTCTAGGCTACTCGTATCCCCATTTGCGGCCGCGGAACCACTTGGTGACGATGTATTTGGTCCCGGCCTCCACCGGCATGCCCTGGTGCAGTGAATAAGTATTTGGCTCGCCGGCCAGATCGAGGTTGTTCCAGATGATGAGGTTGCCTGTCTTGGGCGTGATCCGAACGCCTGCGCGCTCGAAATAGGTCTGGCCGCCCGCCGACACGTCGTTGAGGCAACCCATTGCAGTCCATGTGCGCTGGCCGCCGACCTTCTCCTGCGCCGGGAAATAGGGCTGGTCGGTGTAGAAGAAGTCGTGGTGCGGCTTGAACTGCTGGCCGACGGCATAACGCTGGCCCTGCAGTGTCTCGGCATACTCCGCCGGAAGCCCCAGGAAATGGGCGATGCGATGATCGATCTGGTTGACCAGCGAATCAGAGGCCTGGAGGTCGCAGGTCTGGCTTGTCCGGAACTCAGGGTCGGGTTCGTCGGCGAGCAGACCGGAGGGCTTCAGGTCCGAGTCGATCCGCTTGATCAAACCCGCACATTCCTGCGCTGAAAGGAAATTGCGCACGACGTAGATCTCGAGCCCCGTCGCGGGCACTTTGAAGGCGCCTGGTCGCTTGGCAAGCGTGTTGCGGACGATCTCGCCGACTTCCCACAGAAACATACGAACATCCTGACGCTGATTGTCCGGAGGAGTAGCGGGCGGGGACCGCTGCCCGCAAGCGCCTGACCCCTTTGCCAGACTCGTTCGTTGGCCGGCAGCAAAGGAGAATCCATGCCCCACCTTGTCCTGCTCGGCGATTCGATCTTCGACAACGCAGCCTATGTGCCCGGCGGACCGGACGTGGTGAAGCAGGTCCGCGCCGCGCTCCCGCCCGGCTGGTCGGCGACCTTGCTTGCTGTCGACGGCGCGGTGACCCGCAGCGTCGGCGCGCAGCTTAGCCGGATTCCCGGGGACACGACCCACCTCGTGCTCAGCGTCGGCGGCAACGACGCGCTCGGGACTTCCCACATCCTGGGCGCGAGCGCGCGGACAGTGGGCGAGGCGGTGCTCATGCTCGCCGGCGCGCAGGATCGCTTTGCCGGGGACTATGATCAGATGCTCGAAGAGGTGCTCGCGCAGGGGCTCCCGACCGCGCTCTGCACCATCTACGACACGCCGCCCTCGGCGCCGAACCACAAGGTGATCAAGGCTGCATTGTCGCTGTTCAATGACCGGATCACGCGCGCGGCTTTCACGCATTGCCTGCCGCTGATCGACCTGCGCCTGCTGTGCGCGGAGGAGGGCGACTACGCCAACCCGATCGAACCTTCCGTGCAGGGCGGAGCGAAAATGGCGAATGCGATCGCGGCGCTCGTCACTGGCGCAGCGGGGCCCCGATCCCAGGTGATCGCCAGCGTGACGGAACCGTTATGAGTTGCAGCCCGTTGGTGACTTGCCCGAAGTGAGGGCCTGTACGCGTAGCCAGGACAATCAGGGAGATTGGTCATGAATACACGTACTTTCGCGCTTGTCTGGGGCATTCTGTTCCTGCTGGCAGGCGCGTCCGGCTTCATCCCCGGCCTGTGGCATCCGGCCCCCGCCCATTATCCGGAACTGGCGGTGGACTCGTTCTACGGCGATGCGATGCGGCTGTTCCCGGTCAACATTTTGCACAACATCGTGCACCTGCTGTTCGGCGTATGGGGGCTTCTCGCATATAAGAGCCTTTCGGCGTCCAAGAATTACGCGAGGATCGTTGCGATCAGCTACGGTCTGCTGATCGTGCTCGGGCTCATCCCGGCCACGAACACGCTATTCGGGCTGGTTCCGATTTTCGGCAACGATGTGTGGCTGCACGTCATTCTTGCTGTCCCGGCTGCCTATTTCGGCTTCGTTCACCGCGACGCAGTGATCAGTGACCGCCGTTAAGCTCCGGCTCGGAGCCCAGCGGGTTCAAGGCTCGCCTGGCGAGCGGCGGGTTGCGGCTTGTAAGCCAGCGCCGCGCCGATCAGCGGCAGGTTCCGCTGAACGGCGCGGTGAAGGCTGACCGCACCTCCGATCAGCACGGTCAGGAAGTAAAGTGCGATGATCGCCTGAAGCATGTCAGGCGATCACTGCCGGGCCGACCGCCGCGCTGATGAAGATCATGGTGGCGAACAAGGTAGCGATGCCGGAGGCGGCGATCTGAGTGAAGTTGATGCTGGACACGTAAGTTCTCCCAAAACGAGTTGATGGGCGCTGCATACCGATCCGCCTGGAAGATGCTTTTCCTGTTCGACGGCGGAGGCGGGGGGAGCGACGGACGTGCTCAGGTCGCGACGTATGTCGCCGGATGGGCGACGAAACCGTGATTGTTATTCTTGCGAGGTCCGCGGCGCCGCCGCCCGGCACAGGCGGTCGTTGATCGCTAGCCCCGTGCCGAATCGCGGAATCGGGGCGACCGCAATTCGCGGCGCGGCTTCGCCGTCGGCCCGGTGCAGGGCGGCGAACAGCCGGACCGCCGCTTCGTCAAGATCGCCGGACGAACTGAGATTGTAATCGCCACTGATCGCGCCGAAGCCGATCAGCCATTCGCCGGCGTCGGCCCGCGTGACGTCGAGACGTAGCGGCTTGGTTGGCGCGTAGTGGCTTCGAAGCTGGCCGGGCGCTTCGATTCTGGTGGCGGATTGGGGGGGCCCAACGGCGGTTCCAAGATCGATCGGCCCTGGCCGGAGCAAGAGCAGCTTCCCGTCCGTCGCGCGAATAATCGTCGATTCCAGCCCGACCTCGCCTGGCCCCCCGTCGAGCACCAGCGGAATCCGACCTCCCAGCGTCTTCAGCACGTGCGCGGCGGAGGTGGGGCTGATCGTGCCGCTCGCATTGGCGGATGGCGCGGCAAGCGGTCGCCCGGTGGCGGCGAGCAGGGCCTGCATGACCGGGTGCTTCGGGCAACGCAGCGCAACCGTGCCCAGCCCGGCGGTAACGGCGTCAGCAATCCCCGCCTCCGGCCGGAGAGGGACGACCAGGGTCAGCGGGCCAGGCCAATATGTCTCCGCAAGCGCTTGTGCCTGCTCGGAGAAGATCCCGATCTCCTGGGCCTGCGCGAAATTGCGCACGTGGACGATCAGCGGATTGAAGCCGGGCCGGCCCTTGGCAGCGTAGATGCGTGCCACAGCCTCGCCGTTGGTGGCGTCGGCGGCGAGGCCATAAACGGTTTCTGTGGGCACGGCGACCGGATGACCCGCCAGGATCAGCTGGGCGGCTTTGGCGATTGCGGCGTCGCTTGCGGGCAAGACTTCGGTCACGCGCCCGCCTTAGCCGCTTGCGCTCACGCCGTCATTCCAGCGAAAGACGGGAATGACCTATACGCCGCCCATTGCCGAACAGCGCTTTCTCCTCCGCCACATCGTGAAGCTCGATGAGCTGACCGGCCACAACGCATTCGCGGAAGCCACGCCCGACCTTGTCGATGCCATATTGGAGGGGGCCGGCGCTTTCGCGGCAGGCGAGTTCGCGCCGCTGAACCGGGTCGGCGACCAGGCAGGGGCGCGATGGTCTCCCGAGGGCGTGACGATGCCGCCGGGCTTTAAAGACGCCTACCGCGCCTATGTCGAGGGCGGCTGGGGCACGCTCGCGGGGCCGGTCGAGCATGGCGGCCAGGGCCTGCCCTTCACGCTCGCCACCGTCGTGATGGAGGATCTCGGCTCGGCCAACATGGCCTTCTCGCTGTGCATGATGCTGACGCCCGGCGCGGTCGAGGCGCTCAAGCATCACGGCTCGCCGGAACTCCAGCGGACCTGGCTGCCGAAGCTGATCAGCGGCGAGTGGAACGGCACCATGAACCTGACAGAGCCGCAGGCCGGCTCCGACGTTGGCGCGCTCCGCACGCAGGCAAGCCCGCGCGGCGACGGCACCTACGCGATCAAGGGCACAAAGATCTTCATCACCTTCGGCGAGCATGATCTGACTGACAATATCGTCCACCTGGTGCTCGCCCGCCTGCCGGACGCGCCGGCCGGAACCAGGGGCATCTCGCTCTTCCTGGTACCCAAGTTCCGGCTCGGGCCCGACGGCGCTCCCGCCGAGCACAACGACGTGCGCTGCGTCTCGATCGAGCACAAGCTCGGCATTCACGCCTCCCCCACTTGCGTCATGTCGTTCGGCGATGCGGACGAGTGCGTCGGATGGCTCATCGGCGAGGAGGGCGGCGGCATGCGCGCAATGTTCACGATGATGAACAATGCGCGGCTGAACGTCGGCCTGCAGGGTGTATCGATCGCTGAGCGGGCGACGCAAGCGGCGGTCGCCTATGCCTCGAGCCGAGTACAGGGTTCGCGGGCGGGTTGGGCGCGACGTGAGCCGGTGGCTATCATCAACCATCCTGACGTGCGCCGCATGCTGCTGCGCATGAAGGCGCTGACCCAGGCCGCGCGCGCGCTGACCTACTATACGGCGGGCCTAACCGACCGTGCGTCGTTGGGTGATCGCGATGCCCAGCTTCGCGCGGACCTGCTGACGCCGCTGGTCAAGGCCTATGGCACCGATGTCGGCGTTGAGGTGGCGAGCCTGGCCGTGCAGGTGCATGGGGGCATGGGTTTTATCGAGGAGACCGGGGCCGCCCAGCACTATCGCGACGCTCGCATCGCCCCGATCTACGAGGGCACCAATGGCATCCAGGCCGCCGACCTGGTGGGGCGAAAGCTCGGGCTGGAAGGCGGGGCCGTGCTACAGCGTTTGCTGGCTGAAATCGGGCAAGATTCGGCTGGCTCGTCGGCCTTGCGGAGCTTGGTGGAAGCGTGCGTCGCGGTCGCCGAGCATCATGGGCGGTCGGAGCCGGAGGATCGGCTGGCCGGCTCCTATCCATTCCTGACGATGCTCTCCGTCACCGTCAGCGGCTGGCTGATGGCCAAGCAAGTCCAGGTGCTGGATGAGGAACTCGAGCCGACCTTCCGGAGCATGAAGACGGCCGCCTGCCGCTTCTATCTCGACCAGGTCGTGCCGGAGGCGCTGGGACTCCAGGCCGCCGCCACCGCGCCGGCCTCCATTCTTTACTCGATCCCCGAGGAGGCCTTCGCGGCCGGCTGACATACTGTCATTGCAGCGTTCGCGCCACATTGCGTGGCTCTGGGCTCCCGGCCATAGCTTAGGCCTGAGAGGGCCGACCATGGGCAATTATTTCGACATCCTGACGCGGGCGCGCGATCTTGCCCCGCATGGTTACTGCCTGCTCTGGCAGCCCGAGCTGATCTGGACGCATGTGATCGGGGACGCGCTGATCGCGGCGGCCTACTTCTCGATCCCCATTGCCATCGTCCGCTTCGTCACCGGTCGCAAGGATATCGAGTTCAGCTGGATTTTCTGGCTGTTCGCGCTGTTCATCGTCGCGTGCGGCACCACCCACCTGATGGCGATCTGGACATTGTGGAACCCGGATTATGGTTGGGAGGCGCTGATCAAGGTTGTCACCGCCATAGCCTCGGTCGGCACCGCGATGGTGCTTTGGCCTCTCATCCCCCGGGCCCTCGCCATTCCCTCCCCGCTTCAGCTGCGCGAGGCGAACGCTCAGCTCTTTGAGCGGGTGCGCGAACGCGACAGCGCGCTGGAACGGCTGCACCGCGAAATCCAGGATCGCGAGCGGGCCGAGGCCGCGTTGATCCAGGCGCAGAAGATGGACGCGGTCGGCCAGCTCACCGGCGGCATCGCGCACGACTTCAACAACCTGCTCGCGGTGGTGATCGGCAATCTCGACATGATCGGCCGCAAGTCGGAGGATGAACGCACCCAGCGCCTCACGCGCAACGCGCTTCAGGCGGCCGAGCGCGGCGCCAGGCTCACCGGGCAGCTGCTCGCTTTCTCGCGCACGCAGCGGCTGGAGGTCCGGCCGACCGAGGTGGGTCCTCTCGTCGAGGGCTTGCGCGATCTCCTCCGCCAGACGCTCGGCCCATCGATTGAGCTGGAGTTGGAGATCGCGGATGCCGCGGCCCCGGTGCTCGCCGACCCGACTCAGCTCGAACTCGCCATTCTAAACCTTGCAATCAACGCGCGCGACGCCATGCCGGAGGGCGGGAAGCTTAGAGTGTCGACGCGCACCCTCCATGTGGATGACGACCCTGACCTGACGGACGGAGATTATCTCGAGCTCAGCGTGCTCGACACGGGGTCCGGCATGACGGCTGAAGTTGCGGACCGCGCCTTCGACCCCTTCTTCACGACCAAAGAAGTGGGACAAGGCACCGGGCTTGGTCTGTCGATGGTGTACGGCGTCGCCAAGCAATCGGGGGGCGTGGCCCGGATCAGGAGCGCGCCCGGCGAAGGCACGACCGTTTCCGTGGTCCTGCCGCGCACTCACGAGCCGGTGCCGGACTTCAAGGGGCTGAAGCCCGACGATGCCGGCGCCGCCCCGGAGAACGCGTCGGTGCTGGTGGTGGACGATGAACCGGAGGTCCGCCGTGTGCTCGCGGAGACTCTGCAGGAGCTTGGACACAGGGTAACGACCGCGTCGAATGGCCAGGAAGCGCTCGCCCAGCTGGAAGCGGGGAGCTTCGATCTGCTGATGCTCGATTTTGCGATGCCGGGCATGAACGGGGCGCAAGTGGCCGAAGCCGCGCGACGGCTGCGGCACGATCAGAAGCTCGTGTTCGTCACCGGCTATGCCGAGACCGCGGCCATCGAAGCCGCCGCCAGGGAAGCGCCGATCTTGCGCAAGCCGTTTCGCACGAGCGATGTCGCCCACGCGATCAAGGCCGGTCTGCGGGAACGAAAGACGAGCTAATCAGGCCAGCGCGCGGTCGACCAGGTCTTCGGCGTCGAGGCCGAGCAGGCGGATGTGCGCGGCGATGGCGGGCCAGCGCTGTTCCAGGAATTCCTGGCGGGCGCTGGCGCGGAGCTTGGCGGCAGCTCCCTGAGCGACGAACATGCCGACACCGCGTCGGACAACGATCAGGCCTTCGTCCTGGAAGGTCTGATAGGCCTTGGCGACCGTCAGCGGATTGGCGCCATGTTCGGCGGCGAGGCTGCGCACCGAGGGCAGCGGATCGCCATCACCAACGCTGCCGGCGAGGATCTTGGCGGCGATGTTGTCGCGAAGGCGGAGGTAGACAGGGCGATCGTCGTTGGCCATCGCCTGATGTAGTGTCGTAACACAGCAGCCCAGTCAAGTCCCGCTCTCGAAGGACGGCGCCCAGGTGCTCACGATCCGGTCATAATCAGGACGGGGACGCTCCTCCAGGGGCGTGCCGGGCGTGCCGATGAACATGAAGCCGGCGATCGTCTCGCCGTCACGTCCGAAGGCGCGGCGCACTTCATCCGAGTAAGTCGGCCAGCCGGTGATCCAGCCGCCCGCGAAGCCGAGCGCGTGCGCCGCGTTGAGCAGGTTCATGCAGGCCGCGCCGGCCGACAGCTGCTGTTCCCACACCGGCACCTTGTGGCCCTCGATCGGGCTGGACAGGACCACCACCAGAGCGGGGGCCTGGTTGGCATAACGGGTAACCGCCTCCAACTCCGGCCGGGTCGGGTCCGCGCAGCCGATCCGGAAAGCGCGGTGGAGCAGAGCTTCCAGCGCGGGCCGATCCTCCTTGCGCACGACGATGAAGCGCCAGGGCGAAAGCTTGCCGTGATCGGGCACGCGCATGGCGATCGAGAGAATGTCGCGCAACTGCTCGGCGTCCGGCCCGGGCTCGATCAGGTCGCGTGGGCGGCCGGAGCGGCGGGTGCGCAGGAGCGAGAGGGCGGACGAGCGGTCGTTCAACATAGGGGAAGCAGGCCGCTAGCAGTGTCACGGGCCAGCAACAATGCGCTTGGCATGTGCGTTTTGCACGCTAGTTTGCCCCGCCAACGAGGTCGCCTGTCAGCAGCGGCCCATCTGCTTGGGAGAGTGCCAGTGGCGACCAGTCCTTATGCGGCCGAGGAAGGAAGGACCATTCTCGGCCACCCGCGCGGCCTTTTCGTGCTGTTCTTCGCCGAAATGTGGGAGCGCTTTTCCTATTACGGGATGCGGGCGCTGCTGATCCTGTACCTCACCAAGCACTGGCTTTACTCGGACGGCGACGCCTCCATCATCTACGGCGCGTACACGGCGCTGGTTTACATCACGCCGGTGATCGGCGGTTATCTTGCCGACCGATATCTGGGGCAGCGCAAAGCGGTGCTGTTCGGCGCCGTCCTGCTGACGCTCGGCCACTTCTTCATGGCGTTCGAGGGCAATGGATCCGGCCACCAGAACGACCCGGCCTTGAACATATTCTGGCTGGCCCTTGCGTTCATCATCGTCGGCTCCGGCTTCCTCAAGGCCAACATCTCGGTCATCGTAGGCCAGCTCTATCCGCGCACCGACGTGCGGCGCGACGGCGCCTACACCATCTTCTACATGGGCATTAATCTCGGCGCCTTCATCGGCACGCTGGTCGCCGGCTATCTCGGCGAAACCTACGGCTGGGGATATGGATTCGGAGCGGCCGGCTTCGGCATGCTGCTCGGCCTGCTCGTCTTCATGTGGGGCAAGCCTCTGCTGATGGGTCGGGGCGAACCGCGCGATCCGGCGCGCCTGCGCCAGCCGGTCATGGGGCTGAAGTTCGAATGGCTGCTGTACCTGGTTGGCGTTCTCGCGGTCTTCGTCGTATGGGCGTTGATCCAGTATCAGGAGCTTGTCGGCAGCCTGCTCGGCATCGCCGGCGGCCTGCTGGTGGCGTATGTCCTCTACACGGCGGTCGCCAAGCTGGACCGGGAAGATCGCGACCGCATCTTCGCCGCGATGCTGCTGATCGTCGGCTCGATCCTGTTCTGGGCGCTGTTCGAGCAGGCCGGATCGTCGATCAACCTGTTCACTGACCGCTACGTCGATCGCGGCGGCGTGCCCGCCTCGGTCTTCCAGTCGATCAATCCGGCCTACATCATCATCTTCGCGCCGGTGTTTGCATGGCTCTGGACCGCCCTCGGCCGCCGCGGACTCGAGCCCTCCGCACCAGCCAAGTTCGGGTTTGCGCTGATGCAACTCGGCGCCGGGTTCCTGGTGCTGGTCGCGGGCGCGAATGCGGTGGGCGTCGAGGTTCCGACTCCGGTGCTCTTCATCTTCCTTCTTTATCTCCTGCACACGACAGGCGAACTCTGCCTGTCCCCGGTGGGCCTGTCGGCGATGAACCGCCTCGCGCCCGCCCACATGGCGAGCCTGATCATGGGGACCTGGTTCTTCGCATCGGCGACCGGCAACTTCGCCGCGGGTCTGATCTCCGCCGCCACCGGATCGGAACACGGCACAGGCGAAGGCGCCGCCAAGGAAGTCGTGCTCGGCGTTTACAGCCAGATCGGCTGGATCTCGGTTGCGGTCGGCGTCGGCGTGCTCGTGATATCGCCGCTGGTGAAGCGGCTGATGCACCTCGACACACTCAAGGATGCCGACCACGCCATGGCCGGCGAGACTCAGTTGGCCGAGCCGATTGCGCCCGGCACCCGAACCCAAGGTGAACTCAAGCCCGGAGAGGCACGCTCCTGATGACATTCCGACTCCTGGCGGGGCTCTGCGGAGCCGCGCTTGTTGCTGCCTGCACCCAAGCCGAACGAGAACCACCACAGACAGCCTCGGCCAAACCGGCAGCGAACAAGCCGACGCCGCCCCGCCGGGCGCCCGAGGCTTTCCCGTCGACCTACCGTGCCTATCCCGGCGTGGTCACGGCGATCACCGGCGCGACCGTCTATGACGGCGAGGGCAACCGGATTGCGAACGGCACGGTCGTGCTGGCGGACGGCAAAGTCCAAGCGGTCGGCGGGCCGGATACGGCCATTCCGCAAGGCGCGACTCGGATCGACGCTGCCGGCAAGTGGGTGACGCCCGGGATCATCGATATCCACAGCCACCTCGGCAATTATCCCTCCCCAGGCGTCGAGGCGCATTCCGACGGCAATGAGGTGACAGGCCCTGTCCGCCCGGAAGTCTGGGCCGAGCATAGTATCTGGCCGCAGGATCCCGGTTTCGCGCGCGCGCTCGCCAATGGCGGGGTCACCAGCCTTCACGTCCTGCCGGGCTCCGCGAACCTGTTCGGCGGCCGCGGCGTGACGCTGAAGAACGTCTATGCCCGCACGATGCAGGGGATGAAGTTCCCCGGCGCGCCGCATTCGCTCAAGATGGCGTGCGGCGAGAATCCGAAGCGCGTCTATGGCGGGCGCAACCAGATGCCGGCGAGCCGCATGGCCAACGTCGCCCTGATGCGCCAGACTTGGGCCCGGGCGCAGGAATATGACCGCAAGTGGGACAAGTACGAGGCAAGCGGCGGCGAGCAGCCGTCCCGCGATCTCGCTCTCGATACGTTGCGCGGCGTGCTCGACGGCAAGATCCTGGTCCAGAACCACTGCTATCGCGCGGACGAGATGGCCAACATCATCGATATGTCGAAGGAGTTCGGCTACAAGGTCTCAGCCTTCCACCACGGCGCCGAGGCTTACAAGATCGCTGACCTGCTGCGCGAGAACAACATCTGCGGCGCGCTCTGGGCGGACTGGTGGGGCTTCAAGATGGAAGCCTATGACGGCATCAACGAGAACATCCCGCTGGTCCATAATGCTGGAGCCTGCGCGATCGTCCATTCCGACGATCCCAACGGCATCCAGCGGCTGAACCAGGAAGCGTCCAAGGCGCTGACCTATGGGCGCCGCGCCGGCATCCAGATCTCCGACGAGGTGGCCTGGACCTGGCTCAGCTTGAACCCGGCCAAGGCGCTCGGCATTGCCGAACGCACCGGAAGCCTTCGGCCCGGCAAGATGGCGGACGTGGTGCTGTGGAACGGCAACCCGCTCTCCGTCTACACGCGCCCCGAGCGCGTCTGGATCGACGGCGCGCTCATGTATGACGCCAACGATCCGCGGCGCCGGCCCGTCAGCGACTTCGAGCTCGGCCAACCGGGCGAAGGAGATGTGAAGTGAAGGCGTTTCTCGCAGCAGCAACCGCATTGACACTGGGCTTCTCGGCAGCCCCTGCGCTCGCCCAGACGATCGCGATTACCGGCGGCACGGTGGCGATCGGCGACGGTTCCGATCCGATCGAAGGCGGGACGGTGGTGATCCGGGACGGGCGCATCGTTGCGGCTGGTCGCGGGATCGCCGTTCCGGCCGGAGCGCAGGTGGTGGATGCAACCGGTAAGTGGGTAACCCCCGGCATGATCGCTGGCTTCTCGCGGGTCGGTCTGGCCGAGGTCGACGCCGTCGAGTCGACGAACGATGTCCAGGCCAATAGCGGACCGTTCAGCGCCGCCATCGACGTGGCTCCGGCGATCAATCCGCGCGCCGCCGCGGTCTCGATCAGCCGGGCGAGCGGGATCACTCGCGCGGTGGTGGCCCCCGCGACCGCGAGGAGCATCTTCGCCGGCCAGGGTGCGATCATCGACCTTGGCGCCGACATGCAGCCGATCACGCGCGCCCGCGCCTTTCAGTTCGTCGAGTTCGGCGAGCAGGGCGCGGAGGAAGCAGGCGGCAGCCGCGCCTCGACGCACGTGCTGTTCCGCAACGCCCTTCGTGAAGCCGGCGCGGTCAGCCGCACATCCACCGGCATCTCGGGGGGCAGCGCGGGGCCGCGGCAGGCGCGCGCGTCCGACCAGCGCGACCTCCCGCTCGAGGAGGTACCCGGACCCGACAACCAGATGCTCGGCGCGAACGTCAATCGCGGCGAGGACGTGCTGCTGACCCGTTTCGATGCGGCCGCTCTGGTGCCGGTGCTGACCGGGAGGCAGTTGCTGCTCGTGCATGTCGAGCGGGCGAGCGACATCCTGCAGGTGCTCGGGCTGAAGCGCGAGTTCCCCAATCTTCGCATGGTGCTGGTCGGCGCGACCGAGGGCTGGACCGTGGCGCGCGAGATCGCGGCTTCCGGCGTCCCCGTCATCGCCAACGCACTGGTCGATCTACCCGCCGCCTTCGAGCAGCTGGCCGCGACCCAGTCCAATTTCGGACGCATGCGGGCCGCAGGGATCAACGTTGCAATGGGCACGATCAACGAGGACGAAACCCGGATGGTTCGGGTCTCGCGGCAGAATGCAGGCAATCTGGTCGCCCTGACCAAGGTGCCGGGGGCAACTGGGCTCAGTTGGGGCGAGGCGCTCGCGGCGATCACCTCCCGGCCGGCCGAGGTGATGGGACTGGGCGGCGAGCTTGGCTCGCTGCGCGCCGGCCGCCGCGCCGACGTCGTGATCTGGGACGGCGACCCGCTCGACACAACTTCGATTCCGCAGATGGTGATGATCGACGGCGTCCAGCAGCCGCTCGACACCCGCCAGACCAAGCTGCGCGACCGCTACCTCAACCTGCGACAGGACCAGCTTCCGCCCGCTTACGACCCGCGGTGAGCGGCCTCGTCCTCCTGGCGCTGGGGACGATCGCCTTTGTCGGAACTCATCTGGCCATGTCGCATCCGTTACGGATGCGGCTGGTCGGACAGCTCGGTGAGGCCGGGTTCAGCCTGCTCTATTCGCTGGTCGCGTTCGCCACGCTTGGATGGATGATCTGGGCCTATCAGAGCGCCGATGCGTGGCCGCTGTGGACCGCGCCCGATCCGGCCTGGACAGCAGCCTCGCTGATCATGCTGGTTGCGAGCATCCTTCTGATCGGCTCGCTGATCCGCAACCCCGCCTTCCCGCATCCAGGCGCGGCCAAGCTGGCAAAAGCTCCGGCCCGCGGAGTCTACGCGATCACACGCCACCCGATGAACTGGAGCTTCATCCTGTGGGCGCTGACCCATATTGCCGTCTATGGCAGCTTGCGGAACCTGATCGTGGCCGCCGGCATCCTGGTGCTCGCGGTGGCCGGCTCGATCGGCCAGGATCGCAAGAAGCGAGCGCTGCTGACCGATTGGAGCCAATGGCAGGCGCGCACGTCCTTCATCCCGTTCGGTGCGTTGCTGAGCGGCCGGGCGAAGTGGAGAGACGCGCTTCCAAGCTGGATCGCGATCGTCGGCGGGTTCGTGCTGTGGCTGGCGGTGACGAGCCTTCACGCGCCACAAGTCTCGCTGCCGGGCTGGCTTGGGCTGATCTAGCAGAACGTGCGCCGGCGCAGGTTGACGCCTCAGCGGGTGAAGAACGCTGCGCTTCGAGCGGTCCGAAACCCGGCATTGCCTGGGGTAACGAGGTATCTACTCCGCCGCCTCAGGCCGCGCGGTGTAATGCTCGATGATGCGGCGCTTCATTTCCTTGCGAACCGCATTCATGTTTCCGGTGAAATCGTCGACCGCCCAGGGATATTCGATGCGCCATTTGTTGATCGAAAGATGCGTCGCCCGCGCGTCGCCGCTGCCCGTCGGGATGTAGATGACGGTGGGGGGCACCTTCTTCTCGGCCGCATAGCGGTCTTCGATGCGGCGGCTCATTTCGGATTTGACCGATTCCTTGGATCCGAAAAACTCCTGCGTCTCCCAGGGGTAGCTGATCAGCCACTGGTCGCCCCAGCGGTTGACCGCTTCGACATCGCCGTATTTGCTCGGGATGTAGATGACTTCCCGCGGCATGTTGTTCGCGGCGTTGCCCGGCGAGGCGCGGCGCTTCAGGAACTTGGTCAGATCAAACAGCGCCATCTCGGTCTCAATCCTCTGTTCGCGGCCTCGCCTCCCCAACTCTCAATCTCACGGTCGGCGGGGCGAGGGCAGTCCTATTC
Source organism: Allosphingosinicella sp. (assembly GCF_036387615.1). GTDB lineage: Bacteria > Pseudomonadota > Alphaproteobacteria > Sphingomonadales > Sphingomonadaceae > Allosphingosinicella. Next base: position 26,200 of record NZ_DASVTH010000034.1, read on the forward strand.
GTGGTAAATCGGCACCCTTGAAAGCGGTGTATCTAACTGGGACTAAACTGACGCCGAGGCCTAAGCCGCACCAGGCGCAAGGCCAGCGCCGCACCGGCAGCCGAAGCCAGGATCGGCACCGACAGCTCGGGTCGGTTCAACAAGGCAAGCACCGTCAGCAATGCAACCACGACCAGCAGCAGCACCAGGGCATTGCTGGTCGATAGCGCACGATAGGCAAGCAGTCCGACAAAGACATAATAGCTGCCCCAAGTCAGCGCGAAGGCGATCGCCATCATCGTCGGGAGCAACAGGAGAGGGGGAAGCTCCCCGCCCCGTTCCGCCGCCAGCGCGAACAGCCGTTCGGCGGCCCAGATCGCCGCGCCGGACGCGGCGAGGCTGGGGCCGGCGACGATCGCTGCATCGGCGGACAAGCTTCTCATACGCTTACCTTATCACCGAGAGTGCGCAGGCGGAAGCATCCGTGCCGGCTGTGCCGCAAAGGGACGCTCACGATTGCTGCTCGGTAATTTCGATCGCGTCGAGCACGGCTTCGGGCGCGACGTTACGCTTGAGCTCCTCGACCTCGCCCGCGTCATGTCGGACGCCCAGATGCTTGCTGATCGCGTCCACCATGGTCACCAGCTTGGTTACTTCGTGCTCGGACAGCAGGCTGATCTGCAGGTCGAGCTCCGCCCGCCGCTCGGCGAGCGCAGCCATTCGATTCTGTGTGATCAGGATGAAGGTAGACAGGAAAATCGCCTCGACGGAGGCGATCATCGCCAGCACGACGAAGGTCGGGTCCCAGGCAGGCAAGCCGGGGATCCAGCCGAGATTGCCAGTGATCCAGAAGCCGTAAACAGCAAGATGGACATAGACGAAGCGCATGCTGCCGCCGAAGCGGGTGATCGCGCCGGCGATCTTCTCCTGGGTGGAAGCCGCAGCGGCTTCGGCGCGGCGCCGTTCCTGCAGCGCATGGATGTTCCGCTGAAGCGCGCTGTTCAGGCTTTCCGGGTCCAGCGGAGCATAGGTCGGGCCCGAGGAGAGCGCGCCCGCGCGGTTTTGCTCAGATTGGCCGATCGTTCGAATCCTTGCTTGGTTCGAGCGCAAAACCTGCCGCAGCCCGGTCCGTTCCTAGGTTGCTGGATCGAGGCTCCCGCCTCCGCTGCGGGTGGCGGGGTCTTGGCTCGTCTCCTGGGTCTCGCCGGCCTGGCGACTGACCGTGGTCGTCACCGCCACATCCATCATGACGTTGCCAACCGTGCGCATGATGTCCGGCAGCACTTCCACCGCAATTAGGATGGCAAGCGCCTCGACCGGAGCGCCCAGGATGAGGCAGATCGGCGCGATCGAGGTGACGAAGCTCACCTGCCCCGGCAGGCTGACCGCGCCCATAGAGGTGAGCACGGCCGCCAGGATCGCGAATGCATATTGCGCGGGCCCGACTTCCACCCCGAACCAGCTCGCCACGTAAAGCGCGACCGCCAGGTTCATGGCGGGGCCGGTCGCGCGAAGGAGGGCCACCGCCAGCGGCAGTACGATTCCGGCGGTCCGCTCAGGCACGCCGAGCTGCTCCGATTTCTTGAGCATGATCGGAAGGCAGGCGAGCGAAGACTGCGTGCTGACGGCCAGCGCCTGCACAGGCGCAATGGCCTGTGCGAAGCGGCCGAACGGCACCCGCCCGCCGACCACGGCGAGCACATAGGCGAGCAGCGCCATGATCCCGCCGACGGCGGCAACCGTCAGAATATAGTGGATGACCGCTCCGAACGCCGCCGCGCCCGAACGCGCGCCGACGACGAAGGCGAGCGCGAAGACGCCGATCGGCGCGAGCTTCAGCACCCACTCGACGACAATGATCATCGCATCGGCGAGCGCGCTGAAGAAGCCAGTCAAGGCAACGCGGGTGTCTGCCGGAAGCCGGGTTACGGCGAATGCAAACGTGGCGGTGAAGATGATCAGCGGCAGGATCGCATCGCTCGACGCCGCCGCGATTACATTGGTCGGCACGATCGAGCGCAGGAAGTCCGCGAATGGCGGCACATCGGCGACGGGACCCGTGTTGGTGAGCGCCGCGCGGAGCGCAGCCGCGGATTCCACGGGCATCGGAGCCAGCGACAGGAACAACGGCGTGAACACCGCCCCGACAATGGCGGACAAGGTCATCAAGGAGATGATCCAGACGGTCGCACGGCCCGCGATCGCACCGGCCTTGGCGGCCTCGGCGGTTTGCGCGATCCCGGTGACGAGCAACGCGATGAGGAGCGGGACCACCGTCATGCGCAGGCCGTTCAGCCAGAGCGTGCCGATCGGGTCCGCCACGTTGGCGGCGGCCATCCCGAAGTCGGGCGCGATTGCGGCCGCCGCAATGCCGAGCGCCAGCCCGGCGACGAGCGCGAGAAGGATGCGGGTAGCCTGCGACATGCTCGCCCTTTTCAAATCAACAAGCTATCAGCCTGTCGGGAACCAGCCGGTGATCGGCAAGAGAAAATGAAGCGGGCAGGAACGATGACGCGCAAGTTTTTCGGCACCGACGGGATTCGCGGGCTGACCAACCAGATGCCGATGACGGCGGCGATGGCGCAGAAGGTCGGCCAGGCCGCAGGCGCTCATTTCCTGCGTGGGCAGCACCGCCACCGTGTCGTGGTCGGCAAGGACACGCGCCTGTCCGGCTACATGATGGAATCGGCCCTCATCTCCGGCTTCACCAGCGTCGGCATGGATGTGGTGATGGTCGGGCCGATGCCGACGCCGGCTGTCGCCTTGCTCGCCCGTTCGATGCGCGCGGATCTGGGCGTGATGATCTCGGCCAGCCACAACCCCTATCAAGACAACGGCATCAAGCTGTTCGGGCCGGACGGGTACAAGCTCACGGATGCGGACGAGCTTGCGATCGAGGCCCTTCTGGAAGCGGAGCCGAAGCTTGCCCCGGCTTCCGAGATCGGCCGCGCCCGCAAGATCGAGGATGCGCGTGGGCGCTACATCCACGCCGCCAAGCTCACCTTCCCCGAGCATCTGCGCCTCGACGGCGTCAAGGTGGTGGTGGATTGCGCCAATGGCGCCGCCTACCAGGTCGCCCCGGCCGCGCTCTGGGAACTTGGCGCGGACGTGGTGGCGATCGGAGTGAGCCCCAACGGCCTCAATATCAATGATGGCTGCGGTTCGACCGATACCGCGCTGCTGCAGCGCAAGGTCGTGGAGACCGGCGCCGATGTGGGGATTGCGCTAGACGGCGACGCCGACCGGCTGATCGTAGTCGACGAGACCGGGCGCGTGGTGGACGGAGACCAGCTGATGGCGCTGATCGCCACCGGCTGGAAGCGGCACGGGCTGCTCCACGGCGGCGGCATTGTCGCGACGGTAATGTCGAACCTCGGCCTCGAACGGTATTTGCAAAGCCAAGACCTGACGCTCGAGCGGACCAAGGTCGGGGATCGGTACGTGCTCGAGACGATGCGCGCCAAGGGCTTCAATGTCGGCGGCGAGCAGTCGGGCCACATCATCCTCAGCGACTATGCCACGACGGGCGATGGGCTGGTTGCAGCCCTGCAGGTGCTTGCCGAACTGGTCGTGACCGGGCGGGCGGCAAGCGAACTCCTCCATCTGTTCGATCCGCTGCCTCAGCTCCTCAAGAACGTGCGCTTCCAGGGCGGTGCCCCGCTCGACACGCAGCCGGTGCAGGCGGCGATCGCTGATGCCGAGGCGCGGCTGTCGGGAAGCGGCCGGCTGGTGATCCGCAAGTCGGGCACCGAGCCGCTCATCCGGGTCATGGCCGAAGGCGAGGATGAAGGGCTGGTCGCGCAAGTGGTCGATCAGATTTGCGAAGCGGTAAAGGCGGCCGCCTGATGCTGGAGATGCGGCCCGACTGCGAACGGTGCGGCCGAGACCTGCCGCCCGGCAATGAGGCGGCGAGCATCTGCTCGTTCGAGTGCACCTTCTGCAATGATTGCGCAGCAGAGTTGAAAGGCACCTGCCCAAATTGCGGCGGCGGGCTCGTGCGACGCCCGGCCCGAGCCGAAGCATTGCTGGAGCGCTACCCCGGCTCGACGGAGCGGCGGTTCCGGAATTGAGCGTCCCGCGCATCCTGATCATTGCAGGCTCGGATTCGGGCGGTGGCGCCGGCATTCAGGCCGACATCAAGACCGTCACCATGCTCGGCGGCCACGCCATGACGGCGATCACCGCCATCACCGCCCAAAACACTCTTGGCGTTGACGCGGTCATGCCGGTGCCTGCCGAGATGGTGCTGAAACAGATCGACGCCGTGCTGGGCGACATCGGCGCGGATGCGGTAAAAATCGGGATGATCGGCTCGGCCGAAACGGCCGAGGCGGTCGCGGATCGTCTGGGCGGCCTCGACATTCCGATCGTGTTCGATCCCGTGATGATCGCGAGCAGCGGTTCCGTGTTGGCGGACGAAGCCACGATCGCGGCGTTCCAGCGGCTGATTGCGATCGCATCGGTGGTCACTCCCAATGAGCCGGAACTGTCGGCACTTTCAGGGATGGAGATACGCGGCCGAACCGATCGGGACATGTCCGTGGAAGCGGTCATGGATCGGACAAGATGCCGCGCCTTGCTCGTCAAAGGCGGCCATCAGCTGGCGGAGGGCCAAACTCACGAGGTAGAAGACTGGCTGTTCGACGAAGCGGGTAACGAGCATCATTGGCGCGCCGCCCGCATCGAGACAAAGCAGACGCACGGAACCGGTTGCACGCTCGCCAGCGCAATCGCGACTTACCTGGCGCGGGGCTGGGATCTGCCTCGGGCAGTTGAGGCCGGCCGTACTTTCGTCCGAATCTCGCTCCGCGAGGCTCCCGGCTTCGGTCGCGGACACGGCCCGATGGGACAGCAAGCCGTTCGCCTCGACGCTCCGCTCGGTGATGAACCTGTCTTGAACCAGCTTACATTGCCCACCGCTGATTACGAGGCCAGCACTCGCTTCTACCGGACACTTGGCCTCAGCCAAATCGTCGACGCGCCACCCCGTTATGCCCGCTTCGAATGCCCCGGCGGGGCGACCTTGTCATTGCATCTGGACGAACGTGCCTTTGCGGGCGCGACCGTCATCTACTTCGAAGCGAACGATCTTGACCGGCTGGTCCAGCGCCTCGAGGCAGCCGGGCTCGCCATCGACAGCATGCCGCAGGATCAGCCCTGGCTATGGCGCGAGGCGCGGCTGCGTGATCCGGCGGGCAACCCGATCTGCCTGTACAGCGCCGGCGAGAACCGCCGCTTCCCGCCCTGGCGACTCGATCGACGGGACTGAAGCTTCGACGGCGCTCAGCTCCTGCGGAGCCGCCATTTCGGGCGCGCGCTCCCCGGTGTGCCGGACTTCATCACGTTGCGCCGGAACAGGCTCGCCGTGATCTTGATCGTGAGCCAGACCCACAGCGCCTGCCAAGCGAGCGCCAGCAGGTGCGGCCAGAGCTCGGGCGTTTGAGCGGCGCGGGCGATCATCGCGAGCGGGGAGCTGAACGGGAACACCGCGGCGGCGATGCCGATCGGGCTGTTGAACGGGCCGACGGCGGCCGAGGCGAACAGGAAGATCAGCATCTGGCCGACCGTCACCGGCATCGACAGGATCTGCACCTCGCGCACGGAAGCGGCTTGGGAGCCGATGCCGAGGAAAAGCGCGCCGAGCAGCAGGTAATTTGCAGCATAGTAGACGACAACCAGAGCCACGAAAATCGGCCACCCTACCGCGGGTGTAGGAAGCCCCCCTCCGCCGCCTTCCGAAGGGAGGAGCAGGAGGCCCATGCCGGCGAAGGCGGCCCAGACGGTGATGCCGACCAGCGACACGGCCAGCATCGCGAACAGCTTACCAAGGAAGATGGCGTCGACCGGGATGGCGGCGGCGAGGACTTCGATCACCTTGTTGGATTTCTCCTCGACCAGGTTCGAGAGCAGCATGCCGGCGAGCAAAACGGTGACCATGAACAGCAGCAACTGCCCCGCGCGCGCGGTGAGAGCGCGCAGCGAGGCGACCGAACCTGCCGATTCCGACACTTTTTCGAAGCCGACCGTGAGCGATTGCGCACCTTGGCGGGCGCGAAGAGCATCGTTGACGATCAAGGTCATCTGGGCGCGGATGCGGCCTTCCTCGTTGATGTCGCCGGTCAGCTTGGGCCTCGCCAGCCCCCCCGTCAGGACCGCGAGGATCTTCTTGTCGCGCGACGCGAGAAGCTCGCGGACCTGGGCGTCGATCACATAGTCGGGCTCGGCGCGGACCAGTTCGGGCAGGCCATCCTCGCCGAAGCTCGCCTGCACGCGCTCGCGCGAGGCGACCAGCGCATCGAACTCGGCGGGCGAGGCGATCACCGCGATGTTCGCGCGGGTATCCTGGCGGGCCATCTGTTCCGTCAGCCGCCCGAACAGGATCGACACGCCGATGATGAGCAAAGGCGCGAACAGGAAGGCCAGGAAATATTTGGTCCAGACGGTCGCGACGAAATCTCGGCGGGCGATCACGAAAGCGGATCGGAACAGGTTGCTCACCTCAGGCGGCCTCCAGCTCGGGCTCGGCGTCCCGATCCATCTGGCGGGCGGCGGCCTCGCCGGCGATGGCGACGAAGGCGTCGTGCAGGCCCGGCCGCTCGATCGAGAGTTCCTCGATTCCGGCGCCCCCGTCGATCAGCGCGCGCAGCAGCGGCTCGATGCCGATTGCGGGCAGCTCGAAATGCCAGACCTCGCCCTCATAGCTCGCCTCGCGCGGCAGGGCGGCGCGCCACGGGCCGTCCACCGCCCGCGTGCGCAGCCGCACCTGGGGCCGCAGGCGGTCGCGCGCTTCGGCGACGCTGCCTTCGAAGCGGATACGGCCGCCGGCGATGATCGCGATCCGCTCGCACAGCCGCTCGGCGTGGGCGATGACGTGCGTCGAGAAGACGATGGTCGCGCCCGCCGCGGCCTCGGCGCGGATCAGTTGCTCGAGCCGGCCCTGGTTGATCGCGTCGAGGCCGGAGAAGGGCTCGTCGAGCACGATCAGCTTCGGGCGGTGCACGATCGTGCCGAACAGCTGCACGGTCTGCGCCATGCCCTTGGACAGGCTCTTGATCGGCTTGGCCACATAATCGCCAAGGCCGTTGTCGCGCAGCATCCCCTCGGCGCGCTTCTTGCCGACGTCGAGCGGCAGGCCGCGGAGCGCGCCCATGAATGCAATCGCGTCGCGCGTGGTCATGGCGGGGTAGAGGCCGCGCTCCTCGGGCAGGTAGCCGACGATATGCGCGGCATCGAGCGGACGAGCATGGCCGAGCAGTGTCCGCTCGCCCTCGTCCGGATCGATGATGCCGAGCAGCATGCGCAGCGTCGTCGTCTTCCCGGCCCCGTTCGGGCCGAGCACGCCGTAGATGCTGCCCTCCGGTACGGCGATGTCGATGCCGTCCACCGCCGGCTTGCCGTCGAAAGCCTTGCGCAGCCCCTTGGCTTCGATCGCGAGCCCACCCACTTTTTCTCTGTCCCCCATAGAGTTGCAAAGTGGTAGCGCCCGCTCGTGGTGACGACAAGCAAGCTTCGCGAACGACTGGAAGCGGAAGCCCGTGCGCTGGGCTTCGCGGCCGTAGGGGTCGCGCGGGCCGACGCGACTCCGAAAACGGCCGAGCGGCTGCGCGCGTGGCTCGAGGATGGCGCACACGGAGACATGATCTGGATGGCGGAAACGGCCGAGCGGCGCGGCTCGCCGGCCGCGCTTTGGCCGGAGGTGCGCTCCGTCATCTCCCTAGGCATGAGCTACGCGCCCGGCCGCGATCCGCTCGCGCTCGCCGGTGAGCCGGATCACGGCCGCATCTCCGTCTATGCGCAAGGCGCGGACTATCACGACACCGTCAAGAAGGCGCTGAAGGCGCTCGCGCGCTGGCTCGTGGCCGAGGCGGGATGCGAGCTCAAGGTGTTCGTCGACACGGCGCCCGTGATGGAAAAGCCGCTCGCCGAAGCGGCGGGGCTCGGCTGGCAGGGCAAGCACACCAATCTGGTCAGTCGCAAGGACGGCAGCTGGCTGTTCCTCGGCGCGATCTACACCACGCTGGACCTGGGCGCGGACACGCTGGAGGAGGACAGCCAGCACCGCGTCCATTGCGGCTCCTGCACCGCGTGCCTGGACGCGTGCCCGACAGGCGCCTTCCCCGCTCCGTTCCGGCTCGATGCACGGCGCTGCATCTCCTACCTGACCATCGAGCATAAAGGCCCGATCCCGCTCGAATTGCGGGAAGCGATCGGCAACCGCATCTATGGCTGCGACGATTGCCTGGCGGTCTGCCCATGGAACCGCTTCGCCGACGCCGCGCGGCGCAACCAAGCTTTTCTTCCCCGCGCCGAGCTCGTCGCGCCTGCCTTGGCCGATCTGCTCGCACTGGACGACGCCGGCTTCCGGCAGGTCTTCGCCGGTTCGCCGATCAAGCGGATCGGGCGCGACCGAATGGTGCGTAATGCGGCGATCGCTGCGGGGAATAGTGGGAACTCGGGATACGTTCCGCGCTTGCAAGAGCTCTCGGTCGATCCGGACCCGGTGGTCGCCGAAGCGGCATCATGGGCCCTCAGGAAGCTCGAGAATGAAGCCCTCTCCCCAGTGGGGAGAGGGTTGGGTGAGGGGGCTCCGAGGTGGCGAGAAAGCGCCTGACTTCTGTCGCGCGCAAGCTGCGAAGGGAGCGTACGGAAGCGGAGCTACGGCTATGGTCGAGTTTGCGGGATCGCCAGCTTGGCGGATACAAGTTTGTCGAGCAGTTTCCGATTGGCGATCATGTGGCCGACCTCGCGTGTCGCCGGGCGAAGCTGGTGGTGGAATTGGATGGGGGGCAGCATAGGGCTGAACTGGATGCGGAGCGGACGCGCGCTATCGAAGCGGCCGGATTTCGGGTGATCAGATTCTGGAACCATGATGTGCTCGGTAATGCGGACGGTGTGCTGGAGACGATATTGAGTGAGCTTCGGCTGGGTGGCGGCGAGTAGTTCAACGCAGGTTGACGAACGCCGAGCCCCTCACCCCAACCCTCTCCCCGCTGGGGAGAGGGGGCCAACGGCGGCCCTTAACTGCTCGTGGAGATCGCCCCGAGGCTCGACATGCACACCGCCGAGACCGAGCCACCCCGCCATCAACTCCAGCTCCGCCGCCAGCCGCTCGGCGCTCTCAGGCGGCGCGCCGGGCTCGCCCCAGGCGCTCTGGACGCGGAGCAGGCCCGCTTGCCGGTCGGCCTTCAAGTCCGCGCGGGCGACGATCGCCTCATCGAGCAGGAAGGGCAGCACGTAATAGCCATGCACGCGCTTCTCCGCGGGCGTGTAGATGCCGATCCGATAATGGAAGCCGAACAGGCGCTCGGCACGGGCGCGCTCCCAGATCAGCGGATCGAATGGGGCGAGCAGGGCGGCCGTGCGAACGCGGCGCGGGAGCCTGGCTTCAGCGTGAAGATAGGCGGGCTGCCGCCAGCCCTGGACCGAGACGCGGCGCAGCCTGCCCTCCTCGACGAGTTCGTCGAGGCGCGGCGTCGCTTCGGGCTTGAGGCGGAAATAGTCACGCAAATCCGCCGCGGTCGCGATCCCGAGCGCGCGGGCGCTTCGCTCCAGCAGCGCACGTTGCGCGTCCTGCTTGGGCGGCGTCGGAGCGGACAGGATGTGCGCGGGGATGACGCGCTCCGCGAGATCATAAACGCGCTCGAAGCTGTTTCGCCGGGTGCTGGCGGTGATCCGGCCGGACCAGAACAGCCATTCGAGCGCCGCCTTCGCATCGCTCCACTCCCACCAGCCGCTCCGGCCCCTGGCGCCCTCGAAATCCGAAGCCGCCAGCGGGCCTTGCGCTTCGATCCGGCGCAGGACCGCTTCCGCCTCGCCTCTTCGCTCGCCTGCAAAGGCGCGGAGCCGCGTCCACATGCCTTCGCCGCGGGCGGCGCGTTCCATCCGCCAGCGCAGCAGGGGGTGCAGTTCGAGCGGGAGCAGCGAGGCTTCGTGCGCCCAATATTCGAACAGCTGCCGCGGCCGACCCCACGCGGCGCGATCGAGCAGTTCGCGCGGATATGCTCCGAGCCGCGAGAAGAGCGGCAGGTAATGCGCCCGCGAGAGCACGTTGACGCTGTCGATCTGAAGCAGCTGCACCCGAGCGAGCACGCGGCGCAGGTGCCCGGCGTCGATCCGGCCCGCCGGGCGCGGCGCACCGAAGCCCTGCGCCGCCAGCGCGATCCGCCGCGCCTGGGCGAGAGAAACCATGTCCGGCATTATCTCGGGCCCTGACCCCATCTCGTCGCCCCGGACTTGATCCGCCGTCCACCTTACTTGCGTCGAGAAGAAGGTGGATGCCGGATCAAGTCCGGCATGACGATGGAAAACTCAACGGAATTCACCTGCTACACGTCGATACCGGATTCCCGGCAGGACTCCGCTGCTCTAGGCTGGACTGATGCTGATGACCTCAAGCCTCGTGCTCGGCGTGGAACGCTCGATCCTCGGCCAGCCCTGGCGTTGGCGCGGTGGTTCGGCGGACGGCAGCGATGCGGGTTTCCGGCCGGACGACCTGACCGATCAGCTGCTGCTCGCCCGCGGCGTCATTCGCGACGAGCTGGAGCGTCACCGCGCGCCGACGATCCGCGGCTTCATGCCGGATCCTTCGATCTTCCGCGACATGGACCGGGCGGCCGAGCGGCTCGCCGATGCGGTCGAGGCGCGCGAGGCGGTCACGATCTTCGGCGATTACGATGTCGACGGCGCGACCTCCGCGGCCTTGATGATCCGCCTGCTGCGCCAGCTCGGCTGCGACCCGCAAGCCTATATCCCCGACCGGCTGATGGAGGGCTATGGTCCGTCCGGCGAGGCTCTGGTCCGGATCGCACAGGGCGGAGCGAGCCTGATCGTCACGGTGGATTGCGGGGCGCAGGCTTTCGAGGCCCTCGCGGCCGCTCGCGCGGCCGGAGTCGACGTCCTGGTGGTCGATCACCACCAATGCGCCACGGCGCTCCCTGCCGCCCTGGCGCTGGTCAACCCGAACCGGCTCGACGAGGCCGACGAGGCCGCCGCGCATGGCCACCTCGCCGCCGTCGGCGTGTGCTTCCTGCTGGGGGCTGCCTTGCTCCGGACGTTGCGGGCGCGCGGCTTCTTCGCGAGCCGTCCGGAGCCGCGGCTCGTAGACCTGCTCGATCTCGTCGCGCTGGGCACGGTGGCGGATGTCGCGCAGCTGCGCGGGCTCAACCGCGCATTCGTGACGCAGGGGCTCAAGGTCATGGCGGCGGGGCGCAATGTCGGTCTTTCGGCCCTCATCGCCGCGGCGCGGCTGACCAAGGCGCCGAGCTGCACCGATCTCGGCTTCGCGCTTGGGCCGCGCATCAATGCCGGCGGGCGTGTCGGCAAGTCGGACCTGGGCGTGCGGCTGCTCACCAGCGAGGACCCGGCCGAGGCCCAAGTGATCGCAGCCGAGCTCGACCGGTTGAACGAGGAGCGGCGCGGCATCGAGGCTTCGGTCTGCGAGGCCGCCGAGACAATCTGCAAGGCGCAGGGCGAGCGTTCGGTCGCTGTGGTCTCGGGCGAGGGCTGGCATCCCGGCGTGATCGGGATCGTCGCAGGCCGCCTCAAGGAAAAGCTCGGCCGCCCCGCGATCGTGGTGGCGATCGGCGAAGACGGCACCGGCAAGGGCTCGGGCCGCTCGATCAGTGGCGTGGATCTTGGCGCCGCGGTGCTGGCAGCGAAGGAAAGCGGTCTTCTCGTCGCTGGAGGCGGGCACGCTATGGCCGCGGGGCTCACGGTGCAGCGCGATAGGATCGAGGCCTTGTCCGACTTCCTGGAAGAGCGGCTTGCCGCCGACATCGCCCGAAGCCGCGGCGGCCAGGCGCTGCTGCTTGATGCGGTACTCGCGCCCGGCGGCGTCTGCCCGGACCTTTGCGACGCGCTGGAGGCGGGCGGCCCATACGGCGCGGGCTGGCCGGCGCCGCGGATCGCGGCCGGCCCGGTCCGGATCATCAAGGCGGACGTGGTCGGCAACGGCCACCTTCGCGTGATCGTGGCGGGCGATGACGGCCGGCGCATCAAGGCGATCGCCTTTCGAATGGCGCAAAGCACGCTGGGCGCCGAGATGCTGGCTGCGCCGACGCACCGCAAATTGTGGGTCGCCGGCCGCATCAAGCGCGACGACTGGGGAGACCGGCCCGCAGCCGAGTTGCACCTGGAGGACGCGGCCTGGGCCGACTGAGGACGGGTTGACCCCCTGCCCGCCCTTGCCTAAGTGCGGCCGCGCTAGCCGGCCCCTTCGTCTAGCGGTCTAGGACGCGGCCCTTTCACGGCTGAAACACGGGTTCGATTCCCGTAGGGGTCACCAACTCTCACGGTCGAAACACTTCGGTTTCTGGCGCGTAAACCACGCCTGACTCTTGCCGCACGGTAAGCGGATGTCATATTTAGGCGCTGCCATGTCGACGACTGATTTGCCCATCACGGCTGCCGGGGACCGCAAGGACGACGAGGGCGGACCGGGCCTTGGCGTCGCCACCCGCACGCGCACCCGCACGAAGACGCCTTCGCCCTACAAGGTGCTGATGCTGAACGACGATTACACGCCGATGGAGTTCGTCGTGCTGGTCCTGCAGAGCATCTTCAAGATGGACATCGAGGATGCGACGCGGGTGATGCTTCACGTCCATCAGCGCGGCGTCGGGGTGTGCGGCATCTTCAGCTACGAAGTCGCCGAGACCAAGGTGCAGCAGGTCATCGATTTCGCGCGGGAGAACCAGCACCCGCTGCAATGCACGCTGGAAAAGGCCTGAGGTCCGGCGCCCTTCGAGACGCCGCTTCGACAAGCTCAGCGGCTCCTCAGGGTGAGCGGTTTGGCTTTGTTTCGCTCATCCTGAGGAGGGACTGAGCTTGGCGAAGGCCCGTCCCGAAGGGCCGCTTGCGCGGATCAGCTAAAGTCTTAAGAACTCGACATGGATCGCATCATCATCACCGGCGGCAAGCCGCTCAAGGGCCGCATCCCGATTTCGGGCGCCAAGAATGCCGCGCTGACGCTGCTTCCTTGCGCCCTGCTCACGGACGAGCCGCTTACGCTGCGCAACCTGCCGCGGCTCGCGGACGTGGACGGCTTCGGGCATCTGCTCAACCAGCTCGGCGTCTCGATCACTGTGGAAGGCTCCAAGCCCGACGAATTCGGCCGGGTGATGACGCTGCGCGCGTCCAACATCGCCTCAACGGTCGCCCCCTACGATATCGTCCGCAAGATGCGCGCCTCGATCCTGGTGCTCGGGCCGCTGGTGGCGCGCGCGGGAGAGGCCACGGTGTCGCTGCCAGGCGGCTGCGCGATCGGCATGCGCCCGGTCGACCTGCACCTGAAGGCGCTGGAGGCGCTCGGCGCGGAGCTCGAAATCGCGGCCGGCTATGTCAAGGCCAAGGCGCCGCCCGGCGGCCTCCGCGGGGGCGAGATTCGGTTCCCGATCGTCTCCGTCGGCGCCACGGAAAACGCGCTGATGGCGGCGGTGCTCGCCAAGGGCACCACCGTGATCGAGAATGCGGCGCGCGAGCCGGAGATCACCGATCTCGCCAAATGCCTGATCGCGATGGGCGCGAAGATCGACGGTCTGCGCACCGACACGCTGACGATCGAAGGCGTCGACGAGCTTCACGGCGCCACTTACGCCGTCATGCCCGATCGAATCGAGGCCGGCAGCTATGCCTGCGCGGCGATGATCACCGGCGGCAGCCTGGAGCTGGTCGGCGCGCGCAAGGAGACGATGCCGTCGATCTTCTCCGGCCTGCAGGATGCCGGCGCGATCATCGAGGACACGGCCAGCGGGATCAGGGTCAGCGCGGATGGCGGCATCAAGCCGCTGTCGCTGGCCACCGCGCCCTTTCCGGCCTTTCCTACCGACATGCAGGCCCAGTTCATGGCTATGCTGAGCCTCGCCAACGGCACCAGCCTGCTCACCGAAACGATTTTCGAGAACCGCTACATGCACGTGCCCGAGCTCAACCGGATGGGCGCGGATATCGAGGTGCGCGGCCGCTCCGCCGTGGTCCGGGGCGTCGAGAAGCTGCACGGGGCTCCGGTCATGGCGACCGACCTGCGCGCCTCGATGAGCCTTGTCCTCGCCGGCCTCGCCGCCGAAGGCCAGACCGAGGTCAACCGCGTCTACCACCTCGACCGCGGCTATGAGCGGCTGGAGGAGAAGCTGCAGGCCGTCGGCGCCGACATCGAGCGCGCCGGGGCCGGCTGAGGCTATACTTCTCGAGCGTAGCGCATCAGCTCATCACCGCCCTTGTAGCGCGACAGGCCGATCGGCTCGTAGCCGAGCCTGGCGGCGACGCTTACGGAAGCCGCGTTGCCCGTGGAGATCATGCACACCGTTCGCCGAATGCCCAGATTGGCATCGAACCAGGCGAGCACTGCCCGCATCGCCTCACCTGCATAGCCGCGGCCCCAATGCTGCTGGGCGATTATCCAGCCGGCCTCCGGTTCGCCCTCGAAAGGCGGGTCGAGGTCCCGCTCCAGGCGGAACAGGCCGCAATTGCCGATGTAATCGCCGCTTCCCCGCTCGAGCACCGCGAATGTGCCATAGCCGAACAGGTGCCAGCTCGCGACCGAAGTGAGCAGGCGCTTGTAGCTTTCCTCGCGACTGGGCTCTCCGCTCAGGAACGCCCGTGTCTCCGGCGCAAGGGTGAGCCCGTGAAGCGCTCCGAAATCTTCGATCCCGTGCGGGCGCAGGAGCAGCCGAGGGCTCCCGAGCGTCGGGCCGCTAGTCACCCCGTTCAGTCCACCTCGGTGAGTTGGCGCTCCCCGCCGAGCTTGTGGACGCGGCCGTGCTTCATCACGAACTGCATGTTTTCAAGCAGGCGGACGTCGGCGAGCGGGTCGCCGCGAACGGCCACGATGTCGGCGTCCTTGCCTGGCGCGATCGTGCCGACGCTGTTCGATCGGTCGATCAGCGCAGCGGCGTCGACGGTCGCGGAGCGGATCGCCGCTGCGGGGGTCATCCCGTTGCGCACCATGAGGGCGAACTCCTGGGCGTTGTCGCCGTGGCGGGCGACACCCGCATCGGTCCCAAACGCGATCCTGACGCCCTCCCGAACGGCGCGGGCGAAGCTCTTCTCGGCGTTACCCGCTGCCTCCTGCGCCTTCTGGTACTGAGCGGGCGTCAGCGCTCCCCGGCGGCCGTCGGCCAGCGCCGCGGCGGGGGCGAGCAAGGTCGGCACGTAGTAAGCGCCGCTCTGCTTGTAGAGCCGGAAGGTTTCGTCATTGGTGAAGGTGCCGTGCTCGATCGAATTGACGCCGGCCTTGAGCGCGGCATTGACCCCGTCGGCTCCATGAGCGTGCGCGGCGACCCGGCGGCCGAAGCTGCGCGCCGTCTGCACCACCGCCCTGATCTCGTCGTCCATCATCTGCTGGGCCAGCCCGCCCGGCACGTTGGACAGCACGCCGCCGCTCGCCGCAATCTTGATCACGTCGACGCCGAACGAGATCTGGTTGCGCACGGCGCGGCGGCAATCGTCGGGGCCGTTGCAAGTGTTGATGTCCCGCTGGGCTGCGATGTCGGCAAGGTCCCGGTTCTGGCCGTTGCGGGGATCGCCATGGCCGCCCGATACGGAGATGCCGGTTCCCGCCGCGACGATGGTCGGCCCGGGGAACATGCCGCCCTCGATCGCGTCGCGCAGCGTAGTGACGAGGCGCGGATCGTTGCCGAGGTCCCGCACCGTCGTGAAGCCCGCCAGCAAGGTCCGCTTGGCGTGCATCTGCGCCGTGAAGGCCGCGTCTTCGTAATCACGGCTGCTGGCCTGGAGCCGTGCCTGGATGCGGTCGTCGAGGCTGCCGCGGAAGTGGACGTGCATGTCCATCAGCCCCGGCATGACCGTGTGATCGCGAAGGTCGACGACACGCGCGCCGGGGATGTTGACGTAACCGTTGCGGACCTCGGCGATCCGGCGCCCCCGTACGATCACGCTCGCCTCCCGGCGCGGCGACCGTCCGGGCTCCGCGAGCAAAGTCCCGGCGTGGATCACCGTGACCGGCTCAGCGGGCGTTGCAGCCTGCGGGGGCGATGACTCCTGCCCCGTCGCTCCCGTCGCGCAGACCAGCGCCAGCAGCGCCGCACCGATGATCCGCTTCATTGATGCTCCCCCGTCTTACTTGCTCGCCGTCTGAATCCCGCCGACCCGCATGCCGGTATGGGCCGCGATGAACGCCCACATGTCGGCATATTCCTCGATGATCTTCTCGGTCGGCTTGCCCGAGCCGTGGCCCGCGCGGGTTTCGATCCGGATCAGCTTGGGCTGCTGGCCGGTGTTGGCGGCCTGGAGCGCGGCGGTATATTTGAAGCTGTGGCCGGGAACGACGCGATCGTCGGTGTCGGCCGTGGTCACCAGCACCGCCGGATAATCCGCGCCGGAGCGGATGTTGTGGTAAGGCGAATAGGCCAGCAGCGTCCTGAAATCGGCTTCACGATCGGGGTAGCCGTAATCGTCGACCCAGTAGCGGCCGGCCGTCCAGCGGTTGAAGCGCAGCATGTCCATGACGCCCACGGCCGGAAGCGCGGCCGCGAAAAGGTCCGGGCGCTGGTTGATGACCGCGCCGACGAGAAGCCCGCCGTTGGATCCACCCTGGATGGCCAGCTTGTCCTTGGACGTGATCCCCTCGCGGATCAGATACTCGCCGGCCGAGATGAAATCGTCGAACACGTTCTGCTTCTTGGCGAGGCGGCCGGCGTCATGCCACGCCTTGCCATATTCGCCGCCGCCGCGGATGTTGGCGAGCGCGAACACGCCGCCCTGCTCCATCCAGGCGATGCGGGTCGCCGAGAAACCCGGCAGCATAGACGCGTTGAACCCGCCATAGCCGTAGAGCAGAGTCGGATGCGGCTTCTTCATATCGAGATCGCGCTTGTGGACCACGAACATCGGTACGCGGGTCCCGTCCTTGGAGCGGTAGAAGCGCTGGCTGACCGTGTAATCTTCCGGCTTGAACGCGACCTGCGGCTGCGCCCAGGTGGTCGTTGCGCCGGTCGCGCTGTCGTAGCGGTAGATCGTCGTGGGCGCGTTGAAGCTCGAATAAGCGAAGAAGGTCTCGCTGTCGTCCGCGTCGCCTGAAAAACCGCCCGCCGTGCCGATGCCGGGCAGCTTGACCTTGCCCGTCGGTCGGCCGTTCAGATCGAAGGTGCGCACCTCGGTCTTGGCGTCGACGAGGTAGGACGCGATCAGTTGCTTGCCGACAATCGACGCGCCGCCCAAAGTCGCCTCGTCCTGGGCGACGAGCTGCTTCACCTCCAGCCCGGGCCGGCCGATGTCGGTCGAAACGATACGAAGCCGCGGCGCTTCGGTGTTGGTCGACCAGTAGAAGGTGTCGCCGACATTGCCGATATAGTCCCACTGGTTCTGCAGGCCCGTGACCAGCTTGCGAGGTGTCGCGGCCGGGCGGGTGAGATCGATCAGGGTCACGTCGTAGCGCTCGTCGGTTCCTTCCGACGAGGTGACGATCAGCCAGCGGCCGTCATCCGAGACCTGAGCGACATTGCTGAGCTTGGGCCGCCCCTGATCGGCATAGATCAGCTTGTCTTGCGCTTGCGCAGTCCCGAGCCGGTGAAAATAAACCGTGTGGTTCTCGTTCAGCGACTGAAACTGTTCGGCGGCCTTGGGCTCGGGGAAACGGGAATAATAGAAACCCGATCCGTCCTTGGCCCAGTCGATGTTGCCGAACTTCGCCCACTTCACCTCGTCGGGAAGAACGCGGCCGGTATCGGCATCGAGCACGCGAAGCACCCGCCAATCCGTCCCGCCTTCCTGCACCGAGTAAAGCAGCCGCTTGCCATCCTCCGAAGGCGTCCATTCGGCGAGCGCGGTGGCACCGTCCTTGGACCAGGTGTTGGGATCGATCAGCATCCGGGGGGCGCCGTTCAGGCCCTCGCGGACGTAGAGAACGCTTTGGTTCTGAAGCCCCGTGTTGCGGGAATAGAAGTAACGGTTGCCTTGCTTTTGCGGGATGCCGAACCGCTCGAAATTGTAGAGCTCACGAATGCGCTGCTCGAACGTCGCCCGTCCGGGCAGCGTCGCCAGGTAGGAATTGGTCAGCGCATTCTGCTGCGCGACCCAGGCCGCCACCTTGCTATCCTCGCGCACGTCCGCTTCGAGCCAGCGATAAGGATCGGCGACCGCCGCTCCGAACTGATTCTCCACCACGTCCTGACGCTGGGTCGCGGGATAGACGATCGAGGCGCGGGGCGCCGCAGCGGGCGGAGCCGCGGCCTCTCGGCGGGCCGTCTGATTCATCGTGCAGGCAGAGGAGGCGAGAAGCAGCAGGATAGCGGCATGGCGCATGGCGAACCTTCGGGGCAAAGGGCTGGTCCCGCCTCTATAGCGCCCGCTAAGCGATTGAGAAGCGTGCGACCAGCCGGATTGGATCAGTC
The DNA here is from genome assembly GCF_036387615.1 of Allosphingosinicella sp. Taxonomy (GTDB): domain Bacteria; phylum Pseudomonadota; class Alphaproteobacteria; order Sphingomonadales; family Sphingomonadaceae; genus Allosphingosinicella. The sequence goes on from NZ_DASVTH010000034.1 coordinate 44,526, forward strand.
CTTCTGCTTGCCGCCCTCGGTCTTGCCGGCGGCGCTGTTGGAGTTGCCGCCCAGGCCCTGCTCACCAAGCTGCTCGCCGCCATGATAGGCGATGTCGGTCTGGCCGCCATGCCCCATGAACCCGCCGCCTTCAGGCTTCTTGCCGGTGTGCGGGTTCGGGTAGGCGCCTCCGCCCGAATCGCCACCGCCCGCCGCAGCCATCCGGCCGTTGAACTCGGCGACCGATTCCGGGTTGCCGCGCGCGAGATCGCCGGCCTCGCCATGACTTAGCGGATTGTCGGGCGAGTCGGTGGTGGAATTTGGCGTCTCGGGGTTGGATTTGGCCATCGGTCAGGTCCTTGTGTGTCGTTGCCAGGTTCAACGCGGCGACGGGGGTGAGGGTCCCGATTGCGTCAGTTCCCGCGCGGCTCCGCTCCTCGCTGCCACGGCCAGCGCCCTTCGATCTCCACTTCGAGCGAGAAGCTCAGGAAGGTGCGGATCAGCACGATTCCGGCAAGCACCGCGAGGCTGTCGAGGGTGGGCTCGATCGCGACCGTGTTGACGATGTCGGCCGCGACGAGGAATTCCAGGCCGAGCAGGATCGAGCGCCCGAGATCGGAGCGAAAATCCCCGATCGCCCGTTCCTTGTCGCGCCGGACGAGCAGCCGGCGGATGAAAAAGGCCAAGGCGAGCGTAGCGCCGACGACAATGATGGCGATGCCGACCACCTCGATGGCACGGCCGATCCAGTGAATGCCCGCTTCCAGCCGTTCGTCCATAGGGGAGCAACGAGGCGCGGCGGCCTTGGTTGCGGAACGGAACCGAGCGCCCCGCCGGGCACTTGAGGCTGAAGCGAGAGGGACGCCGCCGATGAAGCCGATGACCGAGAAGCACCTGGCGGTTTTCCGACGCCACATGGTGGAGGTCGTCGACCTGCATTTCGACCTGGCAAGCGATGAAATTGGCAAGGAGGAGCTCGACCCGGATGTGCGGGAGGCGATGCTGCGCGTGCCGCGACACCTGTTCGTTCCCGGGCAGCTTGCAGCCCTTTCTTATCATGACGGGCCGCTGCCGATCGGCTTCGACAAGACCATCTCGCAGCCCTTTATCGCCGCGCTCATGCTGGACATGCTGGAGGTGCGGCCCGGGCACCATATCCTGGAGGTCGGCACCGGGCTTGGCTACCAGGCGGCATTGCTGGCATCGCTCCGCGCAGACGTCTGGAGCGTCGAAGTGGTCGAGGAATTTGCTGGCGAGGCGAGCCAGCGTCTCCTCCAGCTCGGTTTTCAAAATGTCCGGGTGCGCGTCGGCGACGGCTCGCGTGGCTGGCCGGAGCATGCGCCGTTCGATCGGATCCTCGTCACCGCCGCCGCGAAAACCCCGCCGCAGGCGCTTTTCGACCAGCTCAAGCCGGGCGGCCGCATGGTCGTGCCGCTCGGAGGCAAGGATGTGCAGCAGCTCAGCGTGGTGACGAAGGGCACGTTCGGGCAGACGGAGACCAGGGAGGTCATGGCGGTCCGGTTCACCCAGCTCGAGACCGCGGCCTAGCCGGCGAGGAGCAAAAAAAGCCGGCGCCGGGCGATTACCGCCCTTTTCCGGCAAGCTCCTTGGCGTTGTGCAGATACAGCCGCCCGATCTTCTGCTCCTCCCCGTCCGGAAAGCGCGCGTACCAGCGCCCGGTGTCGTCGCGGCGCAGGCCGGAAACATAGTCCCGGCGAACCATCGCCGAGCGGTGGATGCGGACGAACTGCGCCGGATCGAGCTCCTCTTCGAGCTTGCCGATCGTGTGGTTGATCAACCAGCTGCGCTTGCCGGAGTGGAGCCGCATATAGTCGCGCTCGGCGCTGATCCGGTCGATGTCGCGCGCGGCCAGCCGAACGAGACCGCTCGACTCCGAAACCCAGAACTCCTCCAGGTGGCGTGGCGAGGCGGCAGGCGGGCGTGGTTCGCTTGCCCGCTTATCCAGTCGCTCGCGCACCCGCTCGATCGCGCGGACGAGGCGCTCGGGCGTGACCGGCTTCATCAGATAATCGACGGCTTCCACGTCGAAGGCTGCGACGGCGAAGGTATCGAAGGCGGTTACGAAGATGATGAGCGGCGGCTTGGCGAAGCGGCCGAGCGCGCGGGCGACATCGATCCCGTCCCGGCCGGGCATGGCGATGTCGAGCAAAACCGCGTCCGGGGTCACGCCATCGGCCATGCGCAGCGCCGCTTCGCCGTCCGAAGCGGTGCCGACCAGGCTGACGCCATCGATCCTGGTGAGCAGGATCTGCAGCCGCTCCACGGCGAGAGGCTCATCGTCGACGACGAGCAGCCGAAGCGGCCGGTCCTCAGCCATTTCGCACCAAGGGCATGGTCAAGATCACGCGATAACCCCCCGTCTCGATCGGCCCGAACTGACATTCGGCGGCGCCGCCAAAGCGCGCCGAAAGGCGTTCGCAGACATTCGTCAGCCCTACGCCGGTGCCGTGATCGTCCACCTGATCGGCGGGATCGGCATCATTTTCAATGGTCACTCTCAGCCGCCCCTCTTCCTGGGCGGCGTGGATCGACAAGGTGACCTCCTGCTTGGCGCGAGCGACGCCATATTTGATCGCATTCTCGATGACCGGCTGAAGCAGCAAGGCCGGCATCCGCGCACTGAGCAATTCGTCCGGAATCTCCGTCTGCACATTCAGCCGGCTCGGGAAGCGGGCCTTCTCGATGTCCAGATAGAGCATCTGAAACCGAATCTCCTCGGCCAGGCTGACGTCGGAGGTCGGATCCACAGCGAGCGTCGAACGGAAGAAGTTGGACAGGCTCAGGATCATCCTCTCCGCCTCGTCCTCGCGGCGGCTCATGATCAAGGAGGACAGCGAGTTGAGCGTGTTGAACAGGAAGTGCGGATTGACCTGGTAGCGCAGCGCCCGGAGCTGGGCGGACTGGGCCGCACGTTCGAATTCGGACGCCCGTCGCTCGGCGTTGCGCAACTGGCTTCCCGCGCTCATCGCCACGTAGAAGGAGGCCCAGGCGGCGAAGAAGAAATACCAGGTGACCGCTCCGTCTGCGATGAGACGCGGCGCCTGCTGCCTAAGCAGGTCGCGCGTCCACGGCAGCTGTACCGTCACAGGACTGCGAGAGTCGCGGCGCAGTATGCGCAGTTCGCCGCTCCCCGACCGGTTGATTGTCAACCCGTCGCGCGCCCGTTCCGCGACGTTGCGGCTGACCAGCGGTTCTTGCACGAAGAAGGCGTTGAAGTTGAACAGCGAGAAAAGAAAAGCCGCCGGGACGCTGGCGATCGCGGCGACGATCGTCATCCTCTTCAGCCCGCTGTTACGGGCGAAGAAGCGAAGCGCCGCGTAGACCCCGAAGGTGAGAATGATTCCAATAACGATGCCAGCAGTTCTGCGGCTGAACATCTCGCCCACACCGTGGCCGATCACCAGCGCACGCAACATCATCGTCACGAAGTAAAAGAACCAGAAGCCCAGGATGGACTTGATGGCCAGCGGCAGGTCGTGGAAGCGCCCGGACGGGCGTGGCAGGATGATCGAGGCCATTGGCCAATGCCTTAGCGCCTCGAACGCCGGCTCGCAGAGCGGAAAATGCGGTTTGCAGATCAGGCGCGGCGTTTCGTCGAAATGCGGACCCACTCCGCGTCTAATCTTCCGCGGATCGCCCGGCCCTTCTGCACGTTGCTCGAACGAAGCGAGCGTTCAAAGGAGGCAAGCATGGCGCAAGGCAAGGACCAACTGGTCGACGAAGGTCTGATGGAGAAGATGTCGGTCGCCCCGCCCGATCCCGAGGCCGATCGGAGCCAGGAGGATCCCTCCGTTGGCGGCGCTCAAGGCGGAGGGAGCCTGATGCAGAAGCTGACGGACCATCCGGGCGAGCATCGGCTCGACCAAGATACGGCGTTGGACGCGCCCCCGCCCGGGGAGTCGGGAGTTGCCGACGAGGACCCCCTTTCCGCGCACCCGACCTGAGTTGTCGAGGCGGGAGGCAAGCCGGATGGCGGTCGCAAGGCGCTCTCGTGAAATCGCCCTTTGGCCGGCTCCATCATGTTTTTGTGGACCAGCCGCCTGCATGATCGCGCGCCTGGGCATCCGCGCCGGCTGCGGCTTTCCTCATGTTGCCGCTATGTGACAGTCGGACGGCCGCCGATCCCACTCTCACGAATTCCGTTGCAGGGCGGCCGGTTTCCTGATTCATTCCTTAATGGGGAGCGGGGATACGGTTAAGCCCTTGGTAAGTGGTTGGGGCGCATGATCTTCGCTGTGGTAAAAGGAGTGGGGTCATGGCGACGAATACGAAGCCAGCGGACGGGGCGCTGACTTTAGCCGAAATGAAGGAATTCGCGAGCTTCGGGAAAGGCACGCAGCGTTACATCCGGCGCTCGCTGGACGTGGGGCTCGGCCGCCGCGACGCGATCAAGCGCTGGTCGCGCGACGTGGGCGAAGCCGCCAGCATTCGTGCCCAGGCGCGCACCTATCAGCGTCTCGATCACATCCGCGACTATGTTCCGGACGACAGCGGTCTCGACGCGATGGAGCCCCTGATGGGCCCGCTCGTCACCATGACCGCCTTCGACCTCGGCCAGGATCGGCTGCCGGACTTCGCCTCCTATCGCTTTCTTTACGAGCGGCTGATCGGCGCCTGCGTGCGGCCGTGGCTGCCGGGCGCCTTTTGCGCCGCGGCCGCCCTGCCGCACCTGCATCCGGAACGGCGCCGCATCCTGCTGCAGTCGATCAGCGAAGCGGCCGCTACCGCCCCCGGCTGGTCCAACCGTGAGCCGGTCTTCTACCCGGAATGGGTCGAGAAGGTGGACGTCGCGGTCGCGGGCTGACGGGACTGCCTCTTCGGCATTGGCAGGAAGCAATCCAGAGACTCGGAAGATCGCTGGATTGCTTCGCTGCGCGCCCAGCGACGATTCACTCGGCTGATTTCTCCACCACGGCCCCGATCGCCGCGATCCGCTCCACGCCGGCATAAGCCGGCTTCTCCAGCTCCTCCCCAAACACGTCCGGATCGAGCTCGCGATAGCGCAAGGTACATCCGAGGGCCGGAAGCTCCCGCTCCAGCGCCTCCCGCAGTTCGTCCCTCCCTTCGACCATGGCTACCCCAGTGTAGAGCAGCACGCGCCCGCCGGGCGCGAGCCGCCGCGCGCCGTTCAGCGTCCAGTCCAGCGAGACTCGCGCACCGTGCATGTCGCCGCCGTCGCGATAGGTGCGGCCTTCGGAGTCGATCATATAGGGCGGATTGGCGAGCACCACGTCCGGGCCCTCAGGTACATCCTCGATGCCGCAGCCCTCGACGAGCTCGGCCGACACGCCGGCATCATGCGCGTTGACGGCGGCAAGGCGCAGCGCCGCGGGGTTTGCGTCGAGCAAGGTGATGCGTGCTTGTGGAACCAGGGGCGCAGCCATCAGCCCGCCGACCCCGGCGCCGGCGCCGACGTCGACCAGCCTTCGCACCCCGTTGCTCGCCAGTTCAGCCTGCACGAACGCCACGAAGCGATAGCTGTCGGGTCCCAGGAAGACAGATTGGTCGTCGACAGTCGGGTAAGCGGAGTGGAGGAAGAGATGCCCGTCCATGCTGGATACGCGGACCCTGCTCTTGAGCATGTTGCCATGCTCTTCCACCGCATCGGCCTGTTCGAGGCTGGCGAGCATCTCCCGCGGCAGCAGGTCCGGCTCGAACGGCAGGCTCCATCCGAACACGTCGCGTAAGGTCCGCGCCCCCTGCTTGTCCGGCCGCGCGATGACCCGTGCATGGGTGGCGGGAGTTGGGGAAACGAACCGGTAGCTGCGCGCCCGCAGATCGGAAAGAAGCGCCGCTAGCGCGGTCTGGCCTTGGTCGAGCAGGGGATTGTCCTTTCCATGGTGCCCCCCGGTGATCGGCGGCGGGCGCTTGACGAAACCCAATCCGCGTGAGGTGGGTTCTGCCGCCAAACACACAAGGAGCCGCCATGTTCACACGCACCGCATCGGCCCGCTATGTCGGGCTCGGGAAAGACGGCAAAGGCTGGGTCCCCACCCAGTCGGGCGTCCTCAAGGATCAACCATATAGCTTCACGACCCGGTTCGGCGAGGAGCCCGGCACCAATCCGGAAGAACTCGTGGCGGCCGCGCACGCCGCCTGTTTCACCATGGCCCTGTCCTTCGCGCTCGCCCGTGAGGGGCTGGAAGAAGGCACGCTCGAGACGACGGCGCGCGTCAAGCTCGAGAAAGATGGGGAGGGCTTCAAGGTCAGCCGGTCCGACCTGGCGCTGGAGGCGATGCTGCCCGGGATCGATCCGGCCCGCTTTGCTGAATTGGCGGAGGAAGCCAAGGCGAACTGCCCGATTTCAAAGCTGTTCAATGCGGAGATGACCCTGGAGCACCGGCTGGCCGACTGATCGCTGGCTTACCGGCTGAACGCCACCCTTCCCGCTTGTTGTTTTGGGTTCATGCAACCGCTGTCACAAGTGCGGCGTTTCTCGTCTGTGTTTTTCAAGAAGGACAGTTCCATGCGTAAAGTTGCTCTTGCTTTCGCCGCCGCGTCGATGACGCTGCCGGTGGTCGCCCTCCCGACGGCGGCTGAGGCCCAAGGCTATTACCAGGGTAAGACCTGGCGCGGTTCCGACGGCCGCCTGCGCTGCCGTCGCAGGAACGGCACCACCGGCCTGATCGTCGGTGGCGCTGCCGGTGCGCTTGCCGGTCGGGCGATCGATGGTGGCCGCAATCGCACGGTCGGCACCATTGCCGGCGCTGCGGCGGGCGCCCTGCTTGGTCGCGAGATCGACAAGAGCCGCGGCTTCCGCTGCCGCTGAGTACCGCCGCAAGGCCTGTAACCGCGTAAGAAAGGCGGGGCGTCTGAACAAGGCGCTCCGCTTTTCGTTTGGGCTGGACGTTTCCGACGAAGGAGTGTCCGGCCGATGCGAATTCACCATCTCAACTGCGGCACGGATTGTCCGGTCGGAGGACCGCTGTTCGACGGGCGCAGCAAGGGGCCGCTCGGCCATCTGGTCTGTCATTGCCTGCTCATCGAAACGGATGCGCACGGCCTGGTCCTTGTCGACACCGGCTACGGGCTAAAGGACGTCGATCATCCGCATCAGCCGCCCGAGCATCGCATTCCAAAATTCTTCCGAGCGCTGAACGGCATCGTCTTGCGCGAACAGGACACAGCAATTCGCCAGATCGAAGCGCTCGGCTTCAAGGCAGGCGACGTGCGCCACATCGTGCTCTCGCACCTGGATTTCGACCATGCGGGTGGCCTGGAGGATTTCCCGCAGGCGACCGTGCACCTGATGGAGGAGGAGTGGAGCGCCGCGACCGGTCCGCGGACCGGGTTCATCCCGCGCAGGCGCTATCGCCCCCGCCAGTTCAACGAGGTTCGCAACTGGCGGCGCTATAGCGGCCAGGGCGAGCCCTGGTTCGGGTTCGAGACCGCGCGCGATCTGGACGGACTTCCGCCGGAGATCCTGCTGGTCCCGCTGCCAGGCCACACCTGGGGCCATGCCGGGGTGGCGGTCCGGAACGAGGCTGGCTGGCTATTCTATGCTGGCGACGCTTATTTCTACCGCGAGGAAGTCCGTAACGCGAAACGCAGATGTACGCCCGGCCTGCGCTTCTATCAGACGATGATGGAGACCGATCGAGCGCTGCGCATCCAGAACCTGGAGCGCGTCCGCCACCTCTCGGTCGAGCATCGGAGCGACGTGCGCGTCTTTTGCGCGCATGACGTGGTCGAACTGGAGCGCTGCCAGGCCGGGCAGCCGTTATAGCCGATAGACCTGCCTAAGCGCCCGCGTTCGTGGCGGCTCCGCCCTTCTTGCGGCCGCCTTTCTTGCCCGAACTTCCGCTCGAGCCCTCGCCGGTGGTCTTTGCCTTGCCGCCACCGGCTTTGCCGCTGCCGCCGCCCGCCGCCTTGCCACTGCTGCTCGCAGCCGAGCGTTGCGTTCCGCCGCCGCCGCGTTCCTTGCCGGCGCTGGACGCCCCGCCGCCGCTTCGGGGTGTGGAGAGCGGCAGTTCGGCTTCATTCGCCTGCTGGCCGGCACCGGTCTCACCGGGCGATCCTCCGGCGCCTGAGAACATTTTCTGGAATGACTCGGTAGCGGCCGAAACGAGCGCGGCGCCGATACGTCGGGCATTCTCCGCCGCCTCCTCCGTGGCATCGGCCACGCCCGAGGCGGCCTTGCGGGCGCTGTCCCGAGTCTTCTGATTTGCGGTGAGCGCTGCGGCGGCCGTCACCAGGCCGGCGGCAAGCATGCTGCGCGCGATCGGATTGTTGGCGAGTTCGACGGCCTTTTCCCCGAACTCACGAAGCGATGCGGGAATTCGATCGGTGCCGGACGACTGACCGTCCTGGCCGGCGTTCGACGCGCCTTGCGTATACCCGTTCGACGGCGGAGCTGACCCGTCGCCGGCCTTGCCGCCCTTGCTTGACTTGCCCTTGGCCATTCGGAATCTCCAGCTCTCCGTATCGCAGACGAAACGAGATTCGTCGCGACGGGTTCCATTCGGTCGCTCACGTCAGGCTTGAGCGGATCAGGCTTCGACCTCGGCGTCGAAACTGCTCTGGCCACGGTCCTGATGAGCCTGCTGATCCTGAAGGAACTCGTCCGCCTCGGCCGTCTGCTCGGCGTCCCGTTGGTCTGCCGGGCTCTGCTCGATGTCGATGTCATCGGCCGAGCGCCCTCCGCCCTGTTGCGCGTCGAACGCCGCGCCGCGATCCAGATCCTGGCCGCTTCCGTAACCGCTCTGCGCGCCGCCATAGGGATTGTCCTGGCCCTGGTGGTTGGCCTGGTTCTGGGCATTGCCGTAGCCGCCGGTGCCGCTGCTTCCGCCGGGGGTGCGCTGGTCGCTCGCGCCGGGGCCGCCGCCTGCCTGGGTGCCGCCGGTCGGGATTTCGTTCGCCATCTTTATCTCCTGATCGCTGTTCGAAGGAACGAACGTCAGGCGCTTTGCGGCGGTTCCTCAGCGCCGGGACCCCGGCCGAGATCGTCATAGCGATAACGCTCGCCATCCGGGTTCTCACCAGTCGGATCGGGGGTAACGACCGGACGGGGATCATCGCCGCGGCCCTTGGCACGTTCGAGATCCTCCGGGATCTCGTTATGCCGGGCCTCGTCGCTGCCCGGGAGCGGATGGCCGCTGCCCCCGCTCACTGGTCCGGCCCCTCGTCTGCATTGGGCCGACGCTCTGCTTCATCGATCGGCTTCGGGCCGCCCATCGCCTTGCGGCCGCCACCGCCTTGATAGGCTTGATCGTCATAATCTTCGCCCGGATTGCCATTGCCGCCCGCGCCCGAGCCGCTGCCATGAACCTCCCCGGTCTCCCGGTCGACGCTGGCCCGCTGGCCGCGCTCCCTCTCGATCATGATCCAAAACCTCCTCTTTTCAAAAGCGTGAACGCCGGTCGCATCGCGCCCGTTCCGATCCCGCTATTTTGTGAGTTCAGCGGGGCAACCCTTCCCGTTTTCGAGGCGTTACGTGACGGGCCTCAATACCCTCAAAGGAGATTTCTTTATGCTCGAACCCGATCCCATGGGCGGTGGCAGCGCTCGCTCGGCCGGCGGCAGCTCGCACGACATTTCGGTTCTGAACGGCCTCATCGAGACCACGATCGACAGCGTGGACGGCTATCGCCGCTCGGCGCAGGAAGCGACCAACAGCCGTTTCAGCTCCGCCTTCCTGGAGCGCGCCAACGAGCGTGAGCAGGTCGTTTCCCAGTTGCGCGACGCGGTTCGCTCGATGGGCGGCAATCCGGAAGATGACGGCAGCGTCCTTGCCGCCGCCCATCGCGCATTCCTGTCGCTGCGCGACAAGGTGACCGGAAGCGACGACACGGCCGTGATCGCCGAGGTCGACCATGGCGAGACCTACCTCGCCAACAAGTGGGAAGCGGCGCTGAAGGATGACGGGTTGTCGCAGCAGACCCGTAGCCTCATCCAGCAATGCTATGATTCCGTTCGCGAGGGCCGCGACACCTTCCGGCGCTTGCACGAGGACATGGCGGGAACGACCGGCGCCGGGGGCCTCGGCTCCGGCGGCTTGGGCGGCACGACCGGCGGCTCGACCTACTGACAGCATCAACCTGCAAGGGGGCGCGCCGGTGAAGGCCGGCGCGCCTTTTTGCGTTCGGAGCTAGCGCCAGAAGCGCCGGATCAATGCCGCCGCCAGACGGCTGCGCACGAACAGATAATCGAGGATGTCCGGCCCCGGTGTCTCGCCCATCACACCCTTATGCCCGCCATCTCCGGCGCCATCGTCCAGCATGGCGATGCCGCGCTCGGCCGCATCCATGTAGGTGCGATAGCTGACGAGCTTGCCCGGGCTATGCTTGGCGAAGCGGCGGTCGTAGCTGGTCGCGATGCAGTAGCGGGTGCGGCCCGCCTCGATGCCGAAGCTGAACGCAGCCGGGGCGCCGCCGACTTCGAGCAGGCCGACATGCATCATGCCCGCCAGCTCCGGATCCGCCGCGGCCCGCTCCCAGATCCCCCGCTGGCGCGGATTGCAGAATTTCGCGTCGGCGCCCGGCTCGTCGCCGATCCAGCTCGCCTGTTCCACCGCGGCGAGTTGGTCGAACAGCGCCGGCGTCCAGTCCGCCCCGGACAGAAAACGCCAGTTGAGCGGGCCATGGCCGGCCAGGTGCTTTTCGTGGAAGCGGTTCTTCTTCAGCGTCGAGGCGCGGGGCCAGGGCCCGGCGGCGCGGGCCGCGACGATTTCGAGGGTGAAGCTGATCGCTATCCTGCGCTTCAGCACCGTCCAGCCGCCCTGAGCCGCGACGCCAACCAGCCGCGATGCGGTCGGGTCGTCCGCGTTGACAGGGCCGAGCCGCCAGGCTCGCCCAAGCGCCCGTCGCGCGGCGGAGCTGGCGAAGATCGACGCGAGCTCGCCGTCGGTCGCCTCCCGGGCGACAGGGAAGCTGCGGACCGGCCAATAACTGCCGGGGATTGCGCGAATGCCGAGTAACCGCGTTGCGGCTGCCACGGTCGGCAAGGCGGCAAGGACGCGGCCGTCAGGCCGGGTCGCCACCAGGGTAAGAGGATTTCGCCCCCCTGCAGCCGCGAACCAGGCGCGGCGAAGAAAGGCGTGCCGCGGATCGGCCGCCTGCGCGACTTGGTCGATGACGGCGGCAAAGCCAGGCACGACCTCGACAGTGATCGCCCGCGCGGGCTTCAGGGGAATGTGGAGCACGCGAGCCGCCTCTTTCAGTCGCCCTTTTTCCTACCTGCGAAGGTTGAGGATTTGGTCAATCGCGGTTGACGAGGCGGGCAGCGCGCCCGAACAGGCTCGCCATGACCGCACCGCACGTCCCGGAAATCGCCCAGATCATCCAGCTGGCGATTGCGCCGGTGTTTCTGCTGGTCGGGATCGGCGGGTTGCTGAACGTCATGGCCGGCCGGCTTGCCCGCATCGTCGATCGGGTGCGCGCGCTCGAACTCGATGTGCTGGTGGCCGACGAGGCCAGGCGCCGCGATGAAATCGGCGAGCTCGCCGTGCTCGCCCGGCGGATGGTGATCTGCCACTGGGCAATCGCGCTTTGCACCGTCTCGGCGATGCTGGTGTGCGTGATGGTGATCGTCCTGTTTCTCGCCAGCATCGGCGCGCTCGACTTCGGGATTCCGGTGGCCTTGCTGTTCATCGCGGTCATGTCTGCCCTGACGCTGGGGCTCAGCCTGTTCCTGTGGGAGATCAACATCTCGACCCGGGTGGTCCGCGTGCGCGAGGAATATGTGCGCGCGGCGAGAAGCCTCCATGGCTCCTGAGACCGAGAAGAAGCTGCTTCAGGGTGCGACCGCGCTCGCCTGCCTCGTGCCGCTATCGATGGGATTGCAGAGCGTTGTCGAGAGCGCCTCGGTGCTTCGCGGCGTTCGCGAGCCGATACCGATCGATCTCGACAGCCACTTTCGCTACCTGTCGGGGCTGCTGCTCGGCGCCGGGCTCGTCTTTCTCGCCTGCCTGCCGCGGATCGAGCGGCGCAGGCCGGTGTTCCTGGCGCTGGGCGCGATCATCCTGGTGGGCGGCCTGTCGCGCCTGCTCTCCCTTGTCCAGAATGGCTGGCCCAGCGACGGGCACCGCTTCGGCCTGGTGATGGAACTGGCCGTGGTTCCGGCGATCGTGCTGTGGCAGAGCCGCGTGGCGCGGCGCTTCGAAGCGCGGGCCCAGAAAAGTTGAAGGGCCGCCGGGCACTTGCCCGACGACCCCTCTAACATGGCCAGCGGCCGGAAGCTCCAGCCCGGAAGACTACAGGAAAGCCTTAGGCTTTCATCCCCCGAACGAGCAGACCCGACCCCCTTGCTGAACCATGAGACATCGGATCACCTCCTTTCGCTTGTTGAAGATGAGCTGAGTATGAGTCGGGCCGACTCGGCGATCAAGACTTGTTTTCAACTAAGTTGGGGATAACATCTTCCGCTCGCGCCGGGGCCTCGCCTCGGCTCTGTCGGGGGCCGTGGTCTTGCGCCTTTTGTTCGCGCCAGCTTTGCTGCTGCTGCTGCCAGCCTGCGCCAGCCAGACACAGGAGGTGCTGCCGCTTTCGCGCGCCATCGTCGGCGCGAGCCAGATCGCCAGGATCGAGATCATCCTCCAGCCGACCGCCCAGCCCGCCGTTGCGGCGCTCGATGGGCGTGCGGAGACGAGCGGCGCACAAGGTCCGGCAGCTCAGTCGTTCAAGCCAATGCTGGAAGCGGCGGTCCGCGAAGCGGCGCTTCGCTCCGGCCTGAACAGCGGGCGCACGCTGCGGCTGGTGCTCGATATCGACGCAATCGAGGTGCAGGGCACGGGCGCGGCCTTGTTCGGCAGGGCGGACCGCCTCGCCGGCACCGTCTACGTTCGCGATGCGCAGAACGGCGCCGCGCTCGGCCAGCTTTATGTCGATGTGGGCGGCGGCAGCGCCGGCCCGATCGCCCTCGCCATTCGCGGCGGCGGCGTACGCGAGCGGCTCGCCCGGGCCTTCGCCGATCGGGTGGCGGGCGCGCTCAGCGGGCGCAAGCCGCCAAGTTATTGACAATGCAAAACTCCTCTCGCAGTCTTGCCGGGCAAAAGAGGGGGACACATCATGAGGATTTCGAAGCTGACGCCGCTGCTCGTCATCGCGGCGCTCGCCGCCGCCCAGCCGGCCATCGCCAAGGACAAGCCCAAGAAGGAATATGTCGTCGTCAACGAGGCGGTCGGCGTTCCGGTCTTCCCGCACGACATCACAGACCGCCCATATGAAGTGGTCGGCGAGGTCAAGGCCGGCGTGCGCAAGGCGACGATCTTCAGCAAGGAAGCGTCCCAGTCGAAGATCTACAAGGAGCTTTGGGAGCGCGCCCAGAAGCTCGGCGCCGACGCCGTCATCAAGGCGCAATATGGCGAATCCCACATCAGCGCGATGAGCTGGGGCAAGACGAACGCCACCGGCACAGCGATCCGCTTCACCGGATCGGCCAAGCCGGCCGAAGCCGCCAAGTAAGCAGGAGCGGCGCCCTTCAGGCTGTGGGGCGCCGCACGGCTGGAGATTTGAACATGAAAAAGGCGATTGCAGCCTTGTGCGCTTCCGCCATCGCGCTCTCGCCATTGTCGGCCGCGCAAGAGCAGGCTCCGCCTCCGGCAAATCCGGCCGGCATTGGCGGCATCCTGGTCGAGCAGGATACGCTGATCCGCTTGATGGTGCTGAACGAGGTCAGCAGCCGCACCACCAAAGCCGGTGAGCGCTTCGTGCTCCGGGTCGATGAGCCGGTCGTGGTTTCGGGAGTGACCATCATCCCGGTTGGCGCCAAGGCCTGGGGTGAAGTGCTGAGTGCCGACAAAAGCGGCGCTACCGGCAAAGCCGGCACCCTGGCGGCTCGCCTGCTCTATGTCGAAACGGGGAGCAGCCAAATCCCGATCAGCGGGGAAAGCCAGGCCAAGGGGGAGAAGGGCACCAAGCAGGTTGTTCTCGGAGCGATCGGCCTCGGCATCCTGGCGCCGCTGGCCCTGCTTGCGCCCGGCAACAACGCAAAACTCAAGGCGGGCGAGATTTTCAACGCCTACTTCACCGGCGACATGCTGTTCGATCCGGCGACTTCGACCTTCACGCCGGCGGCAGCACCAGCCGCGCTGGCGCTTCCGGTGGAGGCAAAATGATTGGCCAGCCTTGGCTGGTCGCAGCGGCCGCCGCTCAGGCCATCATGGCTGTGCCGGCCCCGCTGGCGCTCAGGGCGGGAACACCGGTGCCGCTGGTTACCGCGACCGAGGTCAACAGCAAGACGCACCGGCAAGGGGCGCGCTTCGATCTCACGGTCAGCGAAGATGTCCGGGTTGGCTCCCACGTCGTGATCCCGAAGGGAGCGGTGGCGACGGCGGAGGTCGCGCGCCACGTCGCGAGCGGGGCGCTCGCCAAATCCGGCCGGCTCGAGATTCAGCTGCTGTTCGTCACCGTAGGCGATCGGCGCATCCGCCTCGACGGCACCCGGGTTGCCAAGGGTCCCGGCGCGACAGGATCCCCCGCAATGACGGGTGTCGCACTCGTGGCGATAAGCTCACTGCTCCAAGGCAAGAACGCGTCCATCCCCGCCGGCACGGCGATCACCGGCTATGTCCATCGCGACCTGCCGCTGGCTGTCGGCGGCCTTTCGAGCCCGCGCTAGCCCCGGCAATCCTCCAGCACCCGAGCCGGCTCCGGCCAGGACGGGATGACCAGCATCGGCGTTCCCGGCACTTCCACGCTGAAGCGGCCGCGGCTGAACACCGTTGCGTCCAGGAAGCGGTCGCTCGCGGGCAGCGCCGACCAGACATAGGCGGGCGGCTGCGCCTGGACCGACAGCGGCAAGTTGCGCGCGCTGGCGGTGTTGCGGACAGTCATCATATTGCCGCTGGTGACGCCTTCGCGCCACAGGCTCACCTGCCGGCGCACGCGGTCGCAGCGGACGATGAACGCGGCCTCCCCGCTCGGCGGCCCGAACAGCGCCTGGCTGGTGTCGCCCTGGCTCCGATAGACCCACCCGCCCGGCGTGAGCGGCATATCCCGCCAGTCCGCCCGGGGGGGCGGAGGAGCGGGAGGCTGCGGCCGTGGCGTCGGCTGCACCTGCTGGGGCTGCGGAGCCGGACGTGGCGGCGCCTCCGGCTTCGGCACGCAGCCGGCTACCGTCACAACGCCAAACAACAGGGCGACACGCACCAATCTCATCTTGCCCACTCTCTCCGTCGATTCCGCTTGCCTCAACAGCGAGCCCGCCCTTTCGATCCAGTCCGCGCCGGGCGCAAGTCTGGCGTTCGCCGCGCCCCCGCCCTAATTGGGCGAGTCGAGGAGCCCAGCCAATGAACCGTTCGCTTTTCCTTCTTCTCCCCTTTGCTGTGGCCGCTTGCTCGCAGCCCTTCGAAGGTCGGGTCGCCGCACGGCTGACCGAGGCGGGCCTGTCCCGCGGGATGGCGGATTGCATGGCGAAGCGCTGGGTGGATCGGCTGAACCTGGTCCAGCTGCAGAAGATTTCCAGCTTGTCCGAGGATATCAGCCGCGAGCGCGGGCAAGGCCGGCTGACCGTCACCGGTTTCGTGGAGCGCGTCCGCGCGGTGAACGATCCGGAGGTGTTCAGCGTCGTCACAGGCTCGGCGGCAGCCTGCGCGCTGGCAGGCTAGCTCAACCCGCGCCACGCGCGCCAGCCGAGCAGAAGCCAGCCGAGGATCAGGAGGAGGCCGCCGATCGGGGTGACCGCTCCCAGCCAGCGCATATCCGTCAGCGCCATCAGGTAGAGAGACCCGGAGAAGATCAGCGTCCCCAGCCCGAGCAGGAAGGCCGGCAAAGCCACCCTCCCGACCCGGCCCGCGCCCAGCGCCAGCAGCGCGAGCCCGTGCCACATCTGGTACGACACGGCTGTCTGCCACCAGCCGAGCGCCGACGGTGTGAGCGTACCCCGCAAAGCATGCGCCCCAAACGCGCCAAGCGCGACGCCGAGCGCCAGGGTCAGTGCCGCGAGGGCGAGCAGACCGGCGGGTTCGCGTTCGCGCTTCACACCATCGCCAGCACGATCTTGCGCGGCCCCGAAAACGGCCGCCGTCCGTGCGCCACCAGCAGGTTATCGATCACCAGCACGTCCCCTTCCCGCCAGCGATGCGGCCGGGTCTCGTTCCGCACCGCCGCACGGACCTCCTCCAGGTCGCCGGCAGCGATCTCGCCGCCATCGCCATAGGTGACGCCCAGGCGAAAGCTTTCCTCGCTCCCCGCGAACGCCAGGGCCTGCGCATAACTTACCGGATCCAGCGCGCTCGGATGGAAGCCGTCGGCTTGGTTGAACCAGACCTCCTCGCCCGTCTCCGGGTGCGTTGCGGTCGCCGGCCGGACTTGGCTGAGCCGCAACCATCCGCCCGCCTGCCATTCGACGCTCGCGCCCATGGCCCGCGCCCGAGCCTCAGCTTCGACCGGGTCCTCGGTCTCGAACGCCTCCTGCCAGGAATAGCCGGCGCCCCCGAACGGCGAGAGGTTGCGAAGGTAGCGCACATGGCGCTGCTTGAACCGGGCCGCCGCTTGGGGCTCGATCGCGTGCAGGATGCGGCGGCTGTCTCCCAGTGTCGTCTCGCCGCCGGCTTCCGGCGCCTGCAGGCAGGCGAAGAAGAGCAATCGTGGGTGAACCGCCGTGTAGCTGAGCTCGTTGTGGAGCGAAAGCGCGACATGGGGCGGATAATCGGTCGAGCTGTAGCTGCCGTCGCCCAGCGCGCTGCGCGGGGAGGCCCCGCCCGCATAGCCGAACAGCGGCCGCTCACCCGCAAAGGCGCGGACCACGGACATGAAGTCCGCCAAGTTCTCCATGCGCCAGCCGCGCAACAGGAGCGCTCCCGGCCCAAGCAGTTTCCGGCTCAGTTCCGCGCGTTCCTCAGCGATCCGCTCCACCAGATCGGCGATCGTTCCACGCCGATCCGGCTCAAGCGTGAGGGGCAGTGCATCCAGGTCGCAGGTCAACATCACCGGTCCAACCCGGTCGACCGTCGAGAGTTCACGCAGCGAGATGTGCAACCCTTCGCGCAATTCCTTCCCGTTGCGTGGAACGACTGAACCGGCCAGCGATTTTCAGCTTCGTACCGCGTCGGGAAGCAGAAATGGCAGAAGAACAGGAAGTGGCCGCAATTCCGCTGGTTGAAGAGCGGGTCAATGTCTCCAAGCGACAAGTTGAAACCGGCCGGCTTCGCGTCCGTGTTTCCGTCGGCGAGCGGGAGGAGCAGGTTCCGGTCGAGCTCGCCCACGATGAGGTGGAGGTGCGGCGGGTGCCGCGCAACCAGCCGCTGGACGCCCTGCCCAGCGTTCGGATCGAGGGCAATGTCACCGTCATACCGGTGGTGGAGGAAGTGGTGGTGGTGGAAAAAAGGCTGGTGCTGGTCGAGGAGATCCATGTCCGCCGCAAGGTCGTGACCAACACCGAGCATGTGCCGATCCTGCTCCGTTCCGAGCAAGCCGAGATCGAGCAGAACGGCCCCGTAGTGAGCGAGGTGACGCGATGATCCGCACCGTAACCGCCCTGTTTGACGACACCGGCGAGGCCGAAGCGGCTTTCGACCTGCTGTCGCGCCGGCTCGCCATCCTGAAAGGCGCGATCGTCACCTGCGGCCCGGGCGAGAAGCCCGATTTCGGCGCAATCTATCTCAGTCGCGCCCAGCGCGAGGCGTGCGAGGAGGAACTGACCAACGGCGGCTCGCTTGTGATCGTGCAGATCGAGGGCGATCAGGCCGCCGAGCAAGCCGTCGATCTGCTTGACCGCCACGCGCAGGGCGATGCCGCCAATCCGGCTCCAGCTCCGATCGTCGCGCCACCTGCCCCGATTGCGGCTGCTGCCCCACCCGCGCAGGTCGCGGCCATGGCCCCGCCCAGCCCGGAAGCTAATCCCCGGATTGCCAAGGGCGGCGCGCCGAACGGCAGCGTCGAGGGCGTGCCGATTTCCACGCTGAGCCGGCGCATCGGCCCCGCCCCGGTCGAGCCCGAACCCCAGCCCATAGACGAGCCCATACCCCAGCTCGAACCCGCACCCGTGGCTGTGTCCGAGCCGGAACCGGCGCCACCGGCCGAAGCCGAAGCGCGCATCCCGCTTGTCGAGGAGGAGCTTCGGGTCGGAAAGCGCACTCTGGTTCGGGGCGGCGCGCGCGTTCACTCCTACATGGAGGAGGTGCCGGTCACGACCGATGTCGAGTTGCTGGAGGAGCGGACCAGCGTCGAGCGCCGGCCGGTAAACCGTCGCCTCACAGATGAAGAGATCGTCTCGAGCGGCCTGCTGCAGGATCGTGTCGTCGAGATCACCCAGATGCGCGAGGAAGCGGTGGTGACCAAGGAAGCCGTGGTGCGCGAAGAGTTGGTGGTCAAGAAGACGATCGAGAAGCGGGTCGAGCAGATCCACGAGACCGTCCGCCGCACCGCGGTCGAGATGGAGCGGCTCGAGCCCGAGCTCGCGGGCGCGGAACAGGGCGCTCGGCCCGCCTGAGAGCCCGCGACTACCCTCTTGCGCGCTTTCGATGTAAGCTGGCGCGCAGGGGAGGAAGGGTTCGATGAGAATCACCAGCGGGTCGCTACAGCGAGCGGCAGGATGCGCCTTGTTTCTGCTTCTGGTCGGCTGTTCGCGAGCATCCCTGCTCGGCGGTCCGGGTCCCGAGGCGGCGCACCACGCCTCGCCGGCGGAAAGTGAACGATTGGCTGAGCTCAAGGCGCTTCAAAAGTTCAAGACGAAGGACGAGTGCCGTCAGCACCTGATGACGGTGTCGCACGCTGGCTCGGCCGATCAGCTGATCAAGATTTCGGACCTGGAAGTGCGCGGCTACCATTCGACAGGCGAGGGCTCCGCCACCGTCCACCACGAATATAGCTGCGTCGGCAAGCAGCTCCTGGAGCGGAGCTGGAGCGGGAAGGCGCCGGGCGCGCCCGCCTCAGCGCACTCCGCCGAGCACTCGCCGGAGGTGCACTGAGCGGCCTTCGCTCAGGCGGCGAGTGGGGTTTCCTCTTCGCGGACGCGGTGGCCGCGGCGGAAAAGGCCAGTTCCGTTCATCCCACCATCCAGCAACGGCAGCGCCGTCGCGCAGAAGGCGCACTCGGCAAGCGAGCGTCCCACCAGCCAGTGG
This sequence comes from Allosphingosinicella sp., assembly GCF_036387615.1. Classification (GTDB taxonomy): domain Bacteria; phylum Pseudomonadota; class Alphaproteobacteria; order Sphingomonadales; family Sphingomonadaceae; genus Allosphingosinicella. Next base: position 63,526 of record NZ_DASVTH010000034.1, read on the forward strand.
CTCCGCCCGCAGCCGGGGCAGCGATTGACCTCGTGCGGGCGATAAGCGGCATAATAGCCACGAGTGGCCGGGTTGAAGGCTTTTCCCTCGAGCGAAACCACGTTGAACACGATCACATCCTCCTGAACTGCGCTACTTCTAGGGCGGAGAGCGGTGAACTGTTCTTGAACATCGACGAATCGAGCAAAGCAGTCGATCAACAGGTGCGGCGCTCGCCGGCCGAACGACGAAAGCCGCACCCTTGAGGGTCGATGTCGCTTAGAGGAGAAAGTCTCCGACACTTGCGAACTGGACGCTGTCGAGGTCGCTGACCCCAAGCAGGGTGACGTCTCCGCCGCCATGGGAGAAGGCGATCCTGAGATCGTTCACGCCATCCCCGTCGAAGTCGCGAACCGTGACCTTGTTGATCTGAACACCCTCGTCCAACACGAGCTTGTCCACTCTCGTATCAAAATCGCGGATCAGATCGTTACCGCCGCTCCGGCCAAAGCGGAATAGATCGGCTCCTACGCCGCCGACATAGGTGTCGTTGCCATTCCCTCCGGTCAGGAAATCGTCCCCGTCCCCGCCGAACAGCTGGTCGTTCCCGCTACCGCCATCCAGGCGGTCGTTGCCGCCGTCGCCGAACAGCTGATCGTTGCCATTGCCGCCGTCGAGGCGATCGTTTCCGCTTTGACCGAACAGCTGATCGTTGCCGGTTCCGCCGGTCAGGCGATCGGAACCGGAGCCGCCGTAGAGCTGGTCATTCCCGCTGCCGCCGTCCAGCTGATCGCGACCAGCCTCGCCGAAGATGACGTCGTTGCCGTTGCCGCCGTTGATGAAGTCCTCGCCCGCACCGCCGGTGACCTGATCGTTGCCGTTGCCCGCGTCGATCCGGACCGTGTCCTCGACCGCCCTGACCGTGACTTCCACCGTCATGGTACTGGTCAGGCCATCATCATCGGTGATGGTATAGGTAAAGCGATCGATCGCCGTTGCTCCCGGCGCGAGCGCGTCGAAGCTCTCGTCGTCGGCCACATAGACCAGCGTCCTGGTCGCTGAATCGAACTGCAAGCTGCCAAGGGTTCCGGTCCCGTCGACCGACTTGATCGAGAGGATATCCTCCTGATCGATGTCGCTGTCGTTGCCGAGCAGCAGCTCCCACAGATTTCCCGTCGCGGCGTCCTCGTCGACGGTGATTGCGTCCGCCTTGGCGACCGGCGCTTCGTTCGGCGCTTCGATAAAGAAGCGGGCGAGGATCGGGTCGTGGTCGCTTGCACGCGCATCGTTGTCGAGCTGCTCGGCGTTGATGTGAACGACGTCGAACCGCGCTCCGGAGGCGAGCCCGCCGCTGACTAGGAGATTGTCGATCGCCTGCGCGTTGCCGTCGAATTCGTAGGTGTAGCGCTCCTCCTCCGTCAGCAAGTTGTGCAGGTTGGTAAGCACGCCGCCTTCGAGCTGCGTGACTGATTTCTCGAAGTAGAAGGCGTTGAAATCGCCGAGCACACCGAGCTTGAGGTTAGGACTAGTCGCCAGCTGCTCGTTCACATAGGCCTTCACCGCCGCCACCTGAGCCTCGCGGGCACCGTCGCCGGCATTGGCCGGCGGCTGCACGTCGCCGCTCAGGGGATCGCTGCCGATGCGTGAAGTGAGGTGGACGTTGATGAGCGTCACCGTCTCGCCATTGAAGCGGAAGTCGGCGACGAGCGGCCTGCGAGTGCCCTCGAACGCCGCGCCCGTAATCAGCTCCGCGCTGCCGTCGACGTAATCCACCCGATCGGCATTGTAGAGGAAGCCATTGCGGATATTGCCGTTAGGCTCGCCACCTGTACTGTTCGCCTGGCCAGGAGCGATCTCTACATAGACGTACTTGGGGCCCCCAAGTTCGGCGATCCGATCGATCAGCTCCTGCGCGGTCGCGACGCCGGAGAGCGAACCGCCGGACGCCGGGCCATTCGCATCCTGGATCTCCTGCAGACCAATGATGTCGGGCGCCTTCAGCGCGTAGAGGATCTCGGCGGCGAGAAGGTCGAAGCGGTCTGGCGAGCCGTTGCTCGATGCCTCCGCGAGATTAAGGTTCTCGACATTGTAGCTCGCGACGGTGAGGTGATCGCGGCCGCCGACGAGGTCGGTCGTCTCGCGCTCCGGCAGCGCCACATCCTTGGTGACGGTCGCCGGCTGGGTCACGAGTATCTCATAGCCGGACTGCGACGTTGCGCTGCCGAAGTAGCTGACGATCCCGGTGACGTCCGCCAGCTGGTCGCCGCGGGTCACGTTGGCGAGTGCGCCGCTGCCGTCGAACAGGCGGATGCGCTCGGGATTGAAATCGTCGGCGGCGAGGGTGATGCCACCTCCCGAGTTCAGGTTGGTCGCCCCTTCCCCGCCCGAGGCGACCACGAAGAGGTTGTTGCCCCGCCCGTTGGCGACGGCCTGCGGCGCATCGATGGTGACGCGCATGCCCTCCAGCGCCTCGTAGAAGTCGAGGCCGTCGGTGGTCGGATCGAAGCTGGTGAGGCCATCATCCTCGATGATCTCGCTTGGCGGCCGCAGGCCGTTCGCGCCGATTTCCACCGCCCCGGGCAGCGCATTGCCGCTCGACTGCACCGTGACGCTGGCCGCGCTGACCTGGGTTGTCGTGAGATTGGTTTCGAAGCCCTGGAACTCGGTGACGTCGCCCCGGACCTGCACCGCGTCCCCTACGGCTACGGTGGGAGCGGTGCGCGTGAAGACGAACAGGGCTTCGGAAGTGCGCGCGTTGCCGTCGCCGACCGGGTCCTGAACGAAGAAGCCATTGGACCGGACTAGGGTCACGATGCCGCCGGTGGTCACGATCTGCCCCTCAAGCGGCGAGCGATGCGCCTCCCCCTGGATCTGAGCGATGGTGGCGACAATCGGGTCGTCATTGACGATGGTGCCGGTAGCCTGGTCGTCGGCGATGCCGATGTTGCCGGCCGGGTTGGCGAGCCGCACGGTGAAGGTCTCGTTTCCCTCGGGCGCTGTGTCGCCGGCAATGGCGATGCGGACCTGGACGCTGGTCTCGCCGACGCCGAAGGTTACCGAGCCGGAAAGGGGCTGGCCGGGCGCCAAGTCGCTGACGGAGGCGCTATCGCTGGTGCCGATGAAATATTCGACGCTGGCCGTGCTGTTCTGTCCACCGGCGCGGCGGACGGTGAACACCATTTCCGCCGTGCCGCTTTCGCCTTCTGCGATGCGCGCATCATCGATTCGAACTTGCCCGGCGACGTCGCCGTTCAAGAAGTTCTGCCCAATGTTCACTGCGCCAAAACTGTCGTCGTTGCTCGACTGCCATTGGAAGTCTGCATAGCTGGTGCCGTTGCCGACCAACTGCAGCGAGCTTCCGATGGGCGCGCTGGTCTGCGAGACGCCGATATCCTGGCTGGTGAGGCCCGCGGCCGGGCCGGAGCCTCCGACGATAACGCCTTCCCACGACAGGAACTGCACGACTTCGCCAAGCGGGTTGACCAGTGCAACGCCATCCTGCGGGCCGTTCTGGATGCCGTTCGAAGCGTAGGAAAAGGACAATGTGCCAAAGCCGTCGTCCTGGCCAGGAATCAACCCGGACAAAGTGCGCGTGTTATAGGGATTGGCGACTGTGGCGCCGTCTGAGGTGCTGTACAGCACCAGCGTCCAGCCGGTAAGGTCGGTGCCCGCCGGCGCGGCGATCTCGATGGCCTCGCCGGTGTCGGTGCCGCCATTGTCGTAATGAATTTCGTTGATGAAGACGTTCCGGGCGGGCGGCGCCGGCGGTGCGTCATTGTCGGTTATTGTGCCGGTAGCGCTCCCGTCGGATATGGTCGCCTGCGCGGTCGGGTTGGACAGGGTCACGGTGAAGGTCTCGTCGCCTTCGACGAGGGTGTCGCCTGTTACGCTAAGCGTGATCGTCTTGGAAAACTCGTTTGCAGCGAAGTTGAGCGTGCCTGTCAGGGTGCCGCTAACGTCATTCGCGCTTGCGCCGCCGTTGCCGCCGGGCAGCGTCACAGCGTAGCTCACCGAGGCCGCGACATTGCTGCTGCTGCCGCGAGTGACGGTGAAGGTGATCGGGGTGGTGCCGCTGTCGCCTTCGGCTGCGGATGCGTCGGCGATTGAGAATGCGCCGGGGACCGGCGGCGGCGGGGCCGAGCCGAAGCTCTGGCCGACATTGACGACGCCCGGGGTGTCGTCGGTGATCAGCGCCCAAGTGAAATCGGAGGCTTCATCGCCGGTGCCGACGCGGCCGATCGAGGTGCCGCTGGCAGTGCCCGGCTCCGTCGGGGCGATCGGCGTCGCGGTCATTCCGGCCGCAGCACCGTTCGAAATTCCGTTTGGACCCGTGGCCGCTGCGGTGAAGGGCCCTTCGTAGCTGATGAATTCAACCACCTGACCGAGATTATTGACCAGGGCGATGGCGTCTGGCGATCCGTTCTGGATGCCGTCTACCGGGTAGGAGAAGTTCAGCGTGCCGAAGCCGTTCTGCTGATTGGCGACGACCCCGGAAAGAGCCTTCGTGTTGTACATGAGCCCGTTGGAGCCGTTGTAGAGCACGATCGTCCAGCCGGTGAGGTTTGTGCCTGCGGGCGCGGCGATCTCGACGAATTCGCCTGCGTCGGCGCCGCTGTTGTCGTAGTGGAACTCGTTGATCCAAGCCATCGTGTGTACCCTCCTCTTAGGCGGCAGCAGCGAAACCGGGCGAACCCGGGCTGCTTCCCCCCCACCACATTCGTTTGCTGAACCGGGACAGGCGTCAGCGTCGTCCGGCGTCGACCGCGCTATGGCTAGGATTCGTGACAGTGCAAAGACATAGGCGTCGTTTTTACCGAGCTTGCGGGCCTCACCTACCGCGTCGCAGTCCGGTTCTACCCACGATCTGCTTCACCGCCGCGCGCGCAATCGGCTATCCCAAGCGCCGCCGAACCCTGCTATCGCCGGCCCGCTTCATCGGAGATGGTTCGACGTGCGCTTGCCAATCATTGCCGCCTTCCCCGCGCTCCTTCTGGCCGGATGCGCCGGCTATGCCATCGACTACACCAAGTCCCGTGAGAACATTCTGGGCCCGGAGCTCGCACGATACGGGCTGAGCGAATCCCAGGCCCGGTGCGTGAACGAGAGCCTGTCCAAGCGGCTTGCAAAGGGGCAACTCGGGGTCCTGACCCGCACGACGAGGCTGGTGAAGCGGGGCTATACGGACCCCGAGCGCCTGATGGTTCAGGACCTTCTCTATGTCGCGACGTTCGTGAAGGACCGGAAAGTCGCGGCGGAATTGTCGCGCGCGTCAGCGAGTTGCAACCTGCTCACCAATCCCGCTATCGCGTCCGTCGCCCCGGCCCCGTCCGCTGCAACTGTCGCGGCGGGCTCGTCGGCGGCCGCCGCGACGCCGGTCACGCCATCTGCCCGCGGCTCTTCCTGGCTCAACCTCGGCGCTGCCCCGACAGGCCAGGCGATTGCGATCGACGCCGCCAGCGTCCAGGATAGGCCGGGCCACCGCGAGGCCTGGTTCCGGATCACCAATCCCGGCGACACGGGTCCGACCGGCGCGTCGTACCGCCTCCAGATCGACTGTTCGGGCCGCACCATCAATCCGATGGCGCTGCGCAAATACGGCAAGGACGGCGCGGTCAGCGACGAGAAGGATTACGGCCCGGGCGGCGAGGGCGCGCTGAAGGTCGAGGGCGGCACGGTGATGGAGATCGCCTATCTGGCGCTCTGCACCTGAAGCCTTCCGTCACTCCGACTGAACCGGCGCCGGAACCAGCTCGATCACGTCCAGCTTGGCGGTCCCGCGTGGACGCGGCACGACCAGTCGGTAGCGGAGCGGACCGATGCGCTCGAAGATGCCCGCCATGTCGCGGGCCGGATCCTCGCCATAGGAAAGCGGCGCATCCTCGTTGCCAAGCGCAAGCGACCCCAGGAAGATCATCCTGCGCTTGTTGACGTCGTCCCAAAGATAGCCGGCCGGCCGCTCGGTGCCGGTCTGCTTGGTGATGCTGAGCTGGTCGCCGTTGACGCCGACATGGCAGAAGAACGGCTTGAACGCCTGATATTCCGGCTCCCGCGGCTTGGCCGAGCCGAAGCGGATCAGCCGGCACATATAGGATCCGGGGCTCGGCGCCGGGCGCGCCAGCGCCGCTTTCGGGTCGAGCAGTTCGCCCTCGCCGGCCGCCTGCTTGCCCGCGGCGGCGAGCGCTTCGCGCCATGCTGCGTCCAAGCTGGCGATGCGCTCCGCATCCTGTTCGTTCGCGACGCCCTGCCATTCGGGCGTCTCATCCGCGCTGACCTCGACGGTGGGGCGCGCGCCCGAAGCCTTTTGCGGGGTCTGGCATCCGGCCGCCATGAGGGAGCCCGCGATGCCGAACAACAGCCCTATACTGGCCTTCATCACTACTGCTCCCTCACGGCGTTCGATCATCCTGGCTTGATGGCGCCAATGGTTAAGAAAGGGTTACCAGATCGCCAGCCGGCCGGGAATCCACGTTGGGGCGGCCGGCTCGCGCCTCGGCCCCTTTTCCACGGCCGGACGATGCTGCTATGGCTGGCTGCAACCGGTGGGGACCGAAGACGATGTTTGCGTTCATCTTTCTTGCCGCGCAGGCGATTGCGACGGCGGCACCGGTGGTGGAGCGTGTGGACGAGACCAGCTACCTGTTGGGCCTTGCCGTCGATGCCTCGCTCAACGTCGCGCAGGGTCAGGCGCGGCTGGCGCCCGCCGCCAAGCGAGCCTGCGGGGCGCGCCTCGTCACGCTCGGCCGCTACCGCTTCGTCGCGGAAGAAGGAAAGAACCGGTTCGAGCAGGAACTCCTCTGCCTCGATCGCCGGCACAAGCTCAGCCTGATCGAGCGCGCGGCAGGCAACGCCGCGCTGGAGCCGAGCCGCCCGGACCAGCAGGCGGTGCTCGCCACCAGTTATCGCTACTTCGCTGCCAAGGATGCCGGCCGCTACGCCGAAGCCCACCAGGCGCTGTCCGGCCGGATGAAGAGCCGCTTCCCGCTCGCCGAATGGACGCGCTCGGCACGTGGCTTCAACGCCGAGGCGGGCGCGGTCCGGGGCCGACGCGTGGTCGAGATCACCTGGTACAAGAACCCGGAGGGCGCGCCCGAGCCCGGCCTGTACGTCGCCGCCGACTTCAGCGCGGACTTCGAGAGGGCGGAGTTCGTCTGCGGCTACCTGATGTGGCAAGTCCAGCCCGACGGCACCTTCCGGCTCGCCCGGGAGGAGCAGAATATGGCGCCCAAGCGCCCGAGCGGCCGTGCGATCGCCCAAATCGACCGCGATCCGTTGCGCTCCCGGATGGGCTGCAAGGATTAGGCGGCGCGGGCCAGGAATGCCGTTTCGCGGTCGACCCAGTGCTTGAAACTGGGCCGTCCGAGGATGCTCTCAAGGTAGGCGGCAAGCTTCGGGCGCGAGCCGAGATCGACCTGGATGTGGCCGAGGTTCACGAACGGGCTGGCCACGGCGAGGTCCGCCAAGGTGAGCCGGTCCTCGACCAGGAAGCCGCTCTCCGGGATCACGCTCTCGAGGTAATCGAGGACGGGCGGCAGTTCCTCGCGCTCCGCCTTGTCCGCCGCGGCCAGATCACCGTCGCGCTTCAGGAAGCGCGGCGCGACCAGGCGGTTGAAGAACATCGTGCGTCCGCAGCCCATCAGGATCGTATCGCCGAACTCGTCGAACCAGACCGCGCGCGCCCGCGCCCGGGGCTCGGCGGGGATCAGTTCGGGATCGGGCTTGAGCGCGTCGAGATAGGCGATGATCGCTGACGAGTCGGAGATGCGAAAGTCGCCGTCCTGCAGGGCGGGGATCTTTCGAAATGGGCTGGCGGCGAGGAAGTCGGGATCGTCGGAGCCGAGCCCCACGGGCTTACTTTCCACTTCGATCCCCTTCTCGGCGGCGAAGGCGAGCACCTTGCGGACATAGGGCGATATGGATGAGCCATAGACGATCATGCCAGGTCCCTCTTCAGTTTTGTTGGGCAACGCATCCTAGTCCCTTGCAGCCATTTCACTCAAGAGCCGCTCTGGCCTAAGGCCCGGCGATGTTGCGGCGCACCTCTCCTCGCTCACCCTGGCGCGCCGAAGCGCAAGCGACGTTGCTGCTCGCTTATCCGATGGTGCTGACCAACCTTGCCCAGTCGCTCATCCACGCGACCGACGTGGTGCTGCTGGCGCGGGTCGGCCCGCAGACGCTCGCGGCGGCGGCGCTGGGCGTCAACCTCTACATCTTCTGCCTGATTTTCGGGATGGGGCTGATGACCGCCGCAGCGCCGATGATAGCGCGCGAACGAGGCGCCCGGCCGAACAGCGTTCGAGACGTGCGCCGTACGGTGCGCCAAGCGATGTGGTCGGCAGTGCTGCTCGTTCTGCCGATGTGGGCCTTCCTTTGGAACGCCAAGGCAGTGCTGATCGCGATTGGCCAGGATCCGGTGCTGGCGGAGGGCGCGCAGAGCTTCGTCCGCTGCCTGATGTGGGCGCTGCTGCCCGCCTTCCTTTACCTCGTGCTGCGCAATTTCCTGGGGGCATTGGAGCGGCCGCTGTGGGCGCTCACCGTCGCTGTGGCTGCCGTGATCTTCAACGCGGTGATCAACACCTGCCTGATCTTCGGCGTGCCGGCGATCGGCCTGCCGCCGCTCGGGCTGGTTGGCGCGGGGATCGGCAGCGCTTTTACCGTCAGCCTCGAGTTTCTCGGCATCGCGCTGGTCGTCACCCGGCACCCGCGCTTCCGCCGATATCGTCTGTTCGGGCGCTTCTGGCGCGCCGACTGGCCGCGGTTCCGTCAGGTCTGGAAGCTCGGCCTCCCGATCGCGATCACCCTGACTTTGGAAGTCGGCGTGTTCAACGCTGCGGTGTTCCTGATGGGCTTGATCGGGGCGGAGAGCCTCGCCGCGCACCAGATCGCGATCCAGATCGCCGCCCTGTCCTTCATGGTGCCAATGGGCATCGCCCAAGCCGTCACGGTGCGGGTCGGCAGCGCGCTCGGGCGCGGCGACCCGGTCGGCATCGCGCGGGCCGGCTGGACAAGCTGGATGATGGGCGTCGGCTTTATGTCGGCAATGGCGCTGGTGATGTGGCTTTTCCCGCGCCAGCTCGTCTCGATCTTCCTTGATCCCGCCGACCCGGCCAACGCGTCAGTGATACCGCTCGCGGTCGCGTTCCTTGGCCTTGCCGCCCTGTTCCAGATCGTCGACGGCGCGCAGGCGGTCGGCGCCGGTATGCTGCGCGGGCTCCACGATACGACCGTTCCGATGGTCTATGCCCTGTTCGGCTATTGGGTGATCGGGATGGGAACCGCCTTGTGGCTGGGCTTCGGCCTGGACTGGGAAGGCGTCGGCATCTGGTCCGGCCTCGCCGCCGGCCTCGCGGCCGTCTCGGTGATGATGCTGGTGCGATGGACCCGGCGCGTCCGGCTCGGGTTGGTGCCGACATGAGGATCGCGACCTACAACGTCAACGGCATCAATGGCCGCCTGCCGCGCCTGCTGGAATGGCTGGAAGAGACGCGGCCGGACGTCGCCTGCCTGCAGGAACTCAAGGCGCCGCAGGAGAAATTTCCGGAGGCTGCACTGGAGAAGGCCGGGTACGGCGCGGTCTGGGTCGGCATGCCGCGCTGGCATGGCGTGGCCTTGCTCGCCCGCGGTTGTGAGCCGGTCGAGACTCGCCGGGAGCTGCCGGGCGATCCCAATGACGCGCAGGCGCGCTATGTCGAGGCGGCGGTGAACGGTGTGCTGATCGGCTGCCTTTACCTTCCCAACGGCAATCCCCAGCCCGGCCCCAAGTTCGATTACAAGCTGGCCTGGATGAAGCGGCTCAATGATTATGCTGCCGAACTGCTGGGCGCCCAGGTTCCCGCGGTGCTGGCTGGCGACTACAATGTCGTGCCGACCGACTTCGACATCTACAACACACGCTCCTGGCTCGACAACGCGCTGCTCCAGCCGGAAGCGCGGCAGGCCTACGCCGCCCTGCTCGACCAGGGCTGGACCGACGCGCTGCGGCACCTCTACCCGGACGGGCGCATCTACACCTTTTGGGATTATTTCCGGAACGCCTACGCGCGCGACGCGGGCCTACGGATCGATCACTTCCTGCTCAGCCCGGAGCTGGTGCCGATGCTGAAGGCTTGCGGCGTCGATCGCGACGTGCGTGGGCGCGAAGGCGCGAGCGATCACGCACCAGCCTGGATCGAGCTCAACCGTTAGCCTCCTTCTCGTCGCCCCGGACTTGATCCGGGGCAGGGCTGTTTTTTCTCAGTCGATGCGCTGAGTCGGCTGGAGAGAAGCCCTGGCCCGGATCAAGTTCGGGCCGACGATTATCTAGTCACCAAGCAGCTCGCTCAGCGTCACTACCGTGCGCCAGTTGCGCGCGGTCACCGGCGAACCGGCAGCGCGGTCGATCAGCTTGGGTGTGATCTTTGAGGTTCCAAGCCCGGCCGGGTAGTGGAACCACAAGGCGCCGTCGGCCTCCTCGACTCGTTCGCCTGCGACTGCCTTGGCCGCGATGACAGCCGCCGCCCCCGCAACGATCTTGCTCTTGGCAATCCCGGCGAAGACCCGGTTCGGCTCGCGGGCGGATTCTTCCGGGAGGGGATTGTGCTGGAGCAATCCACGCCACTCGTCGCCGGAGCGCACCATCGCGTCGGACCAATAGCCGAACCGCCGGTCGATCGCCTGCTCGAGCGCGCTTTCCAGTTCGGCCGCCGTTCCTTCGGCCGAGAACAATATGTTCCCGCTCTGGATATAGGTCTGAACATTGCGCCAGCCGAGCTCGCCGCACAGGCCGCGCAGCTCCGCCATCGGCATCTTGCGGCCGCCGACGTTGACGGCGCGGAGCAGGGCGATGCGGCGTTCCATGTCCCAACCCTGCTTGACGCACCCGCGCCTCGCAAGCCAGTAGCGGGCATGGAAGTCGTCAGTGCGTTCAAACGGCGGGGCCTGCTCTTCGTGCTCTCAAGCCCGAGCGGCGCAGGCAAATCGACGATCGCGCGAATGCTGCTGGAGAGCGACGACGGCATCGCCATGTCGGTTTCAGCGACCACCCGCCCGATGCGGCCGGGCGAGGTCGACGGCCAGCACTATCATTTCGTGACCGATGCCGAGTTCGAGGAGATGGTCGCCCGCGGAGAGTTCCTCGAGTGGGCGCGCGTGTTCGGCCATCGCTACGGGACGCTGAAGCGCGAAGTGGTGCGCACGATCGAGGGCGGCCGCGACGTCCTGCTCGACATCGATTGGCAGGGCACGCAGCAGCTGAAACAGGTCGATCCGGACATCGTGCGCGTGTTCATCCTGCCCCCTTCGCTGGAGGAGCTCGGCCGCCGCCTTCGCACTCGCGGGACGGACAGCGACGAAGTGGTGCGGGGGCGCATGGAACGCGCTTCGGCCGAGATCAGCCACTGGGCGGAGTATGATTATGTGCTGATCAACAACGATGCGGAGAAATGCCGCTCGCTGGTCCACACCATCCTCAAGTCCGAGCGGTTGAAGGCGACCCGCCGGGTTTTCCTGCATGATTTCGTTCGCAGCCTGACCGGCTGATCCCGGCTGCGTTTGGCGCTGCTCAATGGAAGTCGCGCGATTTCTGCCGGATAATTTCCTCCGGGTCGGCGCCGGTGCGGAAAGGCGAGTGGTAAGAGTCGCGGACGCGGCGTTCCCAATCCTGGTGGCGCGGCGGCTTGGAGTCGCGCGCGTCGGGTGAGCCGGGATGGGTGGCGCCGTCGCCGGGGCCGGGCCGGTGCGGGAATTCGCGCTCGCCGACAGTGCGCAGCAACGGCGTATAATCCTCGATCCGATCGGCGATGACGTGGATCACAGGGCCCTCGCGCTGGACGGTGCCCTTGATGCCGATCATCGCCGAAGACAGCACGACGCGGCGCTGCGCCTCGAACCGGGCCGGCCAGATGATGCCGTTGGCGATGCCGGTCTCGTCCTCGATGGTGATGAACAAGACGCCCTTGGCCGAGCCGGGCTTCTGGCGGACGAGGATGATGCCGGCCACCTCGACCTTGCGGCCGTTCTTGACGTGGGCGAGCGCGGCGCACGGAATGATGCCGCGCCGCTCGAGCTCGGGGCGCAGGAAGGCGAGCGGGTGATCGCGCAGCGTAAGCTGGGTGGAATGATAGTCCTCGACCACCTCGCGGCCGGTCGTCATCGGGGTGAGCTGGACCTTGGGCTCGCGCTCCGCCTCCCGCGCTTCGGCGGCTGCGAATAGCGGCAGTTGCTTCTCGCCCAGGCCCTTCACCTGCCAGAGCGCCTGACGCCGGTCGAAGCCGAGCCCACGGAACGCATCCGCCTCAGCCAGCCGCTCCAGCGCGGCGACAGGCACTCCCGAGCGCAGCCAGGCGTCCTCGATGCTGCGGAAAGGGCCGGATGCCCGGGCGGCGAGAATGGCTTCGGCATGGATCGCGGCAAGGCCGCGCACGACGCGCAGGCCTAGGCGGAGGGGAATGAGGTGCCCCTCTCCCTTGAGGGGAGAGGGATACGGAGACTTGGCAGCTTGCTGCCTAGTCGGAGTTGGGTGAGGGTGACGGCGCTGGAGGCTTTCCTCTGACGCTGTCACCCTCACCCAGCTTCGCCTAAGCTCCCCTGAATTGCATTCAGGCTCGCTAAGGCTGCGCAACCCTCTCCCCTCAAGGGAGAGGGGCTCTCCCCCTTCCAACGTAGAATCCCACCCGCTCGCATTGATGCAGGGGGGCCTTACCTCCACGTCATGCTCGCGCGCATCCCGGACGATTTGCGCCGGCGCGTAGAAGCCCATCGGCTGGGCGTTGAGCAGGGCGCAGCAGAAGACGTCCGGATGGTGGCACTTCATCCAGGAGGAGGCGTAGGCGATCTTGGCGAAGCTCGCCGCGTGGCTTTCCGGAAAGCCGTAGGAGCCGAAGCCCTCGATCTGCTTGAACGTCCGTTCAGCGAAATCGCGGGCATAGCCGCGCGCGATCATGCCGTTGATCATCTTGTCCTTGAACACGCCGACACCGCCGGTGAACTTGAACGTCGCCATCGACCGGCGCAGCGCATCCGCCTCCCCGGCCGTGAAGCCCGCGCCGACGATCGCGACCTTCATCGCCTGTTCCTGGAACAGCGGCACGCCCAGCGTTTTTTCCAGCACCTCCTTGAGCTCGGGCTTGGGATATTCCGGCACCTCCTTGCCCTCGCGGCGGCGAAGATAGGGATGCACCATGTCGCCCTGGATCGGCCCCGGCCGCACGATCGCGACCTGGATGACGATGTCGTAGAATGTCTTGGGCTTCATGCGCGGCAGCATGCTCATCTGCGCGCGGCTTTCGATCTGGAAGGTGCCGAGCGTGTCAGCGCGCTGGATCATCTCGTAAACGACAGGATCGTCGCTCTGCATCTCGGGCGAGGCGAGATCGAGCGCGATCCCCTTGTGCGTTTTCAAGAGATCGAAGGCCCGGCGCATGCAGCCCATCATGCCGACGCCGAGCACGTCGACCTTCATGAACTTCAATTCCTCGATGTCGTCCTTTTCCCATTCGATCACCCAGCGGTCGGCCATAGCCGCCGGCTCGATCGGCACCAGTTCGTCAAGCCGGTCGCGGGCGAGGACAAAGCCGCCGGGATGCTGGCTGAGATGCCGCGGCGTCCCGATCAGCTGTCGCGCGAGATCGAGCGTGAGTGCCAGGCGAGGCTCGCTGGTATCCAGATTTAGATCAGCCGCATGGCGCTCTTCCACCCCTTCCTGCGACCAGCCCCAGACTTGGCCGGCGAGGGCGCCGGTGACGTCCTCGGGCAGGCCGAGCGCCTTGCCGACCTCCCGGACCGCGCCGCGCGCGCGGAAGCGGCTGACCACGGCAGTCAAAGCGGCATGGTCGTGTCCATAGATTTCGTAGATCCACTGGATCACCTGCTCGCGCCGCTCATGTTCGAAATCGACGTCGATGTCCGGCGGCTCGCGGCGGTCCTCGGATATAAACCGCTCGAACAGTAACGTGTGCTCGAGCGGGTCAATCGAGGTGATCCCGAGCACGTAGCAAATCATCGAATTGGCTGCGGACCCTCGGCCCTGGCAGAGGATATTCTGGCTGCGCGCGAAGCCGACGATCGAGTTCACCGTCAGGAAGTAGGGGGCATAGCGGAGCTTGGCCACGAGCGTGAGCTCATGTTCGAGAAGAGCTGAATATTGGTCCAGCGTGTAGTTTGGGGATTTGGTCGCCGTAACCAGCGCAGCTCTCGTCATCCGCTCCAGAGCCTCTTGCGGAGAGCGCCCGGACATCACGATCTCGTCCGGATATTGGTAGCTCAATTCGCGCAGAGAAAAGGTGCAACGTTCGGCAATGTCGGCTGTGGCGCGAATCGCATCGGGGTAGCCGACGAAGCGCCGCTCCATCTCCGCAACGCCTTTCAGATGACGGTCGGCGAACCGCTCGCGCCGGAAACCGAGATCATCCACCGTGCACTTTTCGCGTATGGCGGTGACGACATCCTGTAGGATGCGACGGTCGGGGGAATGGTAGAGCACATCACCGGTCGCGATGCTGCGAACGCCGTATCGACGAGCCATCGTGTCGAGCTCATGCAGCCGAACTTTTTCGCCCGGTCGGCGCCGGTAAGTCAAAGCAAGGTGCGAGCGGTCACCGAAAATGTCGGCAACTTGGGCGAGCGCGATCCCGGTCGCCGCGTCCGCTTCGCCTGGCAGCAGGGCCGCAACCAGTCCCTTGCTCCAGGATGCGACATCCTCCCAGTGGAGGAAGCATTTGCCCTTCTCGCCCTTGCGCCGGTCGGCGCCCGACTTGCCGACCGTAAGCAAGCGGGTAAGGCGCGACCAGGCAGCCCGATCCTCCGGCCAGACCAGCAGCGAGGAACCGTCCATCAAATCGAGCCGGCAACCGGCGATGAGGCGGCATCCGGTCGCATCGGACGCAATCAATGCGCGGACCAGCCCCGCGACACTGTTGCGATCGGTGATGCCGAGCGCCTCATAGCCGAGCAGCTTGGCCGCCGCGAACAGCTCGTCGCAAGAGGACACGCCACGCAAGAAGCTGAAGTGGGTGGTGGTGTGGAGCTCAGTGTATGTCATTGCCGTTGTACGCCGAAGTGACTACATCAACTGGTCACTTGAGGAGGCCGCGATGGGCAGGATGATCGGTGCTGCTGAGTTCAAGGCGAAGTGCCTGCGAATTTTGGATGAAGTCGAGCGCACTGGCGAGCCGGTAACGATCACCAAGCGTGGACGCGCAGTCGGCGAGTTGCGCCCGGCAGGGCAGCAGGAGCGTAAGGGCGCTAAATTCGGGTTCCTGAAACATCCTTATTATCTCGGCGTCGATGATCTGACGATGCCGGCATATGATGGGCCGTGGGACGCCGAACTGGGGATTCTCGATTGATCCTCCTCGATACTCATGTTCTGGTCTGGTTCACGCATGGGGATAGTCGTCTGAAAGAGGCGGCGAGGTTTCTGATCGAGCAGGCAACGCTTGCCGATGAGGCGGTCATTTCCCCTATCAGTTTTTGGGAGGTCGCCATGCTGGTCGATAAAGGCAAGCTCCCCCTCGGCTATCGTCCAATCGATTGGATGCACGCAATTCTCGATGGACATGGCTTTAGGATAGAGCCGCTGGCGCCAATCATCGCCATCGATGCGGGTAGCTTGCCAGGCGACATCCATGGGGATCCCGCAGATCGCATGATTGTCGCAACCGCGCGGCATCTCGGCTGTCCCTTGCTGACGAACGACCAAAAGATCCTTGATTACGCCGCTGCCGGCTTTCTCCAGGCGATCGACGCCTGCCGCTGACCCCCTCACGCAAACAGGCCCTGCATGTGCCAGCTCAGATCGCCGGTGCGCGGATCGAGACCGTCGCCGCGGCGGTATAGCCAGAAGCGGTGGCCGGAATCGTCTTCGATCTGGAAGTAATCGCGGACCGCGTCCGCCTCGCCGCTATGCTTCCACCATTCGCCATGGATGCGCTCGGGGCCGTCGGCGCGGGCGACGCGGTAGGTGCGGCCGCGCCAGGAGAAGCGGCGGGGCGGATGATCGGGCAGCTCGGCCATGACGCCCTCGACCCGCTCGGCCGGGACAAGCAGCCTGATGGGGCGCGCCCAATCCGGCCAAGAGGAGGTCGCCGCCAGCGGAGCGACGCGGCGCAGGCTGCGTTCGGGCACGTCGCTTTCAACTGCGCGCACCTGGAAGACGCCGCGCTGCCCGAGCCGGCCGCAGAGCGTGTCGACCAGCGGGACGATGTCGGGCGTGGGCTTCTCGCCGGCCAGTTCGCCGTCGATCGGCTGAGGCCCGAGCGGCTCGCAGCGGCCGGCCAGGAGGCGCATGGCCTCGATGCCGAAGCCGGGCTCGATCCTGTCGATCTTTGCACAAAGGAGGCGAAGGAGATGGAGCCGGTCGCGGGTGGCGCGGGCGGTGCCGATGCCGATCCTTTGCTCTTCGCCATTGACACGGAGGCAGAGGAGGGTGAGCGCGCGGGCGGCGAGGCCGGTCTCCTCCAGGGTGCGCAGCAAAGTGGTCATAAGGTCGCCGATGACTTCGGCGATGGCTTCGGCGGTGCTGATCGGCTCGACCAGGCGGAGGCTGGCGCAAGGGGGGTCGACGGGGACGATCGGATCGAGCGGCTCGGGCGCGCGGCCGAGCGCCTGGTCGAGGCGGGTGAGCAGAGCGGGCCCGAAGCGGCGGCTGAGCGGCGCGCGCGGCATGGCGGCGAGCGCGCCGATCTGCTCGATGCCGAGCCGGCGGGCGGCGGTGACCGCATCCTCGCCGATCCGGAGTGCTGCCAAAGGCAGCCCTGCCAGCGCGTCCAGCTCCTCGCCCGAACGACACAGGGTGATCGGGCCGGGGGCGTGGCGGGCCAGGGCGTGGGCGGCGCCCGCGGTTCCGGCAACGGCGATCCGGGCCGAGTAGCCGGCGCGCGCGCAGAAGCGCAGGATCCGCAGGCACATCCGCTCCTCGCCCCCGAACAGGTGAGCGACGCCAGTCAGGTCCAGGAACAGGCCGGCCGGATCGGAGATGGCGGCGACCGGGGTCCAGCGTCGGGCGGCGAATAAAGCGAGGCTGGTAAGGAGCGCCGCTTCGGCCTCCGGTTCGGCAGGACGGACGTCGAGCCCCGGCACCAGCGCGCGCGCCTGCGTGACGGGCATGGCGGGTTGAAGCCCGAGCGCCTGTGCTGCGGGGCAGGCAGCGGCGATCACCATGCGCTGGCCCTCGCGGCGCGTGGTGACGATAGCCCCCTCTCCCGCCTGCGGGAGAGGGTTGGGGTGAGGGGCGAGCGCCGCAGGCGCGAGCTTCGCCCGCGCCCCCTCACCCTCCCAAGCTTCGCTTGGGTCCCTCCCTCTCCCGCAAGCGGGAGAGGGGTTGGTGCTTACCGCTCGCGCCACAAAGCAGCCAAGCGTGCGGCCCTGCTGCCAGAAGGCGCCTTCCAGATTGTAGGGCGAGACGCGCCCGGTGGGTTGCGCGGCCTCGTCGGGCGGCATGGCCCGGAACGGGTGGGGCAGGTTCTCGCTGCGCCGGCCGAGTTCGCGCATCGGTGGGCGCTGGTGGAGCGGCAGTTGCTCGATCTGCTCGGCCACCGCCTGGCGTTTCATGCGCTTGGACGCGATCTTGCGGTCGAGCCACTCGTCGGAGCTTTTCGCCCAGTGCGCGCCGGGGCGCCAGCCGCCGGAGCGCGGGTCGTTGACCTCCGGCGCGGGCTGGTTGGAGGGCTGATCGAGCCCCATCTGCTCGCGCAAGGCAAGCAGCTTAGCACGTTCCTTGGCGTTTTCCGGCCAGCGCGCGTCCGGCCACCAAGGCCCGGCGCGTTCTTCGGTGGGGCGACCGTAGGGAGCGGGAGCGGGCTTGGTTGAGTCAGACGCCCTCACCCTCCCAAAGCTGGCGCTTTGAGTCCATGAATCGCCACTAAGGCTCTGTCCGGGGGACAGAGCCAGGCGATCCATTTCTCCCTGAACGGGAAAGGGGCTAGGCTGCAACCTGCCGCGTTCCAGCCGCCTGATCCGGTCGATCGCGAGGTTGGGCAGGTAGAGCGAGGCGACCCTGGGCATCGGTGCCCTCCATCAGAAGTTCGAACGATTCGCCGCCGCGCTGGCGGGCAAGGGTGACGCGCCAGCGGGGACGGCCGATGCCCTCCACCGGCAGCGGTGAGGATGGCGCGGGCGCGATCCGCCAGCGGGTGACGGCGGCGGACGGCTCGGCGAGCGGATCGGCGTCCGCCTTGCGCCAGCGCTTCAGCATCAGGGCGGCGGTGCCCCCTTCTTCCGAGGCGAGCTGGAGCCGGCGGGAAGAAGCCATGGCGGCGCGGCCGACCTCGCCGACCACGGCGACAAGGCCGCGATGGCGCAGGCCCTCCTCCATCACCGCCAGCACTTCTTCATCGCCCCGGCATTCGGCGTAGAGTACGCGGTCTGGCCCCAGCCCCGCCTGCGCCAAACCCGGCGCGAACAGGTCGCGGCGGGACAGGGCCCAAAGCACGATCCCCTTGCCTCCGCCCAGCCGCGCGCCGATGCCGGCGAGGAACAAGGTCGCCGCCGCATCGTCGCTCAAGCCCGGCCCTGCGCCCGCAATCTCATGCAGCCCGGGCACGGCAAGGCCGCCGCCCGCCAGCCGCCGGTCGATTGCATCCACGCCGAAAGCCAGGCAGTCGCGCGTCTCGCCGCAGCCCACCGATTCGATCGCGCGCACTTCCGCACGCAAAGAGGCAAGGCGTTCGGTTCGGCTCGGGGTCAGGCTGGACATACGACTCGGGACTCATCTGTTCCTATTATGTTCCACGCCTGTTCAGGCAGAGTCAACGTGGCTTCGGGTGAGTTCGCGGGATTGACGGCTATCGTGACGAGCCGAACCGACTAGATGAGCTCCATGAACCTCCTCCGCCGCTTCCTCCTCGCCTTCCTGATCCTGACCGGCGCGCCCGCGCTCGCCGCCGGCGATGCCGACTGGCTTTACCGCGGCAGCGACATTCCGCGCGATCCGGCCTGGACCTTCGGCACGCTTCCTAACGGCCTGCGCTACGCCGTGCGGCGGAACGCCCTGCCCGAACGGCAGGTCTCGATCCGGGTGCGGATCGACGCCGGTTCGCTCCACGAGGAGGACCGCGAGCGGGGCTGGGCCCATTATATCGAACATCTCGCCTTTCGCGGCACCAAGGCCTTTGGCGACGGCGAGGGCCGGCGCATCTGGCAGAAGCTCGGCGCCAGCTTCGGCAGCGACACCAACGCCTTCACCAGCCCGACCCAGACCGTCTACCAGCTCGATCTGCCCCATGCCGACGAGGCGAGCCTCGACACCAGCCTCCATGTCCTTTCCGAGATGGTCGATTCGGCCTTGTTCGACCCCGCGGTCGTGGACGCTGAGCGCAAGGTCGTGCTGGCCGAAAAGGGCCGCCGGCCCGAGCTCAGCCAGCGCATGCAGGAGACGAGCTGGCCGCTTTTCTACTCCGGCCTGCGCATCGCCGACCGCGACACGATCGGTACCGAAGCGACGCTCGCCGGAGCGACCGCGGACGGACTGCGCGCCTTTTACGAGCGTTGGTATCGGCCCGACCGGGCGACGGTGATCATGGTCGGCGACGCCGATCCCGCTTCGATGGAGCGGCTGATCGCCAAGCGCTTCGGCGACTGGCGCGCGAGCGGCCCGCCCCCGCGCGAGCCCGATTTCGGCGCGATCGCCTCCCCCAAGCAGCGCGCGGCGACCCTCGCTTATCCCGGCGCTCCCTTTACCGCCTCGTTCGCCTGGCTCAGGCCATACCAGACGCTTCCGAACACGATCGCGCGCGAACGCGACGACCTGGCCCGTTCGATCGGCGCCCGCATCCTCAACCGCCGCCTCGAGGCGAAGGCCCGCGGCGAGGCCGACTTCGTCAATGCGGGCGTCGGCGAGAGTCGCTCCACGCATATCGCCGACATGACCCAGCTCTCGATCACAGCGCGGGAGGGACGCTGGCAGGAAGCGCTGAACCAGAGCTTCGCGATCGTACGCGACGCGCTCCGGGCGCCGCCGAGCGAGGCGGAGATCGCGCGCGAGCTCAGCAACCTTCGAACCGCCGCCGCCGCCTCCGTCGAAGCGGATACCACGGTTCGCTCGCCGCAGCGCGCGCAGCAGCTCGTCAACGCGATCGACGATCAAGCCGTGGTCGCGTCCGCCAGGACGATCCAGACGATGCTTGCGACCTTCGAGCGCGACATGACGCCGGCGCGGGTCGGCAAAGGCATGGAGAGCCTGTTCAGCGGCTCTGGACCGCGGCTGATGCTGCTGAGTCCGCAGCCGATCGCAGGCGGTCTGCCCGGGATCGCAAAGGCCCTGGCGCTTGCCAAAAGGGTGAAGCCGGCCCAGCGCCAATCGGATCGCCGCGTCAGCATCGACGATCTGCCGCCCCTCGGGGCCCCGGGGCGGGAGGTCTCGCGCCAGCGGATCGAGGATATGGACGTCACCATCGTCGGCTTCGCCAACGGTTCCACGCTCACGTTCAAGCGCACCGATTTCGATAAAGGAACGGTGCAGGTCAGCCTGCGCTGGGGCCAGGGCCTGCTCGGCCTGTCGCCGGACCAGCCGTCGCTCGCCTGGGCTGGCGGGCTGGTCGGGCCGTCGGGCTTCGCCAATCTCGATCTCGACGGGGTCGAGCGGCTGATGACCGGCCGGCGGGTCGCGCTCGGCTTCGGCATTTCGGAAGATGCGTTCGAGCTCAGCGGCTCCACCAGCGGCCAGGAGCTTGGCGATCAGCTGCGGATCATGGCCACCAAACTCGCGCATCCGCGCTGGGACGCGCCGCTGTTCGCGCGCTTCAAGACGGGCGCTCTGCAAAGCTATGATTTGGCCTTCGCCTCGGCGAGCGCGCGGGCCGGGCGGGAACTATCGGCGTTCACCCGAGGCGGCGACGCGCGCTGGTCGCCGGTCGAGAAGGCCGAACTCGCGCAAGCACAGCTCGGCGATGTCGAACGCTTCTTCGCGCCGCTGCTGAAGCCGGACCCGGTCGACGGGATCATTGTCGGGGACGTGGATATCGAGACCGCCGTGCAGGCCTTTTCCCGCACGATAGCGGCGCTGCCTACTGGGCAGACGCGACGCGCGGCCGCTTCGGCGCGCTCGGTCCAGCCGCCAGCACCGAGCCCCACGCCACGCACTTACACGCACCAGGGCGACCCCAATCAGGCCTATGCCGTGATCGGCTGGTCGACGTTCGGCGGCATCGACCGGCGGATGGACCGGCGTGCGCTGGCGCTCGCGGCCAACATGCTCCAGGTCCGCTTGTTCGAGCGGCTGCGGGAGGCGGAAGGCGCGTCCTATTCGCCGAACGCGCTGTCGAGCAGTTCGGAGGACATGCCGAGCTGGGGCATCTTCTACGCAGCATCCGAACTCAAGCCGGAGAGCGCGCCAACCTTCTTCCGCATCGCCCGCGAGATCGTCGCCGACCTCGCCGCGAAGCCGGCGGCTCCCGATGAATTCGAGCGGGCGAAGAACCCCGTGCTGACCGGCATCGAGCGGCGGATGCGAACCAACGCCTATTGGCTGAATGCGCTGGAGGACTGGGTCCGCCAGCCGGAAATGATCGATTATATCCGGAGCTTCCCTGCCGATTATCAGAAGATGACGGCGGAGGATGTCCGCGCGGCGGTGGCGCGGCACGTTGCCGACGCTCCCGACTGGTCGATGCTGGTTGTACCGGCTAAGAAGGGCGGCGGTGGCCAGTAGCACTGCTCAGATCAGCGCGCCCGCGCCGGCGACGGCCGGGACGGAAGCCGTGAAGAAAAGCTGGGGACCGCTGCGCCTTCAGCAGGAACCCTTCTTCGAGGACAAGAACCGGGCTTTCTGGATTCTGCAATCGGCGGGCTGGGGCGGTTACTTCCTGCTGCACACCCTCTCCGGCATCGCCAATGCCATGGGGTGGAGTTTCGTTATCCACACCGCGATCCTGACCGCGACCGGCTATTCCCTGACGCTGCTGATGGCCGCCGCATTCCGCCGGCTGATCAGGGTCAAGCCGCTCGTCACCTGGGCGGTTTCGATCACGCTGGTGCTGCTGGCGGCAGCGGCCTTTTCGGCGATCGTGACCTGGAGCTACGCTACCTTTCTCGAGCCGGGGACGCGGCCCGCGGGCATCCGTTTCCTCGGCGCGATCCTGCTCACCTTCATCCTGCTGACGGCATGGTCGGCACTTTACTTTGCGATCAATTACTACCTGCTTCTGGAGGAGCGGCACGACCGAATGGTGCAGCTCGCAAGCCAGGCCAATTTCGCGCAGCTGGCGATGCTCCGCTACCAGCTTAACCCGCATTTCCTGTTCAACACGCTCAATTCGATCTCGACGCTGGTGCTGCTCAAGCAAACCGAGCGCGCCAACGCGATGCTGTCGCGGCTGTCCTCCTTCCTGCGCTACACGCTGGTCAACGAGCCGACCGGATCGGTCACCCTCGAACAGGAGGTAGAGACGTTGAAACTCTATCTCGAGATCGAGAAGATGCGCTTCGAGGATCGGCTTCGTCCCTGCTTTCGCATCGATGCCTCGGCGTCTGGCGCTCGCTTGCCCTCGTTGCTGCTGCAGCCGCTCGTCGAGAACGCGATCAAATATGCGGTGACACCGCAGGAGGACGGCGCAGATATCGCGGTCGAAGCGCGTCGGATCGGCGACAGGGTGATCATCACGGTGGTGGATACCGGCCCGGGGGCGGACAGCGGCTACACGATCAGGGCCGAACAGAGCACCGGAGTCGGACTGGCGAATATACGCGACCGTTTGACGCAGGCCTATGGCGCCGAGCATCGTTTTGAGACTCAAACGAACGCTGACGGGGGCTTCAGCGTGACCATCGACATTCCCCACCAGATTCAATCCGAGGAAGTGAAATGACCATTCGCACGATCCTGGTCGACGACGAGCCCTTGGCGATCCAGGGGTTGAGGCTGCGCCTGGAGCGTCATGAGGATGTCGAGATCGTCGAAACCTGCTCAAACGGCCGGGAGGCGATCCGCGCGATCAAGACGCATAAGCCGGACTTGGTCTTTCTCGACATCCAGATGCCCGGCTTCGACGGCTTTTCGGTGATCCAGGGGCTGATGGAAGTCGAGCCGCCGCTGGTCGTGTTCGTCACCGCCTACACCGATCACGCGATCCGCGCCTTTCAGGCGCAGGCGATGGATTACCTGATGAAACCAGTCGAGGAAGAGCGGCTCGCCGACACTCTCGAACGCGTTCGCCAGCGGCTTGCCGAAAAGCGCGGAGCCGAGGAAGCGGGCAAGCTCAAGGAGGTGCTTGCCGAAGTCGCGCCGGACGCAGTGGACAGCATGAATGACGGCAGCGATGAGGCGCACGCCGCCGGCCGCTACGAGAAGCTGATCAACATCAAGGATCGCGGACAGATCTTCCGCGTCGATGTCGATTCGATCGAGAAGATCGACGCCGCCGGTGATTACATGTGCATCTACACCGGCGACAACACGCTGATCCTGCGCGAAACGATGAAGGATCTGGAGAAGCGGCTCGATCCGCGCCGCTTCCAGCGCGTCCACCGCTCCTGCATCGTCAATCTGGACCTCGTCCGCCAGGTCAAGCCGCACACCAACGGCGAGTGCTTCCTGGTTCTGGATTCAGGCAGCCAGGTAAAGGTGAGCCGCAGCTATCGGGACGTGGTCGCCCGCTTCGTCCACTAATCCCGCCTGAAGCACTGATTGTTGCGCTGCAGCAACCTATGCTGCACTGCAGCGTTCATGCTCCGATCGGCTTGTTCCTGCCGGTCCCGGGAGGAACGTAAATGCGAGTATCCGAGACAATCAAGCGCCTGAAGGCGACACGCCCAAAGATGGCGGAAGCCAGGACGGACCGCTTGACGGACCTGCCCGCCTTCGGCCGCAATCCCGGCAACCTCCGGGCGCGCATCTACCTTCCCGATCATCTACCCGCGGGTGCGCCGCTGGTGGTGGTTCTGCACGGCTGCACCCAGAACGCGGCGGGCTATGACGAGGGCTCAGGCTGGTCGCGCCTCGCCGACCGGCACGGCTTTGCCCTGCTCTTCCCTGAGCAGCAGCGGGCGAACAATTCCAACCTCTGCTTCAACTGGTTTCAGCCGGGCGACGCAACTCGCGGCGCGGGCGAAGCGGAGTCGATCCGCCAGATGGTTGAGCGCGTGACGGACCGCCACGGCGTCGACCGCACACGCGTCTTCGTGACGGGCCTGTCGGCCGGAGGCGCGATGGCGAGCGTGATGCTCGCCACCTACCCGGAACTGTTCGCCGGTGGCGCTGTCATCGCGGGTCTTGCCTATGGCTGCGCCACCGATTTGGGCGAAGCGCTCGCTTGCATGAGCGGGCGGGGTCGCGCAGCTCCGACGATATTGGGTAATGCAGTTAGGGCGGCGTCACCACATCGCGGGCCGTGGCCGCGGGTATCGGTGTGGCACGGCAGCGCCGACCATATCGTGAATTCCGGCAACGGCGATGATGTCGTTCAGCAATGGCTGTCGGTGCATAGCCTGGAAGGCGCGCGCGGCACCTCGGATCGCATCGACGGCTACCCGCGGCGGCAATGGCGCGGGCCGGACGGACGCGTGCTGGTCGAACAACTGGAGATCACCGGCATGGGTCACGGCACCCCCCTCGATCCCGGCCAAGTCGATGGCAAGAGCGGCGTCGCCGGGCCGCACATGCTCGACGTGGCGATCTCGTCGACGGATCGGATCGCCGAATTCTGGGGAATTGCGGATCAGGCCAAGGTCAGCCAGCCACGCCGTCCGGCCCCGGTCGCGAACGGCATGGTCGAAAGCATACCACGCCTGATTCCGACGCCCATTCCACCTGCGGCTAGGCCAACCAGCAGCGTTCAGGCGACGATCGAGAACGCACTCCGCTCGGCGGGCCTGATGCGCTGACGAAAGCCTCAGCGAATTCCCGCCAGCGCCAGGATGGTGGCGAGGCGGATGCGCTTGAGCTTCACGTTACTCGGCTTGTCGACGCCAACCCATTCGTCGGGCGCGTGAGCCCCCGCGCCCGCGGCGGCACCCGACATGGTGATCGCCGGGACGCCCATGCTCATCGGGATGTTTGCGTCGGTCGAACTGGCGCCGGTCTGCGCCTCCACGCCTTCGGCCCGATGCGCGGCCATGGCCAATTGCACGATCTCGGCCGAGGCGGGGGTCTGGCCCGCGGGGCGATCGCCGATCGGCTTGCGCTCAACCGAGACGCTGCCCCGCCGTGTCGATCGAGCGGCGTTTTCGCCCTTCACCGCCTCGTCCACGATGCCGAGAAAGCGCTGCTCCAGCCTTGCAAGCTCGGCGGCACTGTCCGAGCGCATGTCGACCTCGAGCCAGACTTGCTCCGGGATGGCGTTCACCGAAGTGCCGCCGCCGACCACGCTGGCGCTGAACGTCGTCCGGGGGCTCGACGGCACTTGCAACTTGTAGAGGTCCACCACGGACTGCGAGAGCGCGGCCATCGGGTTCACGATCCCGAAAGCGCCGGAGCTGTGCCCGCCCGGCCCCTTGAAGGTCAGTCGGTAGCGCTTGGAGCCGGTTCCGCCGGTGGTGAAGCCAGTGCTGCCGACGCCATCGATCGAGATGAAGGCCTTGGCCCGATCCTTATACTTGCCCTTGGTGAAGAGGTAGCGGACGCCGCGCAGGTCCCCAAGCCCCTCCTCGCCCACTGTGCCGACGAACAGGATGTCGCCGCGGGTGCGAATGCCGGCCGCGTTCATCGCGTCGATGAGCGCGAGCTGCGTCGCGAGCCCAGCGCTGTCGTCGCCCACGCCGGGCGCGTGGAGCTTGTCCGGCTCACGGCGGACCTTCACGTTCGTGCCTTCCGGAAACACCGTGTCGAGATGTGCGGAAACCACCAGCAAGGGCCCCTCGCCCGCCCCCTTGCGAAGTCCCAGCACATTGCCCTCCGCGTCGATCGCGGTGTCGCTCAGCCCCCGCGCCTGGAACATGGCGAGATAGGCTTTGGCGCGCGCCTGCTCCTTGAAGGGAGGTGCCGGTATCTCCGTGATCGCAATCACGTCCTCCACCCAGCGGGCGTGCCCCGCATCCAGCGCGGCGGCGGCTTTCTTGTATTCCGCGCTGGCGACGATCCGGCTGATCGCGGCGTTCGCCCGGGCGGGAGTCGCTTGGGCGAGGGTCGAAGCGGGGCTGGCGATCAGAGCCAAGGCGGCAAGGAAGGGAATGGCTTTCATGCGCCGACGACTATGCCCGGGAAGCGACCCGGGCAAGCACGTCAGGCGAGCGCGGCTGCGAGCCAGGCCGGGACGATCGCGTTGCCGAGATCTTCCACCCGGCGATGCTCCACGGCGAGGCCGAGCTCGGGATAGTGGATGCGGGCGCGATTGCCGGGGGCGTCGGTTGGCACGACGACCAGCCGGCGGTTGACCTTGCTGCGATAGTTCATCCGCGCCGTATTCTCCTGGCCGACATAGCAGCCCTTGGTGAAACTGACGCCGTTCAGCTCGGCGGCGTTGCATTCCAGCCAGAGCGTCTTGTCCTGCCCGAGTTCGGCCGCTCCCTCCGGGACGCCGAGCGAGAGCCGGTGGGGGAGCCAGCCGCTCGCGGGTTCATCGGCAGGTGCGAGCCAGCGAAAACCGAGCTCCGGCAGACGCGGATCATGCGTGGGGCCGTCGTCCCGCGACCAATGCACCGCCAGTTGCTCCTCGCGCTCGATCCGGATGGGTCGGCGAAGGCGGTAGAGGGTCAGGCGTTTGCGCAAGCCCTCGGCCTGATCGGCCTCGCAGTCGGCCAATACGTCGTCCCCGTCCGCCCACAGGATGAAATCAAACAGGGCCTTGCCTTGCGGCGTCAGCAGCCCGGCCCAGAGCGGGCGAGCGGGCGCGAGAAGGGCGGTGTCGTGGGTGACGAGGCCCTGGAGGAAGCCGCAAACATCCTCGCCCGACAAACGGAGCAGGGATCGGTCGGTTAGGGTGGTGGCTGGCATAGGGCTGAGTTAGGACGACCGGCGCCCGCCTGCTAGCCCGTGGAGCCATGTGACCCAACGCCTGACAATCCGCCGCCCCGACGACTGGCACGTCCACCTGCGCGACGGTGCAATGCTGGAAGCTGTGCTGCCCTGGACGGCGCGGCAGTTTGGGCGCGCGATCGTGATGCCGAACCTGGATCCGCCCGTAACCGACATGGCGCGTGCCCGCGCCTATCGCGAGCGGATCCACGCCACTCTGCCGGAGGGCGCCGGGTTCCAGCCGCTGATGACCTGCTATCTGACCGACCGTACCGACCCCGACGACTTGGCGCTAGGCCATGCGGAGGGAGTCTTCACCGCGGCCAAGCTCTATCCGGCGGGCGCCACGACCAACAGCGCGCACGGCGTCACCGACATCGCGAATATTCGCCCTGTGCTGGAACGGATGGAGCGGATCGGCATGCCGCTGCTCGTACATGGCGAGGTGACGGATCCCGAAATCGACATTTTCGACCGAGAGGCCGTCTTTCTGGAGCGCGTGCTGGCCCCGCTCCGCCGAGACTTCCCCGCGCTCAACGTGGTGCTGGAGCATGTCACCACGGCCGAGGGAGTGGCCTTCGTGGAAGAAGGGGGCTCCGGTCTCGCCGCGACGATCACGCCTCATCACCTCATCATCAATCGAAACGCCTTGTTCGCAGGCGGCCTGAGGCCGCACGCTTATTGCCTGCCGGTAGCAAAGCGCGAGCGGCACCGGTTGGCGTTGCGTCGAGCAGCCACCTCTGGGTCAGCTCGCTTCTTTCTCGGCACGGACAGCGCGCCTCATACGGTCGAGCGCAAGGAAAGCGCCTGCGGCTGCGCCGGCGTCTGGAACGCCCCGTTCGCGCTCGAGGCTTACACGGCGGTGTTCGACGCGGAAGGCGCACTGGATCGTCTGGAGGCGTTCTCGTCCGAGAACGGGCCGCGCTTTTATGGGCTGCCGCTTAACTCAGGCACGGTCACGCTGGAGCGATCGGCCGGGATGGTTCCGGAGCGGATCGGTGAGGTGGTTCCGTTCGGCGCGGGTGAGAGCTTCGGCTGGAGCTTAGCAGCGGACGCTTAGGCGCTCATCCGCCGCGTTGCCCCGTGGACCAACTCGCTGGCGCGTTCGAAGCTCATCGGGCGGCCGAACAGATAGCCCTGGATCTGGTGGCAGCCGAGATCGCGCATGCGGGTGAAATCGTCCGCGGTCTCCACGCCTTCGGCCGTGACCGTCATGCGGAAGCTTTTGGCGAGCTGCACGATCGACTGGATGATCGCCACCGTTTCCTTGTTGGTTCCGGCCTCGCGAACGAAGCTGCCATCAATCTTGAGCTTGTGGAACACGGCCTTGTTCAGATAGCCGAGCGAGGAATAGCCGGTGCCGAAATCATCGAGCGCAATGCCGACGCCAAGCGCGCGCAGCCGCTTCAACACGTCGAGCGAGCCAGCCGTATCTTCCAGGAACACCGTTTCGGTCACTTCCAGCTCGAGCCGATTGGCCCGCACCCGGTGCTTGGACAGCGAGGCGTTGACCGTCGCGGGCAAGGCCGGGAGCACGAGCTGACGCGCCGAGATGTTGATCGCCACGGTGATATTGTCGGGCCACGTGGCGGCGGCGCGGCAGGCTTCCTCGATCACCCAATCGCCCAGCTGCATGATGAGCCCGGTTTCCTCGGCGAGCGGAATGAAATCATTCGGAGGCACGATGCCGCGGGTCGGGTGGTGCCAGCGGATCAGCGCTTCGAAGCCGACCAGGGTCTGATCGGAGGCATTGATCAGCGGTTGATAGAGCAGGCGCAGCTGACCGTTGCCGATCGCGTGGCTGAGGTCCTGCTCCAGCCTCATCCGGTGCTCGGCGACGGACCGCATGTCGTCGTTGAAGTAGCAGCAGGTGCCCCGGCCCTCATTCTTGGCCTGGTAAAGCGCCATGTCCGCCTTCTGGATGAGGTCGTCGACGCTCTGGCCGTCGATCGGCCCGAAGGCGCAGCCGATGGAGACGCCGATGCGGATCTCGACCTTGTCGATATGATAGGGACGCGCCACCGACTCGATCAGGCGAGCGGCAAGATTCTCGATCACCTTGCGGCCTTGCGCATCCTTGATGACGATCGCGAATTCGTCGCCGCCCATGCGGCCGACGTGCCCCGCATCACCGACTTCCTTGACGAGGCGCTGAGCCACGCCCTTCAGCACCGCATCGCCCTTGGGGTGGCCGAACGTGTCGTTGACAGGCTTGAAGCCGTCCAGGTCGAGGAACATGATCGCGCAGGGCACATTGGTCGACTGCGCCGTCGACAGTGCCTCGCCGAGAAGCTGCCGAACGCGCCCGCGATTGGGCAGGCCGGACAGCACGTCCATATTGGCCAAGTTGGTCAGGCGCTCCTGGGTCTTGCGGACTTCCGTGATGTCGGAGCCGACCCCGCGGAAGCCCTGGAACGCGCCGGCCATGTCGATGATCGGATCGCCGGCCAGGCTGACCCAGCGCGAGCCGCGGCGGGTCTTGAGCTCCATCTCGAGGTTGGCGAAGGGCTGGCGGGCGAGCAGGGTGCGACCGAGCGCCGAATTGCCGCCGAGCGAGGCAGGAAGCGAGTGGCCGATCAGCTGGCTGGTGGAACGGCCAAGCAGGGCGGTCATGCGGCTGGAGATATAGACGACGCGGTTCTCGCTATCGACCTGCCAAAGCCAGCCCACGCCGCGATGCTCATATTCACGCAGCAA
This sequence comes from Allosphingosinicella sp., assembly GCF_036387615.1. GTDB lineage: Bacteria > Pseudomonadota > Alphaproteobacteria > Sphingomonadales > Sphingomonadaceae > Allosphingosinicella. The sequence continues at coordinate 93,059 of NZ_DASVTH010000034.1, forward strand.
CAGGCGCACCGACTCGGCCTGGGCGCGGACCTTGGCGGTGTCGCCGAGTTGGGAATAGGTCCAGCGGGTGAGCCGGCCGATGCCGAAGATCGTGATCGCGGCGAGGCCAATGATCGCGGCAGCCAGCTTGGGATCGAGGCTCGGGCTGCCGAAGAAGTTCGCGATGCAAAGCGCCAGCGTGAAGGTCGCAATCCAGGCGAGCGCCGCGCGGGGCAGCGCCACCAGAGCGAGGCCGGCGACAATCATCGCCCCCATCGCGCCGCCGATCACGACCTGGACGGGTCCGTCGGCGGTGACGAAGGCATAGGTCGGGAGCGAACACCAGGCGATCGCCAGGCCGACGGCTTCCGCGATCCGGCGCCATTCGGCGGGGGCGCGCGCCGAACGGCTTCCCGCTGCGGTGCCTGCGTCAGCCGCCCGTCGATAAGTCATCCAGTGGGCGAAGCAGACCAGCGCCATCCACGGAATTATCAGTTGGAGGCCCGCATGGCCGAACATGGCCCAAGCGGCGAGCAGGGCGGTGCCGAGGCCGGACAGGGCGAGGTATGGAGCGAAAAGCGCGGTAACCTGCGCCTGTCCGTTTCTTAGATGGGCCTCGCGCAACCGCTCATTGCCGTCCTCGTAGCCGATATCCTCCTCCGGCAGCTCGACCGGAGCGTCGTTCTGGGGCGCGTCAGCGGAAAGGGGAGCGTGATACATCAGCGTCCATGGCCTGCGGGTCGAGAGCCGTGGTCGTAGCCGGAGAGGTTTGATGGACGGTTAAAGTTTGGAAACTTAAAGCCGCGACGCAGCCGGCCCGATCAGTCGGCGCAGGCGGCTTCCATGTCGCTGAGATGCTGGCCGGCAGGGTCCGCCGCTTCCCCGGGGCCAGCCGTGGTGACGATCTCGAAGCCCCGAATCAGCGTACGGTGCACGGGGCACTGGTCGGCAATCTCGGCGAGGCGCGACCGCCATTCGGGAGAAAGCGGTTCGGAAAAGACGATGTGGCGATCGAAACGGTCGCGCGGCGCGACGAAGCTGTGGGAGACCTCGACGGTGAAGGACGGGAGGACCCAGCCCTTGCGTTCCGCATAGAGCCGAAGCGTCATCGACGTGCAGGCGGCGAGCGCGGCGCTCAGCAACTGGTATGGCGTCGGCCCGGTGCCGAGCCCGCCCACGTCGGCGGGCTCATCCGCCAGGATCGGCCCACCGGGCAGTTCGAGCCGGGTCTGGAAGCGGCCCGTTCCTGTCGATGCGGCGCTGATCGCGGAGCCGTTCATTCCATTCCCTTCAGGCATCCCGCACCCCAGCTAGCCGAACGGCCTTGCCCGGAATAGGAGCAATCCGCTTCGCCGGGCGGGCGCAGTCGTGTAGCGCCCCGGGCATGTGCAACGAGCATCGCCGCGCCGTCGCGTTGGGGGAGATCGCGACCGACTTCTCGCAGCTGCGGATCCCGCTTCGCTTTCCGGAAGGTGCGCCGAACCTCCAGGCGCTGGAGAGCATCCGCATCACCGATCCCACCGCGATCGTGCGGGCTGCCGCGGACGAGCCGGGCGCCGCCGAACTCGTCCAGCGCCGCTGGAGCTGGCCGGGACCGGGCGGGAAGCCGGTCTTCAACTACCGCTCGGACGGACGCGAGTTCACGACCGGGCGGTGCCTGATCGTGGCGGACGGCTTCTACGAATATACCGATCCGCCAGCCCCCGATGGGGCGCGGGGGAAGCGAGCGAAGAAGGATCGGTGGCTGTTCACGGTGCGGGGCGAGAACTGGTTCTGCATCGCGGGCCTGTGGCGGTCGACCCGCGAAGTGGGCGAGGCCTGCACGATGTTGACTGGCGAACCCGGCCCCGATGTCGCGCCATATCACGACCGGCAGGTAATGGTGGTCCCCCGGTCCGATTGGGCGCGGTGGCTCGACCCGGCGGTGCCCGCGCGGGAGATCCTCAAGCCAAGCCCGGCCGGCACGTTCGATGTTCGCCTTGCCCCCTGCTGAGCCCCCGGGTCCTCCAGGATCAGCCGAAAACCTCGAAGGCGTGGATCAGCACGCCGACCAAGCCACCGACCAACGTACCGTTGATGCGGATATATTGCAGGTCGCGGCCCACGGCGGCTTCCAGCCGATTGGTGATGGTCCGCGCGTCCCAACCGCGGATGGTGTCCGACACGAGCGCGACGATGCCGGAGCCGTAGCTTGCGACCGCTCCGACCACGGCGCGGCGAGCGAACTGATTGATCGTCGCTTTGAGCCTTGGGTCCTGCTGCAAGGTGGCGCCTAGCTGGCGCAGGGCGTCCCCGAATCGTCCGGCCATTGTGGCGTCCGGGTTGCGCGCGGCGTTGAGCAGGCCGGCGCGCGCCTTCTCCCACAACCCCTCAATCCAGCTGGCCACCGCCCGATTGCCGATGATCTCGTTCTTCATCTCCTCGACCTTGGCGCGCAGCTCGGGATCATGCTGCAAGCGCCAGGCAAGGTCGGCGAGCCCCTCCTCGGCCTTGAGCCGAACCGGGTGCGCGGGATCGACCGCCATCTCGATGCTGAGCCGGCGCAAACCGTCGATGATCGCGCTGGCGAGCCTCTCGTCGAGCCCGGCCATTTTCATGACCCAGTTGGCGCGCTGCTGGACCATGTTTCGGATCATATCCTCGTTGGCATCGAGCGCGCGCCCAGCCCAGGTGATCAGGCTGTCCAGGATAGGAATGTGCCGTTCTTCCGTGATCGCCGCGTCCAGGCTTTGGCCAAGCAGCGGTGCGACCTCCATGCCGCGCAGGCGGTTGGCGATCGCGCTCTTCACCATTCCGCCCAGTCGCTCCTGGTCGAGCGCCTCCAATATGTCAGCGATCAGCCGGGATGCGCCTTCCCGCAGGCGGCCTTTGCCGGGCGGATCGGTCAGGAACCGGCCCGCCGCCCCCGCCACGTCGATCTTTCGCATCCGCCGCGCGACCACTGACGGAGTCAGGAAATTATCCTTCAGGAACTGAGCGAGGGTGTTGCCGATGCGGTCTTTGTTTCTTGGGATTATTGCAGTGTGTGGGATCGGCAGGCCGAGCGGGTGGCGGAACAGGGCGGTGACGGCGAACCAGTCGGCCAGCCCGCCGACCATCGCCGCCTCGGCGAACGCGCGGACGAAGCCGAATACCGGGTGCCCGGTATCCAGTGCACGGCTGATGAGGAACAGGGCTGCCATCACCACCAGCAACCCGGTGGCGACGATCCGCATGTGCCTGAGGCCCGGCGGGGGAGCCTCCATATGACCCGGAGACCGGCGGGGCGCGCGGGCGAACAACTTCATGAGCGAAACAATCCCCGAACGGCGGGAATGTTCAAGTACCGATGTGCGTTTGCACGATTAAGGGTGGGGGTGAGCCGCGAATGGGCGATGTGGAGGCGATCGTCCCAGCGGGAGGCAACGACACCCACACTGCCG
>NZ_DASVTH010000035.1:0-20353 GCF_036387615.1 Allosphingosinicella sp.
ACACGCTGATGAGCGCGGCCGACGAGCCGATCAGCGAGATCGAGCAGCTTCGTCAGCTGTTCGAGAAGGCACCCGGCTTCATGGCGGCGACGCACGGGCCGACGCACGTCTACCAGATGGCGAACGCATCCTACATGGAGCTGGTCGGGCCGCGCGAGTTGATCGGCCGCAGCGTCGCCGAGGCCTTTCCCGATCTCGCCGACACCGGCTTCGTCGCGCTGCTCGACAAGGTCTATGCCAGTGGCGAGGCTCATTCCGGGCGATCCGCGCCCTTGTGGCTTCAGCGCAAGCCGGACGGTCCTCTCGAATTGCGCCACCTCGACTACGTTTTCCAGCCGATCACCGACCGCGAGGGCAACGTCAGCGGCCTGTTCGTCGAAGGCTATGACATCACCGACCGGCGCGAGGCGGAACTCGCGCTGCGCGAGAGCGAAGAGCGCTTTCGGCTGATCGCCGATTCGGCCCCGGTGCCGATGTGGGTGACCAAGCTCGACCGCAAACGCGGCTTCGTGAACCGCGCTTATGTCGATTTCCTCGGCATTTCCTACGAGGAAGCGGTCGACTTCGACTGGCGGACGGTAATTCACCCGGAAGATATCCACCGGGTAGTTGCCGAGTCCGTGGCTGGCGAAGCCTCGATGCAAGCCTTCGTGCTGGAAGCTCGCTATCGGCGCGCCGACGGCGAGTGGCGCTGGCTTCGCTCAGAATCTCAACCGCGGCTCGGGGCAAATGGCGAGCATATCGGCTTCATCGGAGTCGCCCACGACATCACCGCGGCCAAGCAGGCCGAAGAAGCGCTCGAACGCCGAGTGGCGGCCGAGGTCGCGGATCGGCTCCGCGCGGAGGATGCGCTTCGGCAGGCGCAGAAGATGGAGGCGGTCGGTCAGCTGACCGGCGGGATCGCGCACGACTTCAACAATTTGCTGACCCCTATCCTGGGCGGCCTCGAGCTGATCTCGCGACAGGCGAAAGACGAGCGGACGCAGCGGATCGCCGGGGCGGCGCTCGAATCGGCGCGGCGCGGCGCCAAGCTCACCAGCCAGTTGCTCGCCTTCTCCCGGCTGCAGCGGGTCAGCATGACTCCGGTCCCGGTCAATCGGGTCGTGGCCAACATGCAGGACCTGCTGCGCCATTCGGTCGGCCAGGCGATCCGGATCGAGACCCGGCTGGGGGCGGAAGACGGTTACGCCGTGTGCGACGTCAACCAACTGGAGAATGCGATCCTGAACCTCGGGATCAATGCCCGAGATGCCATGCCGCATGGCGGAGTGCTGACAATCTCCAGCGAGCGGACGGTGCTCGTTGGCCAGCCTGACCTGGAGGACGGCTCGTATCTCTGTCTCAGCGTCGCCGACACAGGATCGGGCATGACGCCGGAGGTGCTGCAGCGCGCGACCGAGCCGTTCTTTTCAACCAAGCCGCTTGGCAAGGGCACCGGCCTGGGGCTGGCTCAGGTTTACGGCATCGCCCGCCAATCGGGCGGAACGCTGCAGATCGAGAGTAGCCCTGGCGTCGGTACATGCGTGCGGCTGCTCCTGCCGGCGGCAGAGCCGGCGCCGGCGACCGCTCACGAGGACGAGGCGATCGACACGCCCGCCGCGCCGCACGGCAGCGAGGCGACGATCCTGGTGATCGACGACGATCGCGACGTGCGGGCGTTCCTCTCGGCCGCGCTGGAGGGCATCGGTCACCGCGTGCTGCTCGCGCAGGATGGTCCGGAAGGCTTGGCCAAGCTCCAGGCCTCGCCGCCCGATCTCGTGCTGCTCGATTACGCTATGCCGCTGATGCACGGCGCGGAGGTTGCCCGAGCAGCCCGCTCCGCCCGCCCCGAACTGCCGATCGTGTTCGTCACCGGCTATGCGGAAACCGACCAGCTCGAGGCGGCGCTGGGCCGCGATGCCCCGGTATTGCGCAAGCCCTTTACGGTTGCCCAGCTGGCCGCAGTGCTGGAGAAGCATCTGCCTGCTCGCGCGAAGTTCTGAGCTCACGATTTTTGCTCAAGCGAGCCTCTTGACGCTACGGAAAGCGCTCCTATCTCACCGCGCGTCGGACGACTTGTTGGCAGTGTCCGGCCTGTACAAGCGGGGCGCCAAGGGCCTCCTGCCCGCCCGCGCCTCATCTCACATGTTGCTCAAACTGGAGGACATTTGACCATGAGAACCGGTTTTGATTTCACCCCCTACCGTCGCTCCACCGTCGGCTTCGACCGGCTGTTCGACTTCCTCGAAAGCTCGGCGCGGACCGACATCAGCGACAATTATCCGCCGTTCGACATCGAGCGGCTGGGCGACGACAGCTACCGCATCACGCTTGCGGTGGCCGGCTTCAAGCAGAACGAGATCGACATCACGGCCCGGCAGAACCTGCTGGTGATCACCGGCCGCAGGGCGGAGAACCGCAACAAGGACGGCAACTTCCTGCACGTCGGGATCGCCACCCGCGCCTTCGAGCGCCGCTTCGAGCTGGCCGACTTCGTCCGGGTTGAAGCCGCCGACCTGCGGGACGGGCTGCTTTCGATCGAGCTGGTGCGGGAGATCCCCGAGGCGATGAAGCCGCGCAAGGTCGCCATCAACGGCGGCTCGACCGAGACCATCGAGGGCAGCTCCGAAGCGCCCCAGGTCCGGGTCGAAGAGCAGCGTCAGGCCGAAGCCGCCTGACATCTTTTCCGTGGCGGGCCTTCGGGGCCCGCCACCTTTCCACAAGAGTGCGACGAGTTTGTCGCCTAAAGCAGCAGCTTCCTTCCCGCCACGCATCTTCGACGCCGGATTTGGCAGGTTCGTCGATGGTAAATTGTTCGTAGCCCCACATTGATTCAGGTGTCGTTTAACTCTTCGGGCGCAGGTTGAACCAACCACAGCCGGGGGAGCGGAGCTGCCGAGAACAGGCAGCCGTGCGGTCAGTGGGTCGGGAAGCAAGCGTCATGAACATCAAGAAGAAACTGATCAATCCGTTCGCTCTAGTCGGCCAGGGTTTCCTCGCCGGCGCCGTCCTGTTCTATTCGACCGCGCCCGAGCAGCAGGCGCCGCAGCCGCTGTCGGCCGGAGTGCAATCCTCCGCCGTTCCGCAAATCGCCGGAATCTGACCAGCCCGCTTGCGCTGATGAATCGGCCCCGCTTATAGCGGGGCATGGTTCGCTTTTCGTTCTGTGGGCATGAGTTGATGGCGCTGCCGCAAGGCGCGCTGTTCTGGCCGGCGCGGCAGGCCTTGCTGGTCGCCGATCTCCACCTTGAAAAGGCGAGCTGGTTCGCTCGGCTGGGGCAGATGCTGCCGCCGTACGACTCGGTCGCGACGCTTGCCGACCTCACCGCAGTCGTGGCGGCGACTGGGGCGAGCGAGATCTGGTGCCTGGGCGACAGCTTCCACGATCGGCACGGATGCGATCGCCTGCCGGAGCGCGCGCGGGCGATGCTGACCGACCTTACAGGCGCCACCGACTGGACCTGGATCACTGGCAACCACGATCCGGGCTTTGCCGACCACTGCGGCGGCGCGATCGTCGACGAGGCGGTGGTGGACGGCCTCGTGCTGCGTCACGAGGCAGATCCGGCCGAGGCCCGCCCTGAACTTTCCGGACATTTCCACCCCAAGCTCAGGATCACGCAGCGCGGCCGGAAGGTCTCACGACGCTGCTTCGTGGCGAGCGAGCGCAAGCTGGTTCTCCCCGCGTTCGGCGCGCTAACCGGGGGGCTGGACGTCGACCATCCCGAGATCGTCCGAGCGGTCGGTCCAAGAGCGCAGGCGCTGGTGCCGGTGGCGGACAGGCTGCTCCGCTTTCCGGTGGCCGCTTAAGCCGGCCGGAACTTCAGCGCCAGGCCGTTCATGCAATAGCGAAGGCCGGTCGGCTTTGGCCCGTCGTCGAAGACATGCCCGAGGTGCCCCCCGCAGCGCCGGCAATGCACTTCTGTTCGGGAGATAAAGAGCTGATTGTCCTCGCGCGTGCCAATGGCGTTGGGAAGCGGCTTCCAGAAGCTCGGCCATCCGGTGCCGCTTTCGAATTTCTGGGCGGAAGAATAAACGGGGAGATCGCAACCCGCGCAATGATAGGTGCCGCGGCGCTTCTCCTTGTTGAGCGGGCTGGAGCCGGCCGGCTCAGTATTCTCCTTGCGCAGCACGGCATAGACGCGCGGGTTGAGCCGCTTGCGCCATTCGGCGTCCGTATAGGACACTTCGAACTTGCCCGGAGCGGCATGAGACTGCCTCCCGAACGTCAACGTCGCAGCAGCGCCGACGATCGCCGCGCCGCCCAGCCCAAGCGCGGTCCTCCTGTCCATCACCATCGTCCTACCTCCGATGCCTCACGTGCAGTCGCGAGGGTGAACCGGCCGTGACCGGTCTCCGCCGCCAGCCATGATTAGCACAGGTCGCCGCGGCATTTAATCCGACTTGAGCACTGTGACGTTTCCGCTCGGCTCGAGGTTGATGAGCCGAGTCTGAGCGACATGCTCCAGTCCCTTGTCGCGGAGCGCCTCGTGCAGGTCGGCGAGGCTGACGCCCTGCCGCCTCATCGCCCGCTCATCGGCCTTTCCAGCATCGGCCAAGCAGATCGGAGCCCCTTCTATCAGCCGTGACACCCAGCGCATCCGAACGGCGGCATGCGCCAGCCCATAGTGCAAGGCCATCAGCAGGGTGGTCGCGGCGAGCGTGCCCCAGAGCGGCGCGTTTCCCGTCAGCGCGCGGCTGAGGTTCGATCCGATCACGATGGAGACGACGATATCGATCGCCGACCAGCGCCCGAACACGCGACGGCCGGCGATACGCACGAGCAGCAGTCCGTAAAAGAAGATCAAGACCGCGCGCACATTCCTGCTCCCAGCTGATCCCCTTGTCCGGGCCGAAGATCGCGTCCAGGCTTTCCATGCTGAAAAACTCCTTTCGGCATCAACTCTGCCGCCCAGAGTTCGTTCGCTTCCGAACAGGCGCCGTCCGAAAGCGAACACGATGTGGCTGCGCTACCTTCGCAGGCGAGGCGATTGAGCTGGCACGCATGTTGCTGATCACCGCCGCGAGAGCAGAAGGAGAGACCGGAATTGAAGCATCCAGTCATGACGGGCCTAGCGCTGGCGGCGTTGCTTGCGTCGCCCGCCTCGGCGCAGGTTCAACCCCTTCCAGGAGCATCGGCAGCCATGCCCGCCTTTGATGCCGGAATCGCTGACCAGGTGATCGAGCGGCTCGCGGGCGAACTCGAACAGAGCTTCGTCTTTCCGGAGGTGGGGAAGCGTTACGCCTCCACCCTCCGGGCAAATCGCGCAAGCGGGAGATATCGCCGTCTCGATACTGCGGAGGCGTTTGCCGAAGCGGTGACGTCCGACCTGCAGGCCGTGCACCAAGACAGGCACCTGAAGCTGCGGCCCCCTGAAGCCGCTGAACCTGGCGCGCAGCCCGGACCAGTCCGCGGTCCCAGCCCCGGCAATGCGATCACCAAGGCGGGGTGGCTCGCCGACGGAGTGGCCTACATCGACTTTGCGGGGTTCCCGGGGAACGAGGCGACCCTGACCGCGCTGCGCGACTTCCTGGCGCGCCACGGCGATGCCGAGACCCTGATCATCGACGCGCGCGGCCATCGCGGCGGTGGGCTGGCGGAAATGGATATGATGTTCCCGCTGCTGTTCCAAAAGGAACAGGTGCTGGTGAAAATGGACACGCGTCTTGCGGTCGATCAGCGCGGCGGCAACCCCTTTGAGGAAGGCGGGACCATCCGCAAGGAGCAGGCGCCGGAAGGCGTGGTCCGGCGCGTTCACCTGGCGGTTCCGGCCCCGGCGGCCGGTAAGCTGCGCCAAGCCAGGGTCTTCCTGCTCACGTCGGGCCGCACGGCCTCGGCAGCCGAGCATCTCTCGCTTTCCCTGAAACGCACCGGCCGCGCCACTCTGATCGGCGAGACCACGCGCGGGGCCGGTCATTACGGTTTCGGCGCCGATCTGGGAGGCGGCTATTCCGCTTTCATCCCGGTCGGGCGGACCTTCGATCCCGACACAGGTGAGGGCTGGGAAGGCGTGGGGGTCAAACCCGACGTGGCGGTTCCGGCCGACCAGGCACTGGACGAGGCGCTGAAGCGGGCGGGCGTGAAGCCTGGTGCGGCCAGAGACCTGGCCAGCCTCTAGGCGGGCCGGGGTGGCGCGGCCAGGGCCTCGGCGATCAGCCGGCGGCTGTTGTCGATGCCGTAAAGCGCGATGAAGCTGCCCATGCGGGGGCCCTGGCTGGTGCCGAGCAAGGTCTCGTACAGCGCCTTGAACCAGTCCCGCAGGTTATCGAAGCGGTGCGCCTTGCCGACTTCGAAGACCAGGTTCTGGATGTCCTCGCCGGGCGCACCGGGCGGCAGCTGGCCAAGCCGCGCGTCGAGATCGCGAAGCGCTTCCGCCTCCCGAGCGTCCGGTGCGCGGCGCCGGAGGGTGGATTTGACGAAATCCCGGAAATAGGCCGCGGCATGGCCGATCAGCGCGTCGAGCTCCGGATGGGTCTCGGGCGACGTATCCGGCGCGTAACGCCGGACGAAGCTCCACAGCAACGCCTTGTCCTCGGTCAACGCCACCCCGACCAGGTTGAGGAGCAAGGCAAAGGTCAGCGGCACGCGCGCGGGCGGGACCTGTCCGGCATGGATATGGTGGACGGGATTGCCCAGCCGCTCCTTCCAGGGCTGGTTCGGATAGGCGGCGAGGAACTGCTGATATTCGTCCACCGCCTTTGGGATCACGCCAAAGGAGAGCTGCTTGGCCTTTTTCGGCTCCCGATAAATATAGAAAGCGAGGCTCTCGGGCGGGGCATAGGTCAGCCACTCCTCGATGGTGACCCCATTGCCCTTCGACTTCGAAATCTTCTCGCCATTCTCGTCCAGGAAAAGCTCGTAATTGAAACCCTCGGGCGGGCGGGCGCCGAGGATGCGGGCGATCTTGCCTGACTGGACCACGCTGTCGATCAGGTCCTTGCCGGCCATTTCGTAATCGACACCGAGCGCGGCCCAGCGCATCGCCCAGTCGACCTTCCACTGCAGCTTGGCGCCGCCCGATAGGACCGACTGCTCGACCGTCTCCCCGCCCGCCGGATCGGTGTAGCGGATGAGGCCGGCCTCCGGGTCGACCACCTCGATCGGCACTTGCAGAACCTTTCCGCTGATCCGGCTGACCGGGAGGATGGGCGAGTAGGTCTGCCGCCGCTCCTCGCGCAGCGTCGGCAGCATCACGCCCTGGATCGCATCATAGCTGCGAAGCACGCCCCTCAGCGCCTCGTCGAAGCGGCCGGATTCGTAGCAGTTGCTGGAGGCCATGAACTCGTAATCGAACCCGAAGCGATCGAGGAATTGGCGCAACAGCCGATTGTTATGATCGGCGTAGCTTAGGTGATTGCAGCCGAACGGGTCGGGCACCCGCGACAGCGGCTGATCGAGATGCGCAAGCATCATCTCCTGGTTCGGTACGCCGGGCGGCACCTTGCGCATCCCGTCCATGTCGTCCGAGAACGCGATCAGCCGGCTTGGCCAGTCGACCAAGTCGGCCAGAGCGTGGCGCACCATCAGCGTCCGGGCGACTTCCTGAAATGTGCCGAGGTGAGGGAGGCCCGAGGGACCGTAGCCGGTTTCGAAGACGATGGCTTTTCCCCCGGGTCCGTCCGGGTAGCGCTTCAGCAATTTGCGCGCTTCCTCATAGGGCCATGCCTTGGACACGTGCGCGGCTTCTCGAAGGGCGGGATCGATGCTGGTGGGCATGACCCGGCTCTTCGCCGCTTCGTTCGGAGCGTGCAAGGTCGGATGGGCGGACAAGTCTCACCATTCCAAGCCTGGCGGTAGAAAGCGCCGGCCTGGCCTAAGCTGCCGTTGCTCTTTCGTTCTACTTAGACCATCTTCGGCGGATGGCCATGCCGCTCCCCTACCCCGCGCTCCACGCGACCCACGGCGGTATCTGGATGGCGCATCCGGACGGGCACGTCGAGGCGCTCGGTCGGGGGCAGGCGATCGCGCGGGCGGCGGAAACGCCGCTGATCATGTTGAACGCGCCGCTGGTCGGCCAGCGGCTCGGTTATCCCGAATTGTCCGGTCTCGACCTGCTCGAGCTGTTCGCCTTCGTTCACCCGGCTCGCTTCGCCGTCCCCACTCCCAAAGGATTGGCGGACGCGCTCGGCCTGGATGCACCCACGGACGATACCGAAGCGGCGACTTTTCTGATCCAGGCCGCAGAGCGTCTGCTTTCGGTCCTGGGGACGGACTGGCCGGAACGCGAAGGCGCATGGGCGAGCGCCCAATCGCTCAGCCGGATGCGCTGGCAATGGGCCGGGGCCGTCGGTCAGCGCCTGCGCCGTCCCGAGCGGGACGAGCGCTGGCTATTCTCGCGCCTGCCCGAATGGGAGGAATGTGCGCCGCGCGCGCAGCCGCGGCCGGTGCGGATCGGAGCGGGCGAAGTCGCCGAGCGCCTTGCGCAGCTCACCGGGCAGGCCGCCGAAGCTCGGCAAGGGCAGCGCGACTATGCCGCTGCGGCCGCCGGCCCGTTCGCCCCGCGGCGGATCGATGGCCAGCCCAACTTGCTGCTCGCCGAAGCCGGCACGGGAATCGGCAAGACGCTCGGCTACCTCGCGCCGGCCTCGCTCTGGGCGGAGCAGGCGGACGGCGCGGTCTGGGTCTCGACCTACACCAAGGCGCTGCAGCGGCAGCTCGACCGGGAAGGCGAGCGCCTCTTTCCCGATCCGGACGAGCGCCGTCGCAAGGTGGTCGTACGCAAGGGACGCGAAAATTATCTGTGCCTGCTCAACCTCGAAGACGCTCTGCAGGGCGGATTTGCAGGTCGCGCCGCGATCCTGGCGCAGCTGGTCGCGCGCTGGGCTGCGTACAGCAAGGACGGCGACATGGTGGGCGGTGACTTGCCGGGGTGGCTCCCAACCCTGTTCCGGCGGGCGGGCTCCACGGCGCTGACGGACCGGCGCGGGGAATGCGTCTATGCCGGCTGTCCCCATTACCGCAGATGCTTCATCGAGCGCTCAGCCCGGGCGAGTGCGGAGGCCGACCTCGTCATTGCGAATCACGCCCTGGTGATGGTCAATGCCGCGCGCGGACGCGAGCAGGGTCAGCGACCCAGCCGCATCGTGTTCGACGAAGGCCATCACCTGTTCGACGCCGCCGATTCCACGTTCGGCGCCGCGCTGACTGGGGCCGAGACGATCGAACTCAGGCGCTGGCTGATCGGACCAGAAGGCAAGTCGCGCGGGCGGCGGCGCGGCCTTGCCGCTCGGCTGATGGACGTCGCTTCCTATGACGAGGCCGGCGGGCTGGCGCTTGAAGCGGCGGTGCAGGCGGCGGGAGCCCTGCCCGGCGACGGTTGGCTCGCCCGAGTGGGCGAAGGGGCGCCGTTCGGGCCGGTGGAGCGGCTGCTTGGCGCGGTGCGAGGCACCGTTTACGCGCGAGCCTCGGCCCAGGACGCGGGCTATGGGCTCGAGACCGAGATTGCGGAGCTCGACCCCGCCATCGTCGAAGCCGCAGCACCCGCGCTGGAAGCGCTGGAGCAGCTGATGCGGCCGCTGGTCGCGCTCGGCAAGCGGCTGGAGGCCGTGCTTGAGGACGCGCCGGACTGGCTCGACCCCCAGGCACGCGCGCGGGTGGACGGCGCGATCGGTGGGCTGAGCTGGCGAACGCAGACGCTGGCGGGCTGGATCGCATTACTAGGCCGGCTGGGCGGGCCCGCCGACCCGGATTACGTGGACTGGTTTGCAGTCGACCGCGTGGACGGGCGCGAGCTCGACATCGGCATCCACCGCCGCTGGCTCGATCCGACCCGCCCGCTCGCGGAGACGGTGTTGAAGCCTGCCCACGGCGTCCTGGTCACGTCGGCCACGCTACGCGGCGCGGATGATTGGAGCGCGGCGGATGCGCGCACCGGCGCTTGCCACCTCGACTCGCCTCCGCAGCACTTCGCAGCCGAAAGCCCGTTCGATTATGCGGCATGCAGCCAGGTGCTGGTCGTCACCGATGTGAAGCGCGGCGACCTCGCAGCGCTGGCCGGCGCTTATGCGCGCCTGATCGAGGCGGCGAACGGCGGCACGCTGGGCCTGTTCACCGCAATCCAGCGGCTGAAGGCGGTTCACGCCCGGATCGCCGACAGGCTCGCCCGGGCGGGACTGCCGCTCCATGCCCAGCATGTCGATCCGATCGACACCGGCACCCTGGTCGATATCTTCCGCGACGAACCGCGTGCCTCCCTGCTCGGGACGGATGCGCTGCGCGACGGGGTCGACGTGCCTGGCGAGTCGCTGCGCCTGGTCGTGATGGAAGGCGTGCCCTGGCCACGCCCGACAGTGCTTCACGCCGCCCGCCGGGCGGCTGCGGGCGGCTCCGCCTATGACGACCGCGTCGTACGCGCTCGCCTCGCCCAGGCGTTCGGCCGGCTGATCCGGCGGAAGGAGGACCGCGGCATGTTCGTGCTGCTCTCCGCGGCCACGCCCTCGCGCCTGCTCACCGCCTTCCCACCCGGGATGGAGGTGCGGCGGGTGACGCTGGCCGAAGCGATCGAGCGGGTGCGTTCCTGTCTTTCTTCCGCTCCCGCTTTGGGGCAGATCGGGGCGGACGTTACGGCTGCCTAAGGACTTTCGTGAAGACGCTGACGCTGCTCCGGCATGCCAAGTCCAGCTGGGACGACATGGCGATGCGCGATTTCGATCGGCCGCTCAACGCGCGCGGCCGCCGCGCGGCGCGGACCGTGGGGCGCGAAATGCGCAGGCTGGGCTTGAACTTCGATCAGGTTCTCGCCTCCCCGGCCGTCCGCGTGATCGAGACATTGCACGACGTTGAAGAAGGCTATGGTCGCGAACTCGGCACCCGCTTCGATCGCCGCATCTATCTCGCCTCGGCCGAACTTCTGCTTGAGATCGCACAGGGAGCGAATGAGGGGGCAAGTTCGCTCCTGCTGGTCGGCCACAATCCGGGGCTGGAGAATCTCGCCCTGCTGCTCACGTCCGATGGGTCTTTGCGGGCCGAGGTCGCGGCCAAATATCCGACGGGCACGCTCGCCGAAATGACCTTCTCCATCGACGATTGGGCTCAGCTTGAGCGGGGCGCCGGCACCCTCACCCGCTTCATACGCCCGCGCGACCTTGATCCTGAACTGGGCCCCGAGGAAGACAGCTGAGCGGTGTTTCAGCCGGGATCGCGATCCAGAGCATCCTTCAATGACCGGCGGATGGCCCTCAGCTCCTCGGCGGCGGACACGCCTTGCCCGCTCGCGGGGGTCGTGCCGACCGGCGCCACGAGATCCTCACTATCGGCGCCGTTGCCGGCGAGAAGCTGCTGGACTCCGCGGATCGTGTAGCCGTCCTGGTTCAGCAGGCGGTGGATGCGGTGCGCCAGCGTGACGTCGGCGGGGCGATAGTAGCGGCGGTTGCCGGCGCGCTGGAGCGGCCGTAGCTGGGGAAAGCGCGTTTCCCAGTAGCGCAGGATGTGCTGCGGCACGGCCAGTTCGTCCGCAAGTTCGCCGATCGTGCGGAAGGCCTGGTCGCTCTTGCGCGGAGCTTCGGCCACGGATTGCTCAGTCGCTGCCGGTGATCCGGTCGCGCATGATCTGGCTGGCGCGGAAGGTCAGCACGCGACGCGGAGCGATTGGAACCTCCACGCCGGTCTTCGGATTGCGGCCGACCCGCTCGCCCTTGTCACGCAAAAGGAAGCTTCCGAAGCCGGATATCTTCACGTTTTCGCCTTCCGAGAGCGCGTGGCACATGTGGTGCAGGATGCGCTCCACGATGCTGGCCGACTCGGCCCGCGACAAGCCGATTTCGCGGTGAACGACATCCGACAAGTCGGCGCGCGTCAGCGTACCCGCCGTGATCTTCCTGATTGTCCCTGCGTCAGCCATGATTATTATCCCCTCGCCCCCGCGTACTTGAATTGGCAAGTTTAATCCAGCTTGACTTGGCTTGCAATCGACTCTTGCGCCAGTCGGTTGTCAGTAACGGACGACTGCCGCGCCCCATGTGAAGCCGCCGCCCATCGCCTCCAGAACGAGCAGGTCGTTCGGCTTGATGCGACCATCGCGAACGGCGACATCGAGCGCCAGCGGGACGGAGGCGGCGGACGTATTCGCGTGCTGGTCGACCGTCACCACCACCCGGTTGGGATCCAGCCCGAGCTTCTTGGCCGTGGCGTCGAGAATGCGCTTATTGGCCTGGTGGGGGACGACCCAATCCACTTCCGAGGCCTGGTGGCCGGACGCGGTCAGCACCTCATTCAGCACATCGGCAAGGTTGGTGACGGCGTGGCGGAAGACCTCGCGGCCCTTCATCCTGAGCTTGCCGATCGTGCCCGTGGTAGAAACACCGCCATCGACATAGAGCAGGTCGTTGTGACGGCCGTCCGCGTGAAGCTTGGTGGCGAGGATGCCCCGATCCTCGGTTTCCTGAGCTTGCAAGAGGATCGCCCCGGCCCCGTCGCCGAACAGGACGCAGGTCGCGCGGTCCTCCCAGTCGAGGATCCGGCTGAACGTCTCGGAGCCGATCACCAGCGCGTAATCGGCCATGCCGCCCTTTACCATATTGTCGGCGACCGACAGGGCATAAAGGAAGCCGGTACAAACCGCCGCGACATCGAACGCGATGCAATCGTTTATGCCGAGCGCGGTCTGCACCCGCGTGGCGCTGGCGGGGAAGGTCTGGTCGGGGGTCGCCGTCGCAAGCACGATCAGGCCCACCTTCTCGGCCGGAACGCCGGCGGCCTCGAGCGCCTTGCGGGCGGCCAGCGTGGCGAGGCTCGCGGTGGTCTCGCCATCCCCGGCGATGTGGCGGGCAGTGATGCCGGTGCGCTCGACGATCCATTCGTCGGTCGTATCCACGCCGCGCGCGGCAAGCTGCGCGTTGGTCACGCGCTCGATCGGCAAAGCAGAGCCGGTCCCGACGATGACGGCGCGGCGGCTCATTGGGCGGCCGCCGGAAGTCGGTGAGAAGCGATGTTGTCGAGGTCGTCCTTGATCTTGCGAGTCAGGTCCTCGCGCGCCAGCCGCGCCGCAACGCGAATCGCGTTGGCGACGCCCTTCTCATTCGCGCTGCCGTGACTTTTCACAACGATCCCGTTGAGACCAAGAAAGACCGCGCCGTTGTGATTGTTGGGGTCGAGATGATGCTTGAGCAGCTCGGTGGCAGGTCGCGAGATCAAGAAGCCGATCTTGGACCGCACCGAACTCGTGAAGGCGCGGCGGAGCAAGTCGGCGACGAAGCGCGCCGTGCCTTCGGCGGTCTTGAGCGCGATGTTGCCGGAAAAGCCATCGGTCACGACCACGTCCACATCGCCGCGCGAGATCTTGTCGCCTTCGATGAAACCGTCGAAGCGCAGGCCGAGATAGTCTGCGTCACGCAGGATAGCGGCGGCTTCCTTCAGCGTGTCGGTCCCTTTCAGCTCTTCCGTGCCGATATTGAGGAGTTGCACGCGGGGACGTTCGAGATCGAGCGCGATGCGGGAGTAAGCGGCGCCCATCACCGCCCATTGGACGAGGTTCTGAGTATCTGCCTCGGTGTTGGCGCCCAGGTCGAGCATCACAAGGTCATTCTCGCCCAAGGTCGGCAGCAGAGCGGCGAGCGCCGGCCGGTCGATGCCCGGAATGGTCCGCAGCGAGAGCTTCGACATGGCCATCAGAGCGCCGGTATTGCCGGCGGACAAAGCTGCCTGGGCCTGACCCGATTTCACGGCGGCGATAGCGCGCCCCATCGAGGTCGTCTTGGCGCGGCGTATCGCCTGGCTCGGCTTCTCACTGCCGGCGATCACGTCGTCGCAGTGGACGATCTCGACCGCGTCCTTCAGCCGCTTGTGCTTGTCGAGTTCGGCGCGGACCAGCGCCTTGTCCCCGAACATGAGGAAGCAAAGGTCATCGCGCCGGGCATGGGCGCACGCGGCCCCCGCCAGCATCACCGCCGGGCCGGTATCGCCACCCATCGCGTCGATTGCGATCCGTGGCGCTGAGCCCACCGCTCTCGCCTCCTAAGGCTCTTAAGCTTCGACCGGGCGGATCTCTCGACCGTTATAGTGGCCGCAAGCGGTGCACAGATTGTGCGGCAGGCGCAGTTCGCCGCAGTTGGGGCATTCCGCGTAATTGGCCGGGGTCAGCGCATGATGGCTGCGGCGCATGTTGCGCTTGGAAGGCGAAGTTTTTCTCTTGGGGACGGCCATCCTGGCACCTGTTCCAATCGTCTGTCTGTTTGTCGTCTTGCACGAAGCGCCGAGGCAATGGCCTGGACGGCCGCGGGCCTGGCGGCCGATGCATGTGAGCGAGCCGCCTATACCGATTTTCCGGACTGTTGCAAGCGCCCAGCCCATGCCATGTGGGCTGCGCAAAAGGGGAGATCAAGCCGTGGAAATGCTGCCGATCACGCTCACCATCGCGGGCGCCGCGGCCTTGCTCAACCTCTGGCTGAGCGCGCGAGTGAGCCGGCTCAGGTTCCGGCACAAGGTCTCAATAGGGGACGGCGGCAACGACCTCGTCGCGACCCGCATGCGGGCGCATGCGAACTTCACCGAATATACGCCGCTCTTCCTGATCCTGCTCGCGCTGATCGAACTCGCGCGCGGATCGCAGACGTGGCTGTGGGCAGTGGCGATTGTCTTCATTCTCGGCCGCCTGGCGCACGCCTTCGGGATGGACCGGCCCGCGCCCAACCCGCTGCGGATCGGAGGGATGCTCGCGACCTATCTGCCGCTGCTGGCGCTTGCCGGATACGCGCTCACCCTTCCCTATCTGGACCGGGGCGGAACGGAGACTGGCGTCACCTTCGCGCAGGTAAGCGAAGCTTAGGCCCGCGCGCGGGCCAGCGCGCGATCGCCCACGAACGGGTTGGTGCGCCGCTCATGGCCGAAATTGCTCATCGGGCCGTGGCCGGGAATGAAGGCGGTGTCGTCGCCTAGCGGCCAGAGCTTCGCCGCGACCGCATCCAGCAGGTCCTGCGTGTTGCTCATCGGGAAGTCGGTGCGCCCGATCGAGCCCTGGAACAGCACGTCGCCGACCAAGGCAAGCCGGGACGGCGGATGGTGGAAAATGACGTGCCCGGGCGTGTGCCCCGGCGTGTGATACACGTCGAAGGTCAAATCACCGACCGGGACCTGATCGCCTTCCTCCAGCCAGCGATCGGGCTCGAAGACGCGGGCGGGTATACCATAAGCGCGCCCGTCATCCTCGAGCCGCGCGATCCAGAAGCGGTCCAGCTCCTGCGGCCCTTCGATCGGCACGCCGAGCCGCTCGGCCAGTTCCTTGGCCCCGCCGCAATGATCGATATGGCCATGGGTCAGGATGATCTTCTCGATCGTGACGCCCTGCCCCTTCGCGGCGGCCTGCAAGCGATCGATGTCGCCACCCGGATCTACAAAGGCGCCGCGCATCGTCCTGGTGCACCAGAGCAGGGTGCAATTCTGTTGCAGGGGGGTGACCGGGATGATTGCGGCCTTCATCGGTGGCGTGGTCATGGGCAGCAAATGGCCGCTCGAGCGCGCCGATGCAACGTCGGAGCTTGCGCGGGCCGCCCAGGCGGGTTCATGATCCGACCGGGGCTGGAAGGGGGAATCAGAGCATGACCAAAGCTTGGATTGCTTTTGCGGTGGCTGGCGCGCTTGCCGCCTCGCCATGCACGGCTGCGGAGCTGCTCGACGACACACCGCGCCAGGCGGCCCGAAGCGCGGCTGTCGCAGGCGCCTATTTCCGGCTTGCGCTCGACCGCCCTGCAGGATCCGAGCGCGCACCCAAAGCTGGCCTTCGGCTGGCGATGACGCACGACGTGCGCAGCCCGCGCGCCTTCTCGACGAGTCGCCGGGCGGACGTTCTCGAGCTCCGGCTGAGCGGGGCTGCGCGGGGCGGCTTGTACGTGGCGGGACGGCCAGTCAGCGGGCCTGAAGCGGAGCGCCTCAATGCGGCCGGGGAAAGCAAGGGCAGGCTCGACAAGATCATGATCGGCGCAGGAATTGCGCTTGGGGCGGTGGCCGCTTTCTTCCTGGTCTCGTCCGTCGCGGGCTGAGCATTCGCGCGGCCGGAATGAAACGTGCGCACCTTGCAAGAATTTGTTCGAAGTTCGACTTGCCGCTCTTTTAGCACGGCTCACAAGAGCGTATCATAGCGGCACGACTCGAACATAAAACGACCGATCGCTCCCGACTGCCCACTCCGTAGCGATCCCCCTCCGCCCCGGCTTTTGTCGGGGCGAATTGTTTCTGGTGTAGTTCAACCGAGAACGCGCGAGGCTTAGCTGAAGACCAGAAGCGTTCGGGTGCACATCTAACCCAGCTTACGGCCAATTCCGCTGATCAGCTCAGAAAGAGAAAGCAGACCCGCTCGGCTGCACCGGCGAAAATTGCTTCACCCTCCGTTTGTCACACCACAGTTCGACCGGCTGGTCGCCGACCTTGCGTCGGGCGATCCGCACGGCCTCGACATCGTCGCGGGCCGAGATTTCTTCGGAGCCCATCACCGGACCGTCGACAGCCTTCATGAACAGCAGACGATAGTAGGACATAGCGCCGATCCCCATCTGGTCGGAAGCGGAGCGCTCAATAGCGACTCCGCGATTGTCCCACAACTTTACCGGCTCGAAACCATTTGTGGAGTCGCAAGGCGATGAAGCAGGTCAGCAGATATCTCGCGCGCATCCTGCGGCATGATCCGCGCGCCGGCGCGCTCATCCTGGATAACGCCGGCTGGGCGCCGGCCGAGGCGGTGATCGAAGCGGTAGCGCGGCGCTTCGGCCATTTCGATCGCGCTGCACTGGAAGACCTCGTCCGGACCAATGACAAGCAACGCTATGCGTTCGACGAGACAGGCACGCGGATCCGCGCCAATCAGGGCCACAGCATCCCGGTCGATCTTGGCCTGGAACCCGTGGAGCCGCCGCCGCTCCTGTTCCACGGCACGAAGCGCTCGGCGCTGCCGCTCATCCTGCGCGAGGGGCTCCGGCCGGGGCGCAGACGGCACGTCCACCTCAGCGCCGATATCGGGACCGCCCGTAGCGTCGGCGATCGCAGGTCAGGTGAGACTGCGATCCTGACGGTTCGCAGCGGAGCCATGCACGGCCACCTTTTCTTTCGGAGCGCGAATGGCGTCTGGCTGATCGAGCACGTGCCGCCTCAGTTCATCACGGCCGAGGGGTTCAGCATTCCACCACGTTGACCGCCAGGCCACCGAGCGAGGTTTCCTTGTAGCGTTCGTTCATGTCGAGGCCGGTCTTGCGCATCGTCTCGATCACCTGATCGAGACTGACGAGGTGCGAACCGTCGCCGACCAGAGCGAGCCTGCTTGCCTCGATCGCCTTGATCGATCCGACCGCGTTGCGCTCGATGCAAGGCACCTGGACCAGGCCCGCGACCGGGTCGCAGGTGAGGCCGAGATTATGCTCCATGCCGATCTCGGCGGCATTCTCGACCTGGGCCGGCGTGCCGCCCAGCGCTGCGGTGAGCCCGGCAGCGGCCATCGAGCAGGCGACGCCGACCTCGCCCTGGCAGCCGACTTCGGCGCCTGAGATCGAGGCATTCTCCTTGAACAACGAGCCGATTGCCGCGGCGGTGAGCAGGAAGATGCGCACCCCCTCTTCGTTGGCCTGAGGGGTGAAGCGCTGATAATAGCGCATGATGGCGGGGACGATCCCCGCGGCGCCGTTGGTCGGCGCGGTGACGACGCGGCCGCCGGCCGCATTCTCCTCGTTAACCGCGAGCGCCCAGAGATTGACCCAGTCGAGC
This sequence comes from Allosphingosinicella sp., assembly GCF_036387615.1. Lineage (GTDB taxonomy): Bacteria > Pseudomonadota > Alphaproteobacteria > Sphingomonadales > Sphingomonadaceae > Allosphingosinicella. The sequence continues at coordinate 17,663 of NZ_DASVTH010000035.1, forward strand.
ACGGTGAGCGGGTCCTGAAGGGTGCGTTCGGCGCGCTCCATCAGCAGGCGGTGGAGGCCGGGGGCGCGGCGCTTCACGCGCAGGCCTCCGGGCAGGATGCCGTCCTGGCGAATGCCACGGTCGATGCAGGCCGACATCGCCTCGGATAGGGCACGGAGCCGGCGATCGATCTCCTCGTCGGGCAGGCCGGCGAGCTCATTGGCGCGGGCGATGTCGGCGATCGTGATCCCCTCGCGCTCGCAGATGGCGAGCAGCTCGTCGCCGGAGCGGTAATTGTAGGGCAAGTCCCAGCCGCCCTCGGGCGGAGCATTGCGCGTGATCGCTTCTTCATCGACCACGGCGCCGCCGCCGGTCGAGTAGAAGATGCCGCTCTCGACCAGGTTTCCGTCGGCGGCGAAGGCAGTGAAGCGCATGCCGTTGCTGTGGTGGGGCAGGCGCTCGCGCTGGAGGAAGCGCAGGTCGCGCGGCTCGTCGAACGCGAGCTCGTGGACGCCGCCGAGCAGGAGGCGGCCGGTCGAGCGGATCCGCGTGACGATCACGTCGGCCTCGTCCGGGTCGAGGCTGTCCGGGCGCTTGCCGGTCAGGCCGATCAGCACAGCGCGGTCCGTGGCATGGCCCTTGCCGGTGAGGGCGAGCGAGCCGTAGAGGTCGGTCTCGACCCGCTCGACCGATCCGATCAGCCCGCGCCCACTCAGCCTCTCGACAAAGGTCGCGGCCGCCGTCATCGGACCCATCGTGTGCGAGCTGGATGGGCCTACCCCGATCTTGAACAGATCGAAGACGCTGGCGACCACGTGCATTCTCCCGAAAAGTCTTTGTAGCGAAAGGGCTTGGCTCCAGATGGAGCAGCCGGCCTCGCTTAACAAGCGCCCGTGCCGATAGACGGTTCCGAGCCGTTCGTCCTGCTGGACGATGCACGCGCGAACGGCGCCGGGCCGGCGCTGCTGTTCCGAAGGCCGGCGGAGATCGTCGGGGCGAGATGCTGGGACGAGGTGCGCCCGGCGCTGGCGGCGCTCCGGGCGGCGGACGAGCGGGGCCTGCACGCGGCGGGCTTTCTGTCCTACGAGGCGGGGCATGCGCTTGAGAGCAAGCTCAACCCGCTCCGCGGAGGTCTCGGAGAGGAAGAGCCGCCGCTGCTCTGGTTCGGCCTGTTCAAGGGTGCCGAGGAGATCGCGCCCGGGCACGTGCCGAGTCTGCTTCCCGATCCGGCTTCGGCCTGGAATGCCTCGCCCGAACCGATGATTGAACGAGACGCCTATCTCGCAGCGGTCGAGCGAGTGAAGGAGCATATCTTCGCCGGCGACATCTACCAGGCAAACCTGACCTTCGCCGCCGTGTTGCGCTTCGCCGGCAGCCCGCTGGCCCTCTACGCGCGCATCCGCGATCGTGCGCGGGCCGGGCACGGCGGGATCGTATTCACCGGCGCGCACTGGATTCTGTCTTTCTCGCCGGAGCTTTTCTTCACGTTGAGGGGCGGCCGGCTCACCACGCGTCCGATGAAGGGCACCGCCGTTCGCCGCGCCGACCCGGAGGAGGACGCAGCCGAAATCCGGATGCTACGCGAGGACCCGAAGCAGCGCGCCGAAAATCTGATGATCGTCGATCTGCTTCGCAACGATCTGTCGCGGGTGTCGCGGCCCGGCAGCGTCAAGGTGCCGAGCCTGTTCGAGGTCGAGACCTATCCCACCGTCCACCAGATGACCTCCACCGTCACCTCCGTCCTCGAGGAGGGGCTCGGGCCAGTCAACGCGATCGAGTCTCTGTTCCCCTGCGGCTCGATCACCGGCGCGCCCAAGATCCGGGCGATCGAGATCATCGCCGACTTGGAACGGCGCCATCGCGGCATCTATACCGGCTCGATCGGCAGGGTTGCGCCGGAGGGCGAAGCATCGTTCAATGTCGCGATCCGGACCTTGACGGTGCGCGCGGGGGAAGAGACGGCCCGTCTCGGCCTGGGATCGGGCATCGTCGCCGACAGCCGGCCGGCCGACGAATGGCGCGAATGCCTGGCGAAGGGAGCGTTTCTGGAAGGGCGGACGGACTTCGACCTGATCGAGACGATGCGCTTCGATCCGTCGGAGGGCATTTGCGCGCTCGACCAGCATCTTGCCCGCATGAAGGCGAGCGCCGACGCGCTCGGCTTCCGCTTCGACCGGCACGACGCCCGCAACGAGCTGCAAGCCGCGACCTTCCGGCTGCGCGAGGAGAAGATGCTCCGGCTGCTACTCGCGCCGAGCGGCATGGTCTCGATCGAGGCGCGGCCGGTTCCCGCTCAACCGAGCGAGCCGGTCGAGGTGGCAGTGGCGCCGCTGCCGTTCGCCAGCGACGACTTTCGCCTGCGCCACAAGACCAGTGACCGCGCCTTCTATGCGGACGCGCGCAAGGCTTCAGGCGCGTTCGAGGTGCTGTTCCGCGACCGCGACGGCTTCTTCACCGAAGGCAGCTTCACGCACATCTTCGTCGAGGAAGAGGATGGCCGATTGTTGACGCCGCCATTGTGCCGCGGCCTGCTCCCCGGCGTGCTTCGCCAGCGCTTGCTGGACGATGGGGACGCCGTCGAGGCGGAGTTGCAAAGGCTTCCGACGCAATTCTACATCGGCAACAATGTCCGCGGCCTGATCCGCGCCACGCTGAGAAGCCGGGCCTAGACCCACTTCAACCCAGGTCCCGTCACCTGAACCGTGAGGCCGG
>NZ_DASVTH010000036.1:0-111936 GCF_036387615.1 Allosphingosinicella sp.
CTGTACTCTGTCCGGCCTGAGCGTGAGGGGCAAGCATTGGAAGGGACAACTTGGTCCGAAGCGGTGGCATATGCTGTGCGCCGGCACGTGACACGGACCGGCAACCCTGTTTTCACGCGTCAGGCGCTGATCGCAAGTTGAGCTTGCGGCAATCGTTGCCGATACTGCATCGGCCGGGGATACGCCGCACCAGACGCTCAGTCGCGAGTTGCCGCAGTCGCGCGATGGGACGGTGACTTCTTCAGGAAAGTGCTCGCTCGATCTTGCGCTTGAGCCTCTCGTCGAGAGCTCCGCGGCACTGCCCAATCAGCAATAAGCTGGTTTGTGCTTCAGGCAGGGACACGCCCATTTCCGACTGTATCCAATGTCGTGTAACCGGTAATAAATACGTCTTTCCGGATATAACGCTAGCGTCCGGAAGCGACTTTGCCACGGGTCTAGTCGTCGACAGGCAATTAAGAACGGCTCGTGTGCCATGACGTCTTTTTAGGTCTCGGAATACGTTTAAGGCTTGTTCTCTAAGCTTGTTGGGAGATGGTTGAGGAGGAACCCGCCCCGGCTCTCGTAATCTCTCGATATGGAATGAGCTAGTCACATTCCCGCCACCGAGTTTCTCATTGCAGGCGTAAAGAGCGAACAGTCGGCGAAGGACAGGACTCCAAACTCCTGATAAGTATTCTTCGAAACGCTCCCCAACTTCAGTCGGGTCCTCGTCGGGCCGGAATACCGCTGCTATCCCTTCGATGCTGTCACGTCGAATGTACAGGTTTTCCTGAGAGTAGACGCCCAATCTGTGAAGATGTTTCAGAGGGGGCGGCCGGCGTTGCAATACATGATCAAAATCGCCGTCGATGATGTAAATACGAGGCGGACCCTGCCCTTGGTCATTCCGGCACGCGTCCAAAACTGCTTTGCGCCCGCCAAGGGGGGTAACGCTACGAATCTCACGACCGGGCGGAAGGTGTTTTCGAATGATCGCTACCCACACCTCAGCCCTCGATGTGTCCTCAACGAAAACAGAGATGTCATTGAGGGGTGCCTTGAGAAAGGCTAACGCGCGAGCAGCCTTTGCGGGATACCTGACCACGACTATGCCCGCGCGAACTTCGTTAAATCTTTCGCATTCTCAATGTTGTCAAGAATAATGCTGGGGGAGTGAGTTGCTAAGATGTATTGTATCGATGGATTTGCCTTCAAAAGGCTGCTAACAAGTATCTCTTGCCACTGTACATGAAGAGAGAGTTCGGGCTCGTCGATTATGAATACGCCCGCCGCTTGAGCCGCTTCGTTGAATGACAGGTGCGTGAGAAGTACAAATATTTGTGCCTCTCCCGATGAGAGTTCCTCAGGCACAAGCGCACGATCACTTATCCTGATCTCTAGGATGCCGCGATCATTAAATCCGATACTCTTGCCGCTATCGGTTAGAAATTTGTCTAAAAGATTGACATAAGACGATATAGAAGTCTCTACTCCAGCCACGCGTTTGTTGTAGTCGGCTACAAGGCGAGACAAGCCAGCGATGCGTCCTAAATTGGGCTTAAAGCTATTCCAGATGAGCAAAGCTTCTATAACCCTATGGTCTTCAGGTGTATTACTGGCAATCTTCGAAATATCGAAATCTTCCGGGATAAGCTTAACCGCATCATTAACTTTGCTAAGGGTTGGCTGAACACGGGTCGTTACGTCGTTGGCCGTAATCCCCTCGACCTTTGGAAAGCGACGTATCGAGTTGAAGGCTTCACTCAGTTGCTTGCGATCGCCTGGGCTGGGCGCGTCGAAACCACCGAAACTGGGAGAAGGTAGCGGGACGTCTATTAACTCCAAGAGCAGGTCGCGAACAAAGTCTCTGCTGAGCCTCCCGCGAGACGCTTGAGTTTCGGCAAACTCTCCTTCGGCCAGTTCTATCGCTTGATTGAGACTATTGATGAGCGCTGTACCAAATGCCAGCCTCCCTCGGGCAGAGCCACGAGTTCTCGTCCGCCTCTTTCGAGAAACTCCCCTATATCGGCGATCAATCCCCAAGAAAACGGGTGTCGGAATACTATTGAGAAACCTCAACGTACGATTGCCAGCGTTCTCCGAAGATATCTCCTGATAGTAGTGAGACTTCGTATCTTGCGCGTCAAAGAAGTCGTCTTCATCGACGGGCGTATATTGCGCGAAGCTAACAGGATCCGATACACCGGCCACAGACAGGGTGATTGAGCCACTGGACTTTAAGGCCTTAACAGTATGTGACTTGCCGTCCACACTAAACCTAACCTCAATCGTACTAAACGAAAGGTCATCCAGTAAGCTCAGGCTGGGCGTGAGTAGCGCCATTATGCCATTAAGCACTGACGTCTTTCCGGTGCCGTTTATGCCGGTTATGAAGGTTAGGCTCTCGTCGAAGGCGACGTCGACCGTTGCGAGGTGATTTAGTGCCGTCGCGCGGAATGCTTCGAGCCTCATATCCTACTCCGCCGCCACACCCGCTTGCGCAAACATATCCGCATCCGCCTCGCCCGCCGGAACATCATTCGCCGCCTTGGCCTGCTTGCGGCGGTCGAAATTGTCCCAGACCTCGTTCCAATTCCCGCGGGTCGCGGCCTTGGAATATTCGGTGGCGCGGGTTTCGAAGAAGTTGGCGTGCTCGACGCCGTTGAGCATCGGCGCGAGCCAGGGGAGGGGGTGCTCGTCGATCATGTAGATCGGCTTGAGGCCAAGCTGGCCGAGCCGCCAATCGGCGATGTAGCGGATGTACTTCTTGATCTCCTTGGGCGTCATGCCGGGGACGGGGCCCATTTCGAAGGCGAGATCGATGAACGCGTCCTCCAGCCGCACGGTGGTCTGGCAGGTGTCCATGATGTCTTCCTTGACCGCGCGGGTCAGGCAGTCGCGTTCCTTGCAGAAGGCGTGGAACAGCTTGATGATGCCCTCGCAGTGCAGGGACTCGTCGCGGACGCTCCAGCTGACGATCTGGCCCATGCCCTTCATCTTGTTGAAGCGCGGGAAGTTCATCAGCATCGCGAAGCTGGCGAACAGCTGCAGCCCTTCGGTGAAGCCGCCGAACATGGCGAGCGTCTTGGCGATGTCCTCGTCGGTATCGACGCCGAACTTCTGCAGGTAATCGTGCTTGTCCTTCATCTCGCTATATTCGAGGAACATGCCGTATTCGGATTCGGGCATGCCGATCGTATCGAGCAGGTGCGAATAAGCTGCGATGTGGACCGTCTCCATGTTGCTGAACGCGGTCAGCATCATCTTGATCTCGGTCGGCTTGAACACGCGGCCATATTTGTCGTGGTAGCAATCCTGCACCTCGACATCGGCCTGGGTGAAGAAGCGGAAGATCTGGGTGAGCAGGTTGCGCTCGTGCTGGGTGAGCTTCTGCGCCCAATCGCGGCAATCCTCGCCGAGCGGGACCTCCTCCGGCATCCAGTGGATCTGCTGCTGGCGCTTCCAGAAATCGAACGCCCAGGGGTATTCGAACGGCTTGTACTGCTTGCGGGCTTCGGTGAGGGACATGGGGTTACTCCTGACACCCCTCTCCCGGATGGGAGAGGGAGGGGCCCAAAGCGCCAGCTTTGGGAGGGTGAGGGCGAGGGAGATGGGAGGCGATCGTCTCCAGCACTCCAGATGTGTTTTCCAGGACGTCGTTGTTCCAGAAGCGGAGAACGCGAAAGCCTTGCGCCTCGAGATAGCGGGTGCGGACCGCGTCCTGCTCAACGCGATAGGCATGCTGGCCGCCGTCGACTTCGATGATGAGCTTGGCGGAGAAGCTCAGGAAGTCGGCGAAGTAAGCACCATAAGGCACTTGGCGGCGGAACTTGGCGTGCGGAAAAGCCTCGCGAAGAGCGCTCCACAGGCGCTTCTCGGCCTCAGTTGCATTGCGACGGAGTTGGCGGGCGCGAGTGAGGGTACCGGATGGGCCTTTGATGCGCATGCGATCAACCTCACCCTCCCACGCTTCCCGTGGGCCCCTCCCTCTCCCATCAAGGGAGAGGGGATTTACTGACACGCCAGGCACTCGTCATAATCCGTGCTTTGGAGTTCGATCTGCTTGAGCTCGGGCGTGTTGTCCGCCTCGACCCCGCCCGCGAAGCCGGCGCGCTGCACGGACTTGGAGCGCAGATAATACAGGCTCTTGATGCCCAGCTCCCAGGCGCGGAAGTGGAGCATCAGGAGGTCCCATTTGTCGACGTCGGCGGGGATGAACAGGTTTAGCGACTGGGCTTGGTCGATATAGGGCGTGCGATCGCCGGCCAGTTCGAGGAGCCAGCGCTGGTCGATCTCGAAGCTGGTCTTGAACGTGTCTTTTTCCTCCGGCGTGAGGAAATCGAGATGCTGGACGGAGCCGCCTTTCTCGAGGATCGAGTTCCAGACCGCGTCCGAATTCTTCGCCTTCTGGATCAGCAGCTTCTCGAGATACGGGTTCTTGATCGAGAAGGAGCCGGACAGCGTCTTGTGAGTGTAGATGTTGGCCGGAATGGGCTCGATGCAGGCCGAGGTGCCGCCCGTGATGATGCTGATGCTCGCGGTCGGAGCGATCGCCATCTTGCAGCTGAAGCGCTCCATCACGCCGCGATCGGCCGCGTCGGGGCAGGGGCCGCGCTCGACGGCGAGGTGCATCGACGCTTCCTGCGCTTGGGCGGAGATCTGGCGGAACATCTTGAGATTCCAGCTCTTCGCCATCGCCCCTTCGAAGGCGATGCCGCGCGCCTGGAGGAAGGAGTGGAAGCCCATCACGCCGAGGCCGACAGAGCGCTCGCGCATCGCGCTATATTTGGCGCGGGCCATCTCTGGAGGCGCGCGGTCGATATAATCCTGCAGGACATTGTCGAGGAAGCGCATGATATCCTCGATGAACAATTTCTCGCCGTGCCACTGGTCCCAGGTTTCGAGATTGACCGAGGACAGGCAGCAGACGGCGGTGCGGTCCATGCCGAGATGGTCCTTGCCGGTCGGCAGGGTGATCTCGGAGCACAGGTTCGAGGTCGAGACCTTGAGGCCGAGCTCGCGATGGTGGCGCGGCATGGCGCGGTTCACCGTGTCGGCGAAGACGATGTAAGGCTCGCCGGTCGCGAGGCGGGTCTCGACCAGCTTCTGGAACAGGCTGCGCGCGTCGACGCGGGCGCGCTCGGAGCCGTCCTTGGGGGAACGCAGCACCCATTCCTCACCGGCGCGGACCGCTTCCATGAAGGCATCGGTGATCAGCACGCCGTGGTGGAGGTTGAGCGCCTTGCGGTTGAAGTCCCCGCTGGGCTTCCGGATCTCGAGGAATTCCTCGATCTCCGGATGGTTGATGTCGAGATAGACGGCGGCCGAACCGCGGCGGAGCGAACCCTGGCTGATCGCCAGTGTGAGCGAATCCATCACGCGCACGAACGGGATAATGCCGCTGGTCTTGCCGTTGAGGCCGACCGGCTCGCCGATACCGCGCACCGCGCCCCAGTAAGTGCCGATGCCGCCGCCGCGCGCGGCGAGCCAGACATTCTCGTTCCAGGTGTCGACGATGCCGTTGAGGCTGTCCGATACGCTGTTCAGGTAGCAGGAGATCGGCAGGCCGCGCCCGGTGCCGCCATTGGAGAGGACGGGCGTCGCCGGCATGAACCAGAGCTTCGAGATATAATCGTAGACGCGCTGGGCGTGGGCCTGGTCGTCGGCATAGGCCGAGGCGACGCGGGCGAAGAGATCCTGGTACGATTCGCCGGGGAGCAGGTAGCGATCCTTGAGCGTCTCCTTGCCGAATTCGGTGAGCAGAGCGTCGCGCCCGCGATCGGTCTCGACCCTGAAGCGGATCGGCGCGACGCGGCTGCTGCCGCCATCCTCGCCCGCCTTGGTATCGTCGCTGGGAACGCCTTCTACGCCTGAGAAATCCACAGCCTTCTCCCCTCTGTTACCCACAACATCTAGTGAGGCAGCATCTGCCTCGCTGCTATTTGTTGTGCCCACCATGGCTAAACCGGCTGTTTCCATGTTGGCAATATGGGGTTGGCCGGCGGGCTGCGCCAGCACCTGCGGCAGGCGCTCGCGACGCGCCGGAAATGGTTCGTTTGCGCCTCTGTCAACACGGTAAAAAATCTTTTCACCATAGCTGGGCGGCATGTCGAGCGACTCGGATTGTGATTCGGTGTTCATCATATGTTCCCGTACGCCCGTCGCGGTAGGGTGGGCAAGACGGGCGGTCGGGAGTGGGCCTCAGACCGGCGCAATCAGTGCGCCGGGCTCTCCATCAGCTCGACGAGAACGCCGCCGGTGCCCTTGGGATGCAGGAACAGCACCGGCGTGCCATGCGCGCCGATCCGCGGCTCGCCGAGCACGGTCGCGCCGCGCGCGGTCATTTCAGCGGCGGCGGCGTGGATGTCCGGCACTTCGAAGCAGAGATGATGCTGTCCGCCCGCCGGGTTCTTCTCCAGGAACTTGGCGATCGGCGAGTCCGCGCCCAGCGGCTCCAGCAGTTCGATCTGGCTGTTCGGCAGATCGACGAAGCACACCCGCACCTTCTGCGCCGGCAGGTCGAACGCCTCCCCGATATCCGTCGCGCCGAGCAGGTCGCGATACATGGCGATGCTCCGCTCGATGGAGGGCGTGGCGACGCCGACATGGTTGAGGCGGCCCAAGGTCATGTGCTCCACTTTCCACTTGTCTCAGCTTTGATGGAGTCGAGCAGCCTACGCTCGACCTCCTGGGCAAATAGACGGGCTTCGGCCGCCTTCTTGAAAAGCACATTCACGCCAAGCCCCTCGTTCAGAATAGCTCGAAAACGCGTGTCGTCTTCATGACGCTCCAAGAAGCTGTTCAACTCGCGTCGAACCTGCTGACGATAGTTTAGAGGATAGTCGGCAATGGCCTGATCGACTGCCTTCTCGGGGGTGCCGCTATCGAGCGGCCAATCCTCGTGCAGGTAGCATCCGAAAAACTGGCAGAGCGCAGGATACAATTCCTTTGTTTGGGCGCGCGTGCGTTCGTTCCTGCTCACAGCGGAATGTTGTCGTGCTTCTTCCACGGATTCTCGAGCTGCTTGTCGCGCAGCTTGCGTAGCCCAAGCGCGATCCGCCGCCGCGTGGAGTGCGGCATGATCACCTCGTCGATGAAGCCCATGCTCGCCGCCACGAAGGGATTGGCGAAGCGTTGCTCATATTCCTGGGTGCGCGCGGCGATCTTCTCGGGATCGCCGATATCCTTCCGGAAGATGATCTCGACCGCGCCCTTGGCGCCCATCACCGCGATCTCGGCCGAGGGCCAGGCATAATTCAGGTCGCCGCGCAGATGCTTGGAGCTCATCACGTCATAGGCGCCGCCATAGGCCTTGCGGGTGATGAGCGTGATCTTCGGCACCGTCGCCTCAGCGAAGGCGAAGAGCAATTTGGCGCCGTTCTTGATGATGCCGTTATGCTCCTGCGCGACGCCGGGGAGGAAGCCGGGCACGTCGACGAAGGTGATGATCGGGATTTCGAACGCATCGCAAAAGCGTACAAAGCGGGCGGCCTTCTTCGAGCTGGCGATGTCGAGCACGCCGGCCAGCACCATCGGCTGGTTGGCGACGATGCCGATCGTGCGGCCTTCCACGCGCCCGAAGCCGCAGATGATGTTGGCCGCGTGGTTCGGCTGAATTTCGAAGAAATCGCCCTCATCGACGACCTTCCGGATCAACTCGTGCATGTCATACGGCTTGTTCGCCGAATCCGGGATCAAGGTATCGAGGCTGTCCTCTTGCCGGTCGAACGGGTCGGCGGTCGGGCGGGTCGGCACGTCGTGGCGGTTGGAGAGCGGCAGGAAATCGAAGAAATCGCGGGCGGCGAGCAGCGCCTCGATGTCGTTCTCGAACGCGACGTCGGCGATGCCCGACTTGGTGGTGTGAGTGACGGCGCCGCCCAGTTCCTCCTGCGTGACGATTTCGTTGGTGACGGTCCGCACCACGTCCGGGCCGGTCACGAACATGTAGGACGAATCCTTCACCATGAAGATGAAGTCCGTCATCGCCGGCGAGTAGACCGCGCCGCCTGCGCAAGGCCCCATGATCAGGCTGATCTGCGGGATGACGCCGGACGCCAGGACGTTGCGCTGGAACACCTCGGCATAGCCGGCCAATGACGCGACGCCTTCCTGAATGCGCGCTCCGCCCGAGTCATTGAGCCCGATCACAGGCGCGCCGACCTTCAGCGCCATGTCCATGATCTTGCAGATCTTCTGCGCGTGGCGCTCGGACAGCGATCCGCCGAACACGGTGAAATCCTGCGCGAAAACATAGACCAGGCGACCGTTGATCGTGCCTGAGCCGGTGACCACGCCGTCGCCGGGCACTTTCTGCTGCTCCATGCCGAACTCGGCGCAATTGTGCTCGACGAACATGTCATATTCTTCGAAGCTGCCGGGATCGAGCAGCACCTGCAGCCGCTCGCGCGCGGTCAGCCGCCCCTTCTTGTGCTGCGCATCGATCCGCGCCTGCCCGCCGCCGAGCTTGGCATGAGCCCGCCGCTTGTCGAGTTCTTCAATGGTGGTCGCCATAGCGCCGCTTGAGCCGCACCGGGCGGCAAAGGTCAAGCGGGACGGGTTTCCCGAATCCCCGATGCGCCGTATATCGGAGATGGAGGCTAGGCATGGCGACCGATCCGTTCGAGACCAAGATCACCGCCGACGAATTCCTGCTGATGGACTTCGGCGACAAGAAGGTCGAACTTGTCGACGGCGTGATCCGGGCGATGACGGGCGGCAAGCGCGCGCACTTTCGCATTCAGCGAAATCTGGTCAGGTACCTTGGGCAAGCACTCAGAAGGTCCGGCTGCGGCGTGTATGCCGAGTTTGGACTGCGTTTGAGCGACGCAACGGTGCGTTATCCCGATGTTGCAGTAGAATGTGGGCGCCCCGATGATCTCGAGCACGATGACGATCTGGTGCTACAACGGCCTGCGGTGTTGTTCGAGGTTCTCTCCCCGAGCACGAAGGATCGGGATCAGACCACTAAGCTTCAGCTGTATGCGGAGATCGAAAGCGTTGAAACGATCGTGTTTGTCGATCCGGATGCGGAGACGGTCCGAATTGTCCAGCGGCTTGGGCCGACCTCTTGGCGCAACGAATTGTTTCCTCAAGCCACGGACGTGTTTCTGCCTTCACTCGGAGTGACCATTCCCAAAGAGGAGATTTTCGCCCGCGATTAGCGCCCCTCGAAGCGCGGCTGGTGCTTCTGCACGAACGCCAACACGGCTGCCTTGAAATCCTCTGTCTCTCCCGCTTTGCGTTGCGCAACCCGCTCCGCCGCGAGCGCCTCGCTCAGGGGCAGCTGCTCGGCATCGCGGGCCAGACGGCGGATGAGGCCGAGCGCCCTGGTCGGGCCGCGGGCGAGGTTGGTGGCGAGCGCGACGGCTTCTTCGGCCAGGAATTCATCGTCGACCACACGAGAGATCATGCCCCATTCGACCGCGCGTTCGGCGGGAATGCGCTCGCCCAGCATCATCATCTCCATCGCGCGTGCTCGGCCGGCGACGCGGGGGAGCAGCCAGGTCGCGCCGGCGTCCGGGATCAAGCCGATGTTGACGAACGCCTGCAGGAAGTAAGCCGAGCGGGCGGCGATCACGATGTCGGCGGCGAGGGCCAGGCTGCAGCCCGCGCCCGCGGCAGCGCCATTGACCGCGGCGACCACCGGGATCGGCAGCGCGAAGAGTGCCTCCACGAGCGGGTTGAAATGCTTCTCGAGCGCCATGCCGGCATCCTCCGGTAGCCCGCCGCCGCTGACCAGGTCGGCGCCACTCGAAAAGCCGCGCCCCTCCCCCGTGAGCAGCAGGCAACGCGCTTCGCCCGCGCCGATCTCCTCGACCGCGGCCCGCAGCTCGTCGACGGTCTGCGCGGAGAGCGCGTTCAGCTTTTCCGGCCGTGCGATCGTGATCGTGGCGACCGAAGCCGGGCTCAGCTCCAGCCTGATATGCTCGTAACCCATCGCCTGCCTCCCGACCGCCGTTTGGGGCCGATTGCACGGCGCGTGCACGGCTTCAACATTCGACAGTCAAACGGCCGGGCGTTAAGGGAGCGGGTTGGAAGGGAAGCCCCGATGTCCGAGCGACCGAACACGCCACTCCTCGATCAGGTTCACGTGCCCCAAGACCTGCGCGCGCTCAAGCCTGAGCAATTGCGGCAGTTCGCCGACGAGCTGCGCGCAGAGACGATCTCGGCCGTTTCGGTAACCGGCGGGCATCTCGGCGCGGGGCTCGGAGTCGTCGAGCTCACCGTCGCGCTCCACTACGTGTTCAACACCCCCGAGGATCGGCTGATCTGGGACGTCGGCCACCAATGCTATCCGCACAAGATCATCACCGGCCGGCGGGACCGCATCCGGACCCTGCGCATGGGCAGCGGCCTTAGCGGCTTCACCAAGCGCAGCGAGAGCGAATACGACCCGTTCGGCGCGGCGCACAGCTCCACGTCGATCTCGGCCGCGCTGGGTTTCGCGACGGCCAACAAACTGAGTGGCTCGCCGGGCAAGGCGATCGCGGTAATCGGCGACGGCGCGATGTCGGCCGGAATGGCCTATGAGGCGATGAACAACGCCGAAGTTGCGGGCAACCGGCTGGTCGTCATCCTCAACGACAACGACATGTCGATCGCCCCTCCGGTCGGCGGGCTCTCCCACTATCTCGCGCGCCTCGTCTCCTCCGACAAATATCTGTCGGTCCGCCACCTCGCCCAGCGTTTCGCCCGCAAATTGCCCAAGCCGCTTCACGACGCGGCGCGCAAGGCGGAGGAATATGCGCGCGGCATGGCGACCGGCGGCACCTTCTTCGAGGAGCTCGGCTTCTACTATGTCGGCCCGATCGACGGGCACGACGTGGACAGCCTCGTCCAGATTCTGGAGAATGTCCGCGATGCCGACCAGGGGCCGATGCTGGTCCATGTCGTGACCAAGAAGGGCAAGGGCTACGGGCCCGCGGAAGCGGCGGCGGACAAGTATCACGGCGTCCAGAAATTCGACGTCGTCTCCGGCGTTCAGGCCAAGGCCGAGCCCGGCCCGCCGGCTTATCAGAACATATTCGGCGAGACGCTCGCCAAGCTCGCGCAAAGTGATCCCAAGATCGTTGCGATCACCGCCGCGATGCCGTCCGGCACCGGTGTCGACAAGTTCGCCAAGGCGCATCCCGAGCGGACGTTCGACGTCGGCATCGCCGAGCAGCATGCGGTGACCTTCGCCGCGGGGCTCGCCGCGCAAGGCTATCGCCCGTTCTGCGCGATCTATTCGACATTCCTGCAGCGCGCCTACGACCAGGTCGTGCACGACGTCGCGATCCAGGGCCTGCCGGTGCGCTTCGCGATGGACAGGGCGGGACTTGTCGGCGCAGACGGCGCGACTCACGCCGGCAGCTTCGATCTCGCTTATCTGTGCACCTTGCCCGGCTTCGTCGTGATGGCGCCGGCGGACGAGGTCGAGCTCGTGCACATGGTCCACACCATGGCGCTTCACGACAGCGGCCCGAGCGCGGTGCGTTATCCCCGCGGCAACGGCATCGGCCTGCCGCTCCCGGCGGTTCCCGAGCGCCTCGAGATCGGCAAGGGCCGGATGGTCCGTGAGGGCAAGACGGTCGCGATCCTGTCGCTCGGTACGCGGCTCGCGGAGGCGCTCAAGGCGGCCGACGAGCTCGAAGCGCGCGGCCTTTCCACCAGCGTCGGCGATCTTCGCTTCGCCAAGCCGCTCGACGAGGAACTGATTCGCCGCCTGCTAACGACCCATGACGTCTGCGTCACGGTCGAGGAAGCCGCCGTCGGAGGCTTCGGCGCGCATGTCCTGACCATGGCCAGCGACCAGGGCCTGATCGACGCCGGCCTGAAGCTGCGCACCATGCGCCTACCCGACCGCTTCCAGGACCAGGATAAGCCGGAGAAGCAATATGCCGAGGCCGGGCTCGACGCCGAGCATATCGTCGCCACGGTGTTGAAGGCACTGCGGCACAACAGCGCGGAGGTCGTCGAAGGGGCTTGGGCCTAGCGCCACGGCTGCCCGCCTCCGCGGGGCTTGGCTGAAACGCAAAAAGCCGCCGGAGGTCCGGCGGCTTTGCAATTCTCGTCTGCGGCCTGCGCTTAGATCAGGACGGTGGCGACGACGAGAACCTGCGCGGCAATGGCGATGATGCCTGCCGCGGCGGTTTCGATGATACGCATGGGTATTTCCCTTTAGGTTGTTGGAGCCGTTCTGCTCCTGGACAGAGGTAGCGCGCAGTTCAGAATTCTCAACTGCGCAAGTAGACTTTGCAGTTGCAGGAATTGCAACTGCTTCCGCGCCGCACGGAGCGAGGCTAACGCCAGCCAATGCCAAAATCGCGCGTCGATCAGCTGCTCGTGGAGAGGGAGCTCGCGGAGAGCAGGGCCAAGGCGCAGGCTTTGATCTTGGCCGGACTGGTTTTCTCGGGCGAGCGCCGGATCGACAAGGCCGGGCAGACGCTTGCCCCCGATGCTGCGCTGGAGGTGCGCGGGCGCGAACATCCGTGGGTGTCGCGGGGCGGAATAAAGCTGGCGCACGGCCTCGATCAGTTCGGCTGGGATCTCGACGGGGCGGTGGCGCTGGACGTGGGCTCCTCGACCGGCGGCTTCACCGACGTGCTGCTGCAGCGCGGAGCCACCCGGGTCTTCGCCGTCGATGTCGGCACCAACCAGCTCGCCTGGAAGCTGCGGCAGGATCCGCGCGTGATCGTGCACGAGAAGACCAATGCGCGTTACCTGACCGACGAGATCGTGACCGAGCCGGTCGACATCGTCGTGTGCGACGCCAGCTTCATCAGCCTCGCCAAGGTGCTGGACGCGGCGCTCGGCTTCGCAAAGCCGGGCGGGCGGCTGGTCGCGCTGGTCAAGCCGCAGTTCGAGGCGGAGCGGGCCGAGATCGGCAAGGGCGGGGTGGTGCGCGATCCGGTGGTGCACGACCGGGTCTGCGCTGCCGCCCGGGCATGGGTGGAAAGCCGCGGCTGGTCCGTCCTGCACCTGATCGAAAGCCCGATCGCGGGCCCGGAAGGCAATCGAGAGTTCCTGCTCGGCGCGGAAAATCGCATGAGCAATCAACATCATCCTCTTACACCGAACGCAGATCGCTTGACACGGTGACCATCGGGCCTAGCGGCTCGGGCAGTGCGCCGCGCTCGTAACATCATAACCTGCGCCGTCCTTCTTCTGCTCGCCGGCTGCGGCGGCGCGGGCGGGGGCGACCAGGCCAAAGGCAAGGAAGGCGGCCGCCCGCCGCCGCTGGTCAAGGCGGAGCCCGCCACCACCATGCGCTTCGTCGAACGGGTCGAAGCTGTCGGCACGGCCAACGCCAATGAGCAGGTGACGCTTTCCGCTGGTGTCACTGAGCGGATCGAGCGACTCTATTTCGACGATGGCGGCTTCGTCCGCGCCGGCCAGGTCGTCGCCGTCATGGCGCAGGGCGAGGAACAAGCGGAGCTCAGCGAAGCACAAGCGCGTGCGCGCGAGGCCGGCCAGCAGCTCGCCCGCATCGAGACGCTGCGCAAGCGCGGCTTCGCGACCAAGAGCAACCTCGACCAACAGGTCGCCGCGTCCGCCCAGGCCCGCGCCCAGGCCGCCCAGGCCCGCGCCACGATCAGCGACCGCAATCTGCGTGCACCCTTCTCCGGCTGGGTCAGCCTTCGCAACATCTCGGCCGGCGCGGTGGTCAATGCCGGAGCGGAGATCGCGACGATCAGCGACCTGAGCTCGATCAAGCTCGACTTCCCCGTGCCAGAAACACTGCTGCCGGTTTTGAAGCCGGGCCTGACGATCGAGGCGCGCTCGGCGGCCTATCCGGACCAGCCGTTCCGCGGCCAGATTGCAACGGTGGACCCGGTCATCGACCCGAACACGCGCGCGGTGACGGTGCGGGCGCGGCTGCCCAACCCGGATCTGAAGCTCAAGCCCGGCATGCTGCTCACCGTCAACATCGAGACCGCGCCGCGCCTCGGCCTTGCCGTGCCCGAACTGGCGGTCGTCGGCGAAGGCGACAGCCGCTTCGTCTACGCGGTCGGCCCGGACGGCGTCGCCAAGCGGATACAGGTCAAGACCGGCCTGCGTCAGGACGGCCGCATCGAGATCGTCGAAGGGCTCCAGCCCGGCCAGCGGATCGTCACGGAAGGCGTCGTCAAGCTCGCCGATGGGATGAAGGTGCGCGTGATGGGGCCGAATGCAGGCGGGCCCAAGGAGGCGAAAGGTGCTGACTAAGTCCCGCGCCTTAGTCCCTCCCCCCTCGTGGGGGAGGGGTTGGGGAGAGGGGCAGCGCCGCGTCTGCGGCGCAGACGACTCACCAGCGGCCTCGCCCAGCGCGTCCTCCGCGGCATCGAGCCGCTTCGGTCGCACCCCTCTCCCCAGCCCCTCTCGCACAAGGGGAGAGGGGCTCTCCGAGGGACCGGCTTGAATGCAGCTGTCCGACGTCTCGGTCCGGCGGCCGGTGTTCGCGGCGGTGCTCGCGATCCTGCTCGGCGTTGTCGGTCTGGTCGGATTCTTCAGCCTTTCCGTGCGCGAATATCCGGACGTCGATCCCCCGGTCGTGTCGGTCGAGACCACTTACACCGGCGCCGCGGCAAACGTCGTCGAGACCCGAATCACCCAGGTGCTGGAAGAGCGGCTCGCGGGCGTCGAAGGGCTGCAGACGATCACGTCGCGCAGCCAGGACGGCCAGTCCAACATCACCATCGAATTCTACGCAGGCCGCGACATCGATACCGCCGCCAATGACGTGCGCGACCGGGTCGGCGGCGCCGTCGCCGATCTGCCGGAAGAAGCGCTCGCGCCGCAGGTCCGCAAGGTCGATGCCGATGCCTCGCCGATCATCTTCCTGGTCTTCTCCAAGCCTGATTGGACCCGGCTTCAGCTCAGCGACTATATTGATCGCAACATCGTCGACCGCTTCTCCTCGCTCGACGGCGTCGCGCGCGTGTTCATCGGCGGCGAGGCGCGGCCGGCGATGCGGATCTGGTTACAGCCGGAGCGGCTCGCGGGCTTTCGCCTCACTCCGGCGGATGTCGAGACGGCGCTGCGCAGCCAGAATGTCGAGCTCCCCGCCGGCCGGCTCGAATCCGCCCAGCAGAACGTCACCCTGCGCGTCGATCGCCCGTTCGGCACCGCGCAGGAATTCGCCAGTCTGGTCGTCGGCCGCGGCGAGGGCGGCTATCTGGTCCGCCTCGGCGATGTCGCGCGAGTCGAGCAGGGGGCGGAGAACCCGTACACTGCCTTTCGCCTCAATGGCGAGCCGGCAATCGGGCTCGGCGTGGTTCGCCAATCCGGCGCCAACACGCTCGCCGTGGCCGAGAGCGCCAAGCAGATGGCCGACCGGATCCGGCCAGAACTGCCGCAGGGGATGAGCCTGGTGGTCGGCTCCGACGACAGCCTGTTCATCAGCCGCGCGATCGACAAGGTGTGGGTGACGCTTGCCGAGGCGGCCGCCCTGGTCGTCGCAGTGATCTTCCTGTTCCTGGGCTCGTGGCGCGCGACCCTGATCCCTGCCGTCACCGTGCCGCTCTGCCTGCTCGGCAGCTTCTTCGTGCTGTGGATGTTCGGCTTCTCGATTAACCTCCTCACCCTGCTGGCAATGGTGCTGGCGATCGGCATCGTCGTCGACGACGCGATCGTGGTGCTCGAAAACGTCTACCACCGCATCGAGGAAGGCGAGCCGCCGCTCGCTGGCGCTTTCGAGGGCACCCGCCAGGTCGGGTTCGCGATCATTTCCACCACGCTCGTCATCTGCGCGGTGTTCGTGCCGGTCATTTTCATCTCCGGCCAGACCGGCCTTCTCTTCCGCGAACTCGCCGTGGCGATGATCGGCGCGGTCGCTTTCTCCGGGTTCCTGGCGCTGAGCCTGACGCCGATGCTCTGCTCCAAGCTCCTCAAAAAGGAGAAGAGGCGCGGCCTGACGGCGTGGATCGACGTGCGGTTCAAGCGGGTCGAGGAGCGCTACGCTCGCCTGCTCGAGCGCGTGCTGCGCCGCCCGCTCATTCCCGCGGTTTCGGTCGCGCTGTTCCTCGCCACCGCGGGCTTCCTCTTCACGACGCTTCAGTCCGAATTGGTGCCCGCCGAGGATATCGGCATCCTCCAGGCCAACGTCACAGCGCCCGAGGGCACCGGCTTTGCGGAGATGGACCGCTACATGCTGGACGCGCAAGGGCGGCTCCTCCAGCTGACCGAAGGAGGCGCGGTCCGCGCGGTGATCCAGCGCACGCCTGGCGGCTTCGGCCCGAGCGAGGATTTCAACTCCGGCACCTTCATCGTCTTCCTGAAGCCGTGGGAGGAGCGCGAGCAGACCACCCAGGAGGTGGTCCAGGAGATCAACAAGATGCTCGGGCAGCTGCCCGCCGTGCGCGGCAACGCCCAGGTGCGCTCGTCGATCGGCGGGCGCGGCCGCGGCCAGCCGGTCCAGTTCGTGATCGCCGGCGGCAGCTACGAGGCGCTTGCCCGCGCTCGCGACCGTATCCTCGCCGCCGCCGCGGCCAATCCCGGTATCGTTAACCTCGACAGCGACTATAAGGAAACCAAGCCGCAGATCCGGATCGAGGTCGACACTAACCGCGCCGGCGATCTCGGCGTTTCGGTCGCGGAGGTCAGCGGGGCGCTGCAGTCGCTGCTCGGCTCCCGCCGCGTCTCCACCTTTGTCGATCGCGGCGAGGAATATCGCGTCGTCGTCCAGGCCGAGGCGACCGAGCGCGCGACCGAAGCCAATCTCTCGCAGATCAACGTGCGCAGCCGCACCGGCGCGCTGATCCCGCTCTCCAGCCTTGTCCAGTTGCGCGAGACCGCCGGCGCGCGCGATCTCGGCCGCTACAATAAGCTGCGCGCGATCACGCTGCAGGGCGGCCTCGCGCCGGGCTACACGCTCGGCGAGGCGCTGACCTTCCTTGAAGCGGAGGCCGCAAAGGCGCCCGAAGTGACGGCCGTCGGCTATCGCGGCGAGAGCCAGGCGTTCCGCGAGGCGGGTAGCTCGATCCTGATCGTGTTCGCGCTCACCATTCTGGTCGTCTACCTGCTGCTCGCCGCGCAATTTGAAAGCTTCGTCCATCCGGCCGTGATCATCACCACCGTGCCGCTGGCGGTCGGCGGCGGCGTGATCGGGCTGGCGCTGATGGGCCAGACGCTCAACCTCTACAGCCAGGTCGGGATCGTCATGCTGGTCGGCCTCGCCGCCAAGAACGGCATCCTGATCGTCGAGTTCGCCAACCAGCTGCGCGATGCCGGGCGAAGCGTAGGCGAGGCGATCGTCGAAGCCTCTCGCCGCCGTCTCCGCCCAATCCTGATGACTTCGATCGCGACAGCCGCAGGCGCCGTGCCGTTGATGATCGCGAGCGGGGCAGGGGCGGCGGCGCGGCAGGCGATCGGCGTGGTCGTGGTCTGGGGCGTGTCGCTGTCGACAGTGATCACGCTTGTGCTGATCCCGATTCTCTATGCGCGCCTCGCCCGCTATACGAGCTCGCCCGAAGCAGTGGCCCGCAAGCTCGAACAGGAGCTCGCGGCAGTGCAGAGCGGGCCGCGCCCGGGGCCAAGTCCGCTGCCGGCCGAGTAGGAGAAAGCATGTCCGGGATCGCGTCCAAGTCGCAGTTGCGCATGTCCTACCTGCGCTACGCCCTGTTCACCGTGCCCCTGATCCTGCTGCTCGGCACCGTGTCGGGCCGCATGGCGAATTCCGGATATGACAATGCCTGGTTCGCCGCGCTGGTGAAGCCTGCGCTGATGCCGCCGGCCTGGATGTTCGGCGTCGCATGGACGATCCTCTACATCCTGCTCGGGCTTGCCATCGCGATCATTCTCAACGCGCGCGGCGCGAGGGGCAGGGGCCTGGCGGTCGGGCTGTTCGTGGCGCAGATGCTGCTGAACTTCAGCTGGTCGCCGGTTTTCTTCGGCATGCACAAGGTGAACACCGCGCTCCTCATCCTGGTCGCGATGCTGCTGACTGCGGCCGCCACCGCCTTCCGGTTCTGGCGCATCCGCAAGAACGCCGCCTTGCTGATGCTGCCCTATCTGGCCTGGCTGACCTTCGCGACCGTCCTCAACTACCAGATCGGCCAGTTGAACCCGGATGCCGAAAACCTTGTCCCGAGCGGCGGGGGAACCGATATCATCCTCTGACCCATAGAGGATGAGCTTCATGCAGTCCGAGAACCGGATTTTCGACGACATAGCGAAGGTGCTGAACGGCGCCGCTGGCACTTTCGCCGGCATGACGCGCGAGGCGCAGGCCGCCGCCCGCGAACGCGCCCGCGAGTGGGTCGGCGGTCTCGACATGATCGGCCGCGACGAGTTTGAGGCGGTCAAGGCGATCGCGGTCGCGGCACGCGAGGAGAATCAGCTGCTCAAGGCTCGCCTCGACGCGCTCGAGGCCAAGGCGGTACCGCCCGCTTGACCACAACAAGCTGTGGGTAAACTCAGCTATCCACATATTTGTAGCACCTATGCTATTGCGCCGCCTGATGGTGCAGTGCACCTTTTGGACGAGCCAAGTCGTTGCAGGACCTTCGTGATGAATACCGACGAGTATGAGCTTGAGCGCGAGACGAGCGCCCCGATCGACATGCTCGAATATTATTTCAGCGCGCACGGCTGGACCTATGAGCGGTCGGGCGACGAGGAGATCGTCGCCAACTTCCAGGGCAGCTGGGCCCAGCACGAATTGCGCGCGATCTGGCGGGACGATGACAACGTGCTCCAGTTCCTGGCGCTTCCGGACATCCGCGTCGCCAGCGACAAGCGCGCCGCGACTTACGAGACGATCGGCCTCATCAACGAGCAGCTCTGGCTCGGCCATTTCGAATTGTGGGCGAGCTCCGGCTTGGTCCTGTTCCGCCACGCCGCTCTGCTCGAAGGCGATGAAGGCGGCACGCTGACCCTCCAGCAGGCCGAGACCCTCGTCGAAGCCGCGATCGAGGAATGCGAGCGCTTCTACCCGGTCTTCCAGTTCGTCCTGTGGGCCGACAAGACCCCCCAGGAAGCAATCGCCGCCGCGCTGATCGAGACGCAGGGCGAGGCTTAGATCGGCTGAAAGTGGCACTTTCAGCCGGCTGCGCGGAGCGCGAATTGCCTGCTTACTCCCCTACACCTCGACCCGGGCTCGACCCGGGCCAGGGCTTTCTTTTGGCGCGAAAGTCAGTGGCTGCCTTTGCGGCGGAAGGCCGCGGCGACCAGGAAGGGCCGCTCCCTTGAACATCCTCGGTCCCCTCTGGCTGATCGGCTGCGGCAACATGGCCGGCGCGATGCTGGAAGGCTGGCTCGCGGCCGGCGCCGATCCGGCCCGCTTCACCGTCATCCGCCCGAGCGGCCGTGATGCCGCGCCCGGCGTCCGCGTCCTGACCGCGCCGCCGCCCGACGAGACGCCGGCTATTGTCCTGCTCGGGGTCAAGCCGCAAAAGCTCGACGAAGTCGCGCCCGTCTTGGAGCCGGCGCTGGGCGGGGACACGATCCTCGTCTCCATCCTCGCCGGCGTCGAACTCGCCTCCCTGCGCGCCCGCTTTCCCGGCCAGCGCCGCGTCGTGCGCGCGATGCCGAACACACCGGTGCGGCTTCGCAAGGGCGTGACGCAGCTCCTCACCGACCCGGCCGGGGCGGACGCTAAGCCGAACGTCGACCCGCTCATGCGCTCGCTCGGCCTCGTCGAATGGCACGAGGACGAGGCGCTGTTCGCGATGGCCGGCCACCTCTCCGGCGCCGGCCCCGCTTTCCTGTTCCGCTATATCGACGCGCTCGCCGCCGCGGGCGCTGGGCTCGGCCTGCCGTCGGACCAATCCGCCCGCATCGCGACTGCGATGGTCGAAGGCGCCGCCGCGCTCGCCGCCAAACCGGGCGAGACCCCCGCCGGGCTCGCCGAGCGCGTCGCCAGCCCCGGCGGCACCACCCGCGCTGGCCTCGACGTGCTCGACCAGGATGGCGCGCTCAACGGCCTCGTCCTGCGCACGCTCGACGCGTCGCGCCGCCGCGGTCTCGAAATGGCGCAGGCGGCCCGGTCACGTTGACCGACCGGGCGGTCGGACCTAAGCCCATCGCCATGAACTTCGCCGGGTCCTTCGCTGTCGAACCGAGCTCCAGCCCGGTTTCCGCGGAGGAACGGGGCCGTATGCTGGAGGATCCCGGCTTCGGGCGCGTCTTCACCGACCACATGGCCACCCTGCGCTATTCGGAGGGGCAGGGCTGGCACGGCGCCGCGATCACGGCGCGTCGGCCGATCGCGATGCAGACCACCTCGTCGGTGCTCCATTATGCGCAGGAGATTTTTGAGGGGCTCAAGGCCTATCGCCGGCCAGGCGGCGGCGCCGCCCTGTTCCGCCCCCGCGACAATGCCCGGCGCCTGCAATCCTCGGCGCGGCGGATGGCGATGCCGGAGCTGCCAGAGGAGCTGTTCCTGGATTCAGTGCGGGCGCTGGTGCGCACCGAGCGGGACTGGATCCCGGACGGGCCGGAAGGCGCGCTCTATCTTCGCCCGTTCATGTTCGCGAGCGAGTCCTTCCTCGGCGTGCGCCCCGCCGGCGAATATCTCTATGCGGTCGTGGCCTCGGCGGTCGGCGCCTATTTCAAGGGCGACGCGCCGGCCGTGACGCTGTGGGTCACCCGCGATTATGTCCGCGCCGCCCCCGGCGGCACCGGCGCCGCGAAGTGCGGCGGCAATTACGCCGCCAGCCTCGTCGCCCAGGCCGAAGCGATCCGGAACGGCTGCGACCAGGTGGTCTTCCTCGATGCGATCGAACGGCGCTGGGTCGAGGAACTGGGCGGCATGAACATCTTCTTCGTGTTCGACGACGGCACCATTCTGACGCCGCCGCTGGGCGGCACCATCCTGCCCGGCATCACCCGCGATTCCCTCCTGCAGCTCGCCCGCGATCGTGGCCTGAATGTGGTGGAGGAGCCCTACTCGATCGATCAGTGGCGCGCGGATGCGCAGAGCGGCCGGCTTTCCGAGGCCTTCGCCTGCGGCACCGCCGCGGTGGTGACGCCGATCGGCGCGGTGAAGAGCGCGGACGGCGGCTTCACGATCGGCGGGCAGGCGGCCGGGCCGCTGACGAGCCGGCTTCGCACCGCCCTGGTAGAGATCCAGCGCGGCGACGCGCCCGATCCGCACGGCTGGATCGAGCAGGTCTGCTGAGCAAGGGGTCGGCGCCCGACACACCCTTCCCACCCGCGCCCGCGCCGCTATAAGGCGGCCCCGCGCGCATGCTGGGGCGTCGCCAAGCGGTAAGGCACCGGTTTTTGGTACCGGCATTCGCAGGTTCGAATCCTGCCGCCCCAGCCAATCGAATCCTTAAGATTCGGCCCAGAACAATGACTTGCATGCAAATCAACGGCTGGCGCAGCTAGACCCGGTTCGCCTCAAAACGACCGGTTTAGACCCCTGTTGTATCACGATTTGTATCATGATTTTTGTCTGGACCGACGTGGAGTCGGTAATGACAAAGATGCAAGCGCTCACCCCCTCGGCGATCGAAAGGCTGGCGCGTGGGAACCTCAAGGACCGCTTCTGCCCGGGTCTTTCGGTCGAGGTGATCTCGAGTGGAAAGAAGGTATGGAAGTACGCCCGGCGCGTGGCCGGCGCCGGGCCTCTGGTCCGGCTAAGCTTCGGTCAGTTTCCTGCTTATTCGATCGCGGCGGCGAGAGAATGGGCAGGAAAGCTGAACGAGCAGGTGGAGGCGGGGATTGATCCTCGCGAGACGCTTCGCAGGGAGGAGCTCCGTGCGTCAATGACCGTGGCCCGGGCGCACGGTCTCTACATGCGCGCAGTGCGCGAAGGTCGCGCGTCTCGCGCCAAACGCCCCAACAAGCCTCGAACCATCGCGGACAAGCTCACGATATACGAGAAAGATATCGCTCCGGCGCTTGCCCGCACGATCATCTACGACGTGACGGAGCGGGACCTGATCAAGCTCGTCGAGAAGAAGGGCCGGACCGCCAAAGTGCGAGCGAACCGGCTCGCCGCCGAGGTCAAGGTCTTCTTTGGCTGGGCAGCCTCGCTTCGCGGTCTGGAGGTCGGCCTGGAACCAGACCCCTCAAGCCGGCTTGGCGACCTGCGCTTCCCCGAGACGCCGCGGTCGCGCAAGCTGGTGCGGCAGGAGATCGAGTGGTTTCTGCTTAGTCTTGTGGACGAGGAACATGACTACCGACGAGGCATGCTCCTCTGGTTGCTCACCGCCGCTCGCCTGAGCGAGGTGTCTGAGGCACGCTCAGATGAGCTGGTCGAGGGGCTCTGGATCATTCCGCCCTCGCGGACCAAGAACTCGGTCGAGCATTGCATCGCACTCGGGCCGTGGGGCTGGTCGCTCATGCAGAGCGGGAGCGAGTGGGTGTTCCCGGCGCCGAAGCTGAACGGGCCGCGGTCGCGTAACTGCTGGTACGTTGCCCGCAACCGAGTGAAAGCCCGTATGGAGCAGCTTGCCGGGCGGCCGATCGAGCGATTCACTCCGCACGACTTCCGTCGCACATGCCGCTCAAACACGAAGCGCCTCAAGGTTGATTTCGAAACCGCCGAGGCTGTCCTCAATCACGTGAAGAAGGGCCTTGAGCGGACGTACGACACTTACGAACTGGAAGAGGAGAAGCGGGATTGGTTCCTCAGGTGGGAACAAGAAATCTCCGAGATTGCCACGGCCGCTGGCGCAGGCGAGCTGCTTGGCTTTTCCATTTCAGGGCCCGGTCCGGTCTCGCCCGGTTCAGCGAGGAAGCCGCAGTGATATGCTCCTACTGCACGACCTCGGGCTTGTCTGCCGCTGGCGACCCGCAGGGAAGTTGAAGAATCGCCGCCTGACCAGGTCGAGCAACAGACTGGCCATTCGGCGCCTTGAGACGAACTCAGGCCTCAGCCCGTCATCCTTCGAGTCCAGCCGACCTTTCCACGCCTGACCATCAACAGGCCATGCCCATACCAGAGAAGACGCGACACAAAAAACGACCCGGATCAACGGAACCGGATTGGGCTCATCTCAATATCGCGGCAAGACTTGCCACGTCAGCGTTCGAGACCTGAGCACCCGGCGGTTGAAGTCCGTCAATCAGCTGCAGCGCCGCGTCGGCCTTGGCTGCTTTGGTTGCGTTGACATCCGCCTTCGCTTCGGCGCGCTCGACGCGCGCCTGCTGCACAGTGGTCCCGAGAACTACGCCCAATGCCGCTGCCGCCATCGTCTGGACGGCGTTGAAGATCATCAGTATTCGGTCCCAGCGGAATTGCTCGTCGGCTCTAAGCGTCAGGCTTTTTGATAGCATGAATTGACATAAATAGCCGAAGCAAACGATCACGGCCGCTGCGCCCACGACCGTATACCACGGGAGCCGATGAGTTGGTGTTGACATTGTCAGCCTCCTTGCTGGCGCTTCGCCCGCTGTTCCTCCAGGAGAATGTAAGCCTCCACATTCGCACGCTGCGCATTGATGAAGGCGGTGTCGGCATTGAGACTTGCGGTCTGTGCGGCAAGCGGATCTTCGGCTTTCGGTTTCAGGGCCTCAAGAGCGTCGCGTTGCTCCTTCAGCGCCTTCAGATAGGCAGTCCCAGTCTGGAGACGGGCTGTGGGATCAAACAACGGCGCAAGCTGGCCTGCCGCATCGGCCATGGCCCCGCTGATTGCCTCGCCCGGGGCGGCCTTCTGCTCGTACCCCACCGACTTCAAGCTACCGTCAAGCGCGAATTCAGCCGCAAAACTGTTGCTTCCGAAGGCGCGACTGCGGAAGGGAAGCACGTTGACGTAGCCCAACTGCACCACCGGACCATCGAAGCTGGCGATCACTCCTTCCGGGTCTTCCGATCCGCACGGTGACCGCCAGCACGCGACGAGCCGACCCGCGGCCGGCATTCTGTATCGGAGACCGCGCGCCTCCGCCGGCGGGAGCCGGTAGCTCTGGTCGCCCGCGCTTTCCGGGAGCGGGCTGATCCTTTCATCGCTGCCGGCAAGGTTTCGCGGCCTGGTGAGGTTAGTCCGTGGCGGGCGACGCCCAAACGTCCCGATGCGCTCGATCTGAAGGTAGACAGGACGAGTAATATATTTGTCGTCCGCGCCCGACACCCACCTCTGCCAGACCTCTTTTGGCAGCGGTTCGGGCTCTCGGCTGAAGGTGTCGCCATTCTGCGGCCAGCGGAACTTACGCGTATAGGTGATCGACTTGACTGCCTCCGTCAGGGCTTCCGTCGCGGCATCCTGACGCCGCTTCGCCACGCCCAACGCTTTCAGAGCCTCGTCAAGCTCCGTTTTGGCGCTCTCGCCGACTGACGCGCCCAGCGCCGTGATGCGCTCGCTGGTCGCCTTGTATGCTGCCGTCGCGCGCTCGAGATCCTGTGTTCGCGCCTCAAGAAGCCCCTTGGCGGCCTTCGCGGCTTCCAGATCCGCGGCTGCCTTCTCCGTGCATGTCGGGGCTGACGATCCCGGCGGGAGCAGACCAGGTGGCATCCCCATGGCGAGAGGAAGGACCTTGACAGCTGTCTTCACCACATTTCCGACGATCTGAGCGGACCGATCCTCAACGGACGCACCGATCGTGGAGAAAAGGTTGCGCCCGTCATGCCATTTCGCGCTGAACGTCGTGATGCTCGTCGGGGATTGCAGATCCTGGGGGTTGACCATGAACGCCAGCCGCCCGTCATCCGCGCTGCCCTGCGCCGCCTCTACCTTCATCGCGATCTTGGGAGGTATGTTCGCTTTGGTCAGCTTGCCCGGCTGCCCGGGAACTTCCGTCTCGGTGTAGCACTGGTCCAGCCGCCACGTGGCGGTGACCTCATATTGTGTGAACGGAAGCACATAGCCGATGCCGGTTCGGGAACCGGAAGGGGTGATTCCAGTCACATCGAGGGTTCTTGTGCAACCCGGCAGCGCCATCAGGGTGGAAGCGAAGAGCAGTGTTTTCGCCCGTGTCATCGTACCTCTCCCTTGCTCCAACTACCTGGCATCGTCCGCGCCCGGCACAGGGCCCATCCCCTCAATCGGCTTATTCTCTGCCAGGCGCCGCACGAAGTCCGCCGCTGGTATGGCCCGATTGAGCGGGAGCATCCGCAGCTTCGGCGCCCTTGCGGCAATCACCACAAAGTCTTGTCCGTCGCCGTGGATCCAAAGAGCCGCGAGGGCATATGCCGGGATGAGAAGAACATCGGCCGTACCCTCCTTCGGAAGGTTTGCGTCGACCCAGTCGATCGTCTTTCGCAGAGCTGTCGGCAGAGGGGATTGAGAAACTTCCACGACCTCATGCCTTGGCTCACCCGCATTCGACTTCTCGACGGAGCGAGCGAAGCTCACCGGATCGTCCCCGACGTAAATCTGATGATGCCACTGCCCAGTGTCGATCACGCGTTCCTCGAGCGCTTTCTCAGCCGATCCGAGCGCGTCGTACGGAAGCATCATGATCCGGAGGCTTTCACCCAGCGAACTGCCGTCCTCCCCGGTTAGCGCTCGGGGTCCGACTGGCAGCCGTTCCGCGATTTGCTCGGCTACACTTTGCCGAATCAAGAGATCGAGATTCCTGGGGGTTGCCACTTGCGTGCCTTTCAGAAGGTGAAACTCCGCACCCAGGCGCCAAGGCCGTAGGCAGTCTGGATCTGGCCGAAGGTTCGTGCGCCGCGACCATATGCACTGGATGGGTCCAGCACTTCAAAATCGCCGTTCGCGTGCTCGCCTACAATCAAGGCAACATGCGTCTGATTTCCCCCCGTCCACTGGTAGCAAACCTGAACGGCTTTGCCGGAGGCAAGCTCTGTCTGCACCCGTCGCAAAGAAAGCTGACCTGTCACCATTTGCGTCGGCAATCCGAGGGGCGGGTAAGCAAGGTGCGGCCACGCGCCGCGGTCACAACTCGCAGGCGCGCGCGGACTCGGGCAGCAGGTGAGTTGAAACTGGCTGGAAGCAACCGAGCACTGGGATTGACTGTTCCTCAGCAGCATCTCTGCACAGGCTGCCCAGCACCAGTTGTTCTCCGATTGCGGCACGTAGGGGAACGAGAGCATCACTGCTCCGGGAGCGGCAAGGGTGCGCGCTCGCCGCACGGCGGGCAGGGGCACGCGGCGTTCGGCCCTGATGCTCATCGTGGATGCTCACAGCTTAGCGGAAGGCGGTCGTCTTGCAGGCATGAGCGCCCACTCCGAAGATCGCGCCGCTGGCGAATTTGTGCATCTGTACACCAACCAAGCTGCTTGCATGGCGACAGCTGAATGGCGGTCACGAGCACCTCTCCTTGCCGACTCGCAGGAAAGAATAGCGCTTCATAAGTGCCGCGCGCGTGACTGCCGTCACGCCAGCGGCGACCGGGT
Organism: Allosphingosinicella sp.; assembly: GCF_036387615.1. Taxonomy (GTDB): domain Bacteria; phylum Pseudomonadota; class Alphaproteobacteria; order Sphingomonadales; family Sphingomonadaceae; genus Allosphingosinicella. Next base: position 26,192 of record NZ_DASVTH010000036.1, read on the forward strand.
GGGACGATGTTTGCTCCGCGCCGTGTGAAACACGGCCCTTATCAACTTGCCACACATCGGATGATTGACGGGACCGTAGATCCTGCCCAGTCTCAAATTGGTCCCTCCGGTTCAATGCTGAGGGCGAGTGCTTTCCATGGCTCAGTCTTGCAACGGGTGGACACGATGGAGGCACCTTCTGATCTCGACAGCATCTCGAGATGAGCGACGATGCGCTTCTCCTGGCAAGCGCATTGGGTTGTTCACCATCCGAAGCTGGCAGGGCGGCGCAGCTGTTCGAACGGCGCAAGGCCTTGAAGGGCGAAGCGCTATTTCGCCAAAGTCATCTTTGCCAGCGCTGCTGGTTGATCGTGGAGGGAGCTGCAGTTCTGCAGAGCGTTGGGTATGATGGCCAGCTTCTCCAGATCACGAGCTATGGGCCAGGCGAACTCGCTGGAGTCTTCCCAAGTCCAAGAAAACAGGAAGCTGAGCTGATCTGCGATGCTCATACCGAGGCGTTAGAGGCTCAGACCGTTCCACTCGCGCGGCTCGCCGCCACGACACCTGGCATCGCTCTTGGACTTGCCGCTCTGCTCGCGCGGCAGAATGAAGCGCTGCTAGCCCGCATGGCCAATCGGATCACGCTTTCCGCCTCGGGGCGGGTCTATTCCGAGCTGCTCGCGCTCGCAGATGAGAACGGCGCGATCAAGCCTGCGCCCGTCTTGGCCGCCATCGCGCTTCGCGTGAACACGACGAGAGAAACGGCATCTCGTGCGGTCGCCGCAGCCGAGCGGCGGGGCCTCGTGAGCCGGGTGCAAGGCGGATTGCTCATCATTTCCCGGCCCCGGCTTGAAGCGCTGATTGTCTAGAACCCGCGACCGGTAGCGAGGAGGCGCCAGATCTCCTCGACACCGAACGCGGTTCGCACCTCGCCCGCGAGATCCGCAGACGCATCAGGGCAGTGCAGTCGAGCCACGATGGCCGCGCGGCGGGTCGCGGCGATCGACCCGGCATCGGTGGATTGGGCGGCCGCAACGGCGGGCGCGAGATCTGCGGGTCCTGGCAATTCAGACACGATCCGGAAATCAAGGCCGGCTCTGGACCCACTATTGGTCAGGAGGTTGCGCGCCGCGCCTATCGCGTCACACATCCGTTCGTATGCAAACAGATCGCAGCCCTCTTGAGGCAGGTTGATGCGTCGTCCGCCCGCCGCTTCGGCCATGACCCGGCCGTGCCCACAGACGGCAAGCAGACAGATAAGCTGGTCGTCGCCCGCGGTGGCGAGTCTTGTTGTGCCAGCCGACGAGCGCGAAACTTCAACCACCGAGATGTCGAATGCGGCACTGGTCCATAGAAGGTCGGCTTCGGGCCGACGCTTGGCACCGTCCTTGCCAAGGATGCGAATGGCGACCGGCCTGGTGGCCAGCGCACTGGCACGGCCGATCGCCATCCCCATCGCAATCTGATCCGCATACTCTACCGAAGGCTGTGACAAGTGGCGAGCGGGACTCGTCACCTCTACCGACGCAGCGCGACCGAGAAGGTCCTCAAAACGTGAGCCCCAGGCTGCGCCGAAGGCGGTCACCGACTCGGCGCGGAAAGTCTCGGGGTCGGTTGGCAGGACAACGTGCAGATCACCTCCACAGCTCAGCAGCGCTTCGGCGACCAGGATGTCGGCCCCGGCGGCAAGAGCGCCGAACCCACTGCTGGGCCTCACCGCCTGGACGGAAGAAGAGATGTGCCGCGCCGCGATTGGATCGTCGGGGTCGATGCCCATCACGCCGCTGAAGTGCATGACGGGGCCGGGACGATAGGCGTCAAGCCAGGAGCAATCCGCCTCGATGTGCTGGAGCAGCAAGGTGAACTGACGAAGCGTGATCGCGTGATCTTCCCAGGCGTGAGGCGCGCCTGCGATTGCCTCTGCCAATGCACGCTCGGCGGCAGCTACCTGGCCGAGCAGCAGCAGAGCTTCGGCGCGCGTCGCGCCGAGCCAATATGGCGTGTCAGGCTCGTGATCTGCGCGCTGGAGCATCGCGAGCACCTCGCGTGCCCGTTGAGACGCAAGGTCCCGGTCGTTTCCGAGGGCGGACAATGAGGCTGCATTGATCAGCGCGTAAGTTGATCGTCCGCGCGCGGCGGCCGCATAGGCTGCTGCGGCCGAAACGAAGAGGCGCTGCCGTTCCTTGCCCACTGCCCTGACGGCGGCATCCTTGAGAAGCCGAGCTTTGAGAAGCAGCGCCTCCGGATCCTCGCGCGCCTCCCAGCCGCCGGCGCGGAAACTCGCCCAGGCCTGCTCTTCGGCGCCTTGCCGTGACAGCAGCAGAATCTGAGCTCGCGTCAGGTAGTGTCCAGTCAACGCCATCCGTATGAGCCTGCGCCGCTACACGTCCACTTTCAGATAAATGGACGAAGGCGGGTGAACCCCACCATGGGTGAAGAACGAGGCGGAGCGGAAGCCCCCTTCTGTGTCATAGGGCAGTACCCAAGGCGAGAATTGCAGCTCCTGGTCCACGACGTTGAGGATGAAGGGAATGCGCATTGCACGTCCGTGACGGGTCGCCGCATGTGCTTGGGCTGGTACGGCCCTGACCCGGTCGGCGAGCTGGGAAGAGCGGGCATGATCCAAGTCGCACATAAACGAGGCCCAGCGCCGGTTCCCGTCCGGATAAGTCCGGAGCCGCGACAGGAAGCTCTCGCCATCAGGGTCATTCGTCGGCAACAGCATGAATGGGGATGTCTCAATGAACTCCAGCTGCGCCAATCCAGCCCGAGCCGGTTCTATCCTGAAGACGATCGCATGCACGCCAGCAGCGTGGCCCATGTCTATATCCAGAAAGCGTTCGGGTGGAACCGCCGCATCCAGCGATGGCTCGGCCACGCTTCCAAGCGCGGCGAAGTCATCCTGCCGGACCGCCTCCTCAACCATCTCCCGGTAATCACGATCTCCAACATCGACCTCAAGCATCCGGCTATAGATGGCTGCCTGGTTCTGGTCGGCGCTGATCTCAAGAAACCTTATAGTCGAGACGTCGCCCATAGCCCTTCTCCCTGAGTTCGCGCGAAATGCGCTCCTTGTACGCGGACCAGAATGCATTGCTCGGATCGCGCGCGATTAGCCTGTCGTTTATCCGCCGCGCGTCCGCCAGAAATTGCCCGGCCAGGTCATGTTCGCCTTGCCGCCACAGCAGATCCGCATGTCGTACGTACACTTCCATCTGCTGCTCGAGCCATAGCATGTTGCCGGGGTCACGTTGGACGAGTGCCTGCGAAAGGTGGAGGTAGCGACCCTGCATACGGCGAGACTGGGCTCGCTCGCCTGACGAGAGCTGCGCTTCAGCAAGCCAGAGGCAGTGGAAGATCAGGTCGTAAAGGAGACTGGCATCGTCTGGTCGCCTCGCCAGCAGCCGCTCGCTCGCCTGCACGGCTCGCTCACAGTTACTGAGGACGCGGGCCCCGCCTCCACCGTTCTTCACCATCGTCGCGCACATATTGCCGTACGCATAGCCGACCAGCCGGAGCCAGTCGGGCCGGCTATGGCCCCAGGATGCAATGGATTCGAGCAGGCGCTGAGTTCGCGCGAACCGAGCGGTGGCTTCCTGCGAACGCTCGCGCGTCAGGGCCAGCAGCGCGAGCCGGTTCTCGCTTTGTGCATGGGCGAATATCCGAGTCGGGTCGTTTTTCCTTTTCGCAAGGAGCGCTTCTGTGGTCCTATGCAGCGCGGCGTAACGCGATTGGGCCAAGTCGAGGTGGCCGCCATTCTCCGCATCCTCCCCCATCGCCCCGATCACACGGGCTCGCCTTTCCAGACTGTCATCCGGCAGCGCGTCGGGAGCACCCTGCTCCTCGTAATAGGTCATTGCCCGTCTGTTCACATCAGTCATGACATCGAGGCTTCCGACAGCTTTCAGGCGCTGCCGCAGGTCGGTCAGCATATATTCCACCAAGCCTTCGGCTTCGGCCCGCTGGCGCTCGGCCTCCCGGCGCGCTGAGATGGCGAACAACGTCATCGTCGCCAGCACTAACATTGCGGCCAGCGCTGCGACCGTGATCCCCATCACGCGCCGTTGACGCCGCTGTGCGTCCCGCTGGATCAGCTCATCCAGCGGGACACCCAATATACCCGCAACCATTTTCAGGAAGGCAAGACGATACCCGTCACCGATCGGGCGGAAATCGGCTGCAAGGGGCTCGACCCCGTTTGCACGCAGTGGTGCGGGGATCGCCTCGTCAGGGTCTCCCGCGATGATCGCGGCTAGGATCGGGCCATCGGGATGCAGCTGTCGGAACAATTCTATTTCGCGTGCAACCCAGCAAGAGCGGGCGGCGCCCGGCGAGCAGAGAACCAGCAGCGCTTGAGATTGAGCGATGGCCTGTCTGACTGCCTGGCTGAGATCGGCGCTCGCCGGAAAGTCATCCCGATCCCGGAACACGGGTCCAACCCGCCCCTCTGCTCCACTGAGAGGCGCGACCCTGCTTCTAAGTCGGTCCGGTATCCGATAAGTCTCCAGCTGCTTCTGCAGCTTGCTTGCAAATCCAGCATCGGCATGACTGTAGCTGACGAAGGCGCGGAAGCGGATCGGGGCGGCCGCCCCCTTGATCTCCTCCTTCTCTGCTCGCCTCAATTGCATGGGGAAAGTCCGCGCCGGACGTCAGGTTCAAGCGCTAGATGACCGGTCTGGACCAGCTGAGTCCAGTCTGCCGCTCAGGCATGGGTCAGTGGCAGGGTCCGATCCGGCTCGGCCGGGTGCAACATCAAGGAGGCGCAGTCGCGCGATCGGGTGCAGCGGGCCGAACATTGGCCCGGTCGCGATCGGCGGAGACGTTATCTGTCGGTCTTTGCGGGTGTGGTGCCGGCGGAAATTTCATTGCCCGTGATCTGCGTCACGGGCTTCTCGTCAGGAGACCCTTAGATGTGAGCTGCGATGTGCGCCGGCAGAGGCGCGTATGTCCGCTGCTCAAGGAGTTTGGAGATGGGCGGGTTGAAGCTCAGATGCATCGCTGGAGCATTGATCCTCTTCCCGCTCTTTTTGATCGGGTGCTCACATCCGCGGCCCGCAAGGCAGGCCATGTGCCACCTGCCCTCGCTCCCGTTGCGCGTGGAGCGCCCTGACGGCACCCGTGCGTTGAGCTTTTCCGACACGCTCCGATCGAGGCTGACCCCGGGACGCAGCCGCGGGGAGCAGGCAGCCAAGCCCGAGGACATGCTGGTCTTGAGCGGCGGCGGCAAATGGGGCTCCTATGGCGCCGGCTTCCTGCAAGCCTGGAAAGGCGTGCCTCGTTTCAAAACCGTGACGGGTGTCAGCACGGGCGCGCTGCAGGGCACCTTCGCGCTGCTTGGACGGACGCTTCCCCCTGACGACCGGATTCTGCAGCCCGGGGACGACTTCCCGGCCTTGCCGGCAGACCGGAGCAATCTGGACGATCTCGTGGCAGGCTACACGATCAGCCGGGAGAAAACGCTGCTCGCGAGTCATGGCGGGGAGCTTGGGGTCCTTCGGAAGGGCTCATTCGGCGATCTTGCACCTCTTCGCACCCGGATCGAGCGGCTGATCACGCCCGGAACACTGCGCGACGTAGCAGCCGCTGGAGACGAGGACCGCCGCTTCTATGTCGGCCTCCTGAACGCCGACACCGGGTTTGCTGAAGCCGTCGACATGACCGCGCTCGCCAGCCGTGCCCGGACCGGTGATGCCGAGGCGGTTCGATCCTGCTATATCGATACACTGCTCGCGGCATCCTCCGAACCCGTGGGCGCGCTGCCGGTATTCATCGACGACCAAATGTATCTGGACGCGGGCGTCCGCTTCGGCGTTTTCCTGGAGGAGGTCGCAGCGGCCGTGCGACCGCCGGGCGCCGGCGCAGCTGTGACCCCGCCAGCCGAGCGGCCGAATGTCTACATGATCGTCAATGGCGACATGAGCATCGCAGCCGAGGAGTCTCCCAGGCCGAGATGGTCGGCGCTTACCGTGGCCAAGCGCAGCATGACCCTCGTCACGGATCAGATCTACCTGTTCTCGACCGACCGTGTTGCGGATTGGAGCCGCGATCGCGCCAACTTCTACTTCAGCTACGCGCGCGGTTGGGGTGATCATCGCTGGCAGGGGCAGTCCTGTCGCGATTGGCAGAAGCTGGACAAAGCCGAGGCCAAGCCGCTGCAATTCTATCCGCGGATGATGAAGTGCCTGATCGACTTCGGTCGTGAGCGACGTCGCACGCGTCCCTGGGACGCCCGTCCGGCACTCACGACCAGCTTGAACTCAGGTTGAGCAGATCGCGACAGCTGAACGAGAGCTCATCGAAACGGTCATAGGGGATAGCAGATGCGCAATTTCCAATCGGTTACTCCCATCGAGTTTGCAGCATTGGTCAGGGACTTCCCGTGGAAGCGGAGGGTCGGCGAGGTCCATCTCCATCATACCTGGCGACCAACCCAGCGCGACTATTCCGGGCGCCGCACTATCGAGGGCATGTGGCGTCATCACACCCAGACCAATGGCTGGAGCGACATCGCTCAGCATGTCAGCACAGCGCCGGACGGCACGATCTGGATCGGCCGTAACTTCAACTGGGCGCCTGCCTCGGCAGCCGGTTTCAACGGCAACAGCAGCGCCGGCCCGTTCATGATCGAGATGATCGGCGATTTCGATATCGGGCGTGAACAGCCTACCGCGAAGCAGAAGGAAGCCACGCTCGCGGTTATCAAGGCGGTCCAGGACAGGTTCAAGCTTACGCCCCAGCATCTGCGCTTCCACAATGAGATGTCGAAGAAGAGCTGCCCCGGCGAGACCCAGGACAAGGCCGACTGGATCTCCGAGATCGCCGCGTTTCAATTGCCCGCGCCAGGGGGAGGCAGTCGCGCCGCATTCCCGGGTTCAGCACCGCGAACCCTGTCCATCATCGCTGCGATGAATCCGGCAGCGGAGCAGACTGACGACATGGGAAATGCCGAGCACGCAGTTGGCTTGGAAGGCGTCAGCACTGGCAACGGTCAGGCGGAGTCTCGCGATGCCCAAGCCCGCTGCATCGACCCGGAAATCCTGGAGGTTCTCGCCGACCATATTGTCAATCTGACGCAAGGACGCTTCTCCACCGGCGGGACCGTCCAGACCGATGCGAGTGACGTAGACCGGATCCTCGATGAGCGCGTGGCGCAGGACGTGGAGCGCGCCCGCAAGCGCGGCGAGAAAGCGCACCTCCTGCTCTATGCGCATGGGGGCCTGGTGAGCGAAAACTCGGCTCTGTTGGGTGCCTTCGACCAGCTGAAGTTCTGGCGAGCCAACAACGTCTATCCGCTGTTCTTTATATGGGAGACCGGTCTTGCGGAGACGCTGAAGCAGTTGATCTTCAGTGCGCGCGGCCTCGCGGCCGCACCGCGCGGACCGGTGCGCGAGTGGATGGACGATCGCGTCGAAGACGCGGTCAGGACGCTCGGCGCGGACAAGATCTGGTCGGGAATGAAGCGCAGCGCCGAGCGCGCGAGCCAGCCGAAAGGGGGCAGCGCCTATGTTGCGGCCAAGCTGCCGGCGCTGGCTGAGAAGCACGGGGACGACCTCCAGATCCACATGGCCGGACACAGCGCCGGAAGCATCTTCATGACCTGGATGGCCTCTGTCCTGCCGGATGCTCCCAAGATCCGGAGCGCGCACTTCCTCGCGCCGGCGATCAACACCGCCCGTTTCAAGGAAGGTTTCGCGCCAGCCCTCGGAAGCAAGGTCGAGGATCTGACGCTCTATACGATGATCAAGGCGAGGGAACTCGCCGACACTGTGACGCCTCTTTACGGCAAGTCGCTTTTGTATCTGATCTACCACGTGCTGGAAGCCAGGCGGGAGACGGACATACTCGGGCTGGAAATGTCGCTCCGGCGCGACCCCGACTTACGCAAGCTGTTCGGACTTAGCGGGAGCGGCTCGGGCAAAGCGACGATCATCTGGTCTCCAAGCAGTGACGCTGCGTCCGGGTCGGCAAGCAATTCGACCTCTCACGGCGGCTTCGACAATGACGCAGCTACACTTGAGAGCATGTGTCGCCGCATTCTCGGCAAAGTAAACGGAGAGCCGATCAGCCCGTATCAGGCGTCGCGTTCTCTCGCAGCCTCGGTGTGGGACGAGGAGGTCCAATGGCCTGAGCACCTGCGACCCTATCTTGGGGCCGAGACGATCGAAGCTTCAGCAACCGGCCCGATCACTAAGCCAGCGCAGGCTGCTGCTCCCGCCAGCAACGTACGGCCTGAAGGCCGTCGCAAAGCGCTGTGCATCGGGATCGACAGTTACCGCCACATCTCGCCGCTCGCCGGCTGCGTGAACGATATGGGAAGCTGGAGCCGCACTCTGACCAGGCTCGGCTTCGAAGTGGCGACGATGAAGGAAGATGAGGCGACTGCGGACGCCCTTCTCGAGCGGCTGCGCGACTTCGTGAGTTCGGCCAAGTCCGGTGACAGGCTCGTCCTCCAGTTTGCCGGTCACGGAACGCAGTTCGACGACGTGGGTGGCGACGAAACCGACCGAAAGGACTCCGCCTTGTGCGCAGTCGATTGCGGCGCCACTGGCGGCCGGAGTGGCCTCGTCCTGGACGACGACATCTTCGAGGCGCTCAAGCTCCTTCCTGCGGGTGCGAAGCTGACCGCGTTCATCGACTGCTGCCACTCAGGTACGATCACGCGCGCACTCGGCGCGCCCCCGCTGGGCGACAACCCGGTCAATGCAAAGGCGCGGTTTGTCCGCCCCACGGCCGAGATGATGGAAGCCTATCATCGGCTGAAGCAGGAGAGCCGCGGGAGCGGAGCACGAACGCTCACCGGGGAGACGGGACTGATCGGCGTTCAGTTCAGTGCGTGCCAGGATTCCGAGGTCGCCTGGGAGTTCAACGGCGCCGGCCATTTCACGTCGATCGCAACCAGGCTGCTTCCGCAGGGCAAAGGGCTCACCCACCGGGCTTTCCACGACCGGCTGATTGCCGAGTTCGGATCCGGGCGCCGACAGACACCGAATCTCTACTGCGAACCCGACGCTTTCGATCAACCGCTCGATCTGTTCTAGGGAGCGGCGGGTGACCGAAGGCACAGGACCAGCGCCGCAGGAGTCGGTCCAGAGCGCGGCGCAGAGCCGCACTCCGCCCGATCCGGGCGTCATTGCAGCGGGATCGCCTTCGCCCGGCGAGGGTGTCCGATATGATCTCGGCCAGAGACTGACGCGCGGCAGCACGTCGCGCTCTTATCAGCGGGAGGCCAACGACCCGCTGTACCGGCCATTATCGATCTACGCGCTGGATCCGAGCCTTTCCAGGCTCGGGGGGGCCATTGCTGAAATCAAGCTTCCGTACGAGCCTCTGCAGCCGGGGCCTCGTGGGGCTATATTCGAAGTCGACAATATCGACGCGGAGGGGATCGCCTATCCCAAGGCCGATCTCGACGAGCCGATGGTCCTCCTGATGAACGGATATCCGCCTTCGGTGTCGCAGCCGCAGTTTCACCAGCAGATGGTCTACTCGGTCGCGATGCTGACCTACGCCAATTTCAGAATGGCGCTGGGACGAGACGTCAATTGGGCGTCCGGCGCGATTGTAGACGGCAGCAACCGGCTGAAGCTGCGGCCGTTCGGAGCCCTGCAGAAGAACGCCTGGTATGACCGGAGCCGAAACGAAATCGTGTTCGGCTATTTCACCGCCGAGCGCTCCACTCCGGTGGCTCAGGAGGGCGTGGGCAAAGTCTATACTGGGCTGTCCCACGACATCATCGTGCACGAGGTCAGTCACGCGTTGCTCGATGGCCTGCGCGCTCACTTCTTCGAGCCGACCCATCCCGACGTGCTGGCCTTTCACGAAGCCTTTGCGGACCTGATCGCCTTTTTCCAGCACTTTGCTTATCCTGACGTTGTTCGGGCAGCCCTGGGCCAGACACAGGGCCGGCTCAGCGAAGCAACCGGCCTGGTCAGTCTTGCGCAGGAATTCGGTCGCGGCATCGGGGCGGAAGGCGATGCCTTGAGGACCTTTGCGGAGCTTGGGGCAGGAAAAGCCCGGAAGACCTTCGATCCGGACGTGCTCGAGCCGCACGACCGTGGCCAGGCGCTCTCGCATGCGGTCTTTTCAGCCTTTGAGACGATCTATCAGCGTCGCGCGCGTCAGTTCATAAAGCTGGCGACCGGCGGGTCCGGCGTCCTGCAGGCGGGCGATTTGTCCGACACTTTGGAAGAGCTGCTGGTCGAGGTTGCGCGCAAGCTTGCGCAGCACTTTCTCGAGATGTGCATCCGAGCCATCGACTATTGTCCACCGGTCGATATCCAGTTCGGCGATTTCCTGCGGGCGCTGGTGACCGCCGACCATGATCTGATTCCGGATGATGAGCTCGCATATCGTGAGACGATCATCCGCGCCTTCGGCGAGCGACGTATCTTCCCTCGCGGTGCCTCTAGCATGACCGAGGATGCGCTGCTCTGGTCGGAACCTCAGACCTCGCTTCCGACGGATCCGGAGCTCAGGCTCGCCTCTCTGCGGCTGACCGACGATCTCAGCGAACCGGCTGACCAGCGCGAGATCAGACGCTTGGCCGCCGCAGTCGGCATGATGGTGAGCGATCCTCGGTTCGCAGGTGAGTTCGGCCTGATCAGCCCGCTCTCGCGAGACTTCGATCCGAACACGACCAGCATTCCGGTGATTGAGTCCATCAGAATCGCGCGACGTGTCGGGCCAAGCCGGCAGTTGACCCTCGATCTTATCGCCGAGGTCACGCAGCGCATGAGAGTCACTCGCGGCGAGAAGACGTTTCCCTTCTACGGAGGCGCAACCATCATTCTGGACGCCGCCGGCACGATCAGGTTCGTGATCCGCAAGCGGCTGGACAATGAACGTCGCCAGCAGGAGCAGTGGGATTACGTCAACTCTCCGTCAGCAGCGAATTTCTGGCGAGAGGAACAGGGGCGCTTCAGAGCAGATCCTGCCGAAGTTCAGCGCAAGCTCTGCGCGAGCCCTCCGGGTCCGGTTCCAAGATGACCTTCCTGTCCCCAGGACGGCGTGGGTGCAATGCACCGAAGCTAGGAGGCGGAGGTGCTCCGCAATTTCCGAACATAGATGCCCAGCATAGGCATGGACCCGAAACCAGGCGTGAGATGTCGCCGCATGGTTTGAAGAGAGTGGAACGTCCCTTATGTCGATCAGCACCTTGCTTATGGGGCTCTTCCGTAGCCTGCTGTTGCTGGTCGCCATTGGCAGCAGCACTGCAGTCGCTGCTCCGCAGGTCCAGCCCAGCGAGCGCGTGGAGACTCGCGTGATCGTTCGCTCGGCTCCGAGCAGTGAGGCGGACCGGCTGGGGCAGCTCGAGCCTGGCGAGAGCGCCGAACTCGTCGGTGATGCGCCGGGCTGGCATCAGGTGCGGCTGCCCGACGGCCGGATTGGCTATGTCAGCAAAGCCTGGACTGACATTCTCGAGCTGGTTCTCGACGCGGCCTATACCATGCACGTCATCGATGTTGGGACCGGGCTCGCCATCTTTGTGGAAGGTCCGGATTTTACGCTCTTGTACGATGCCGGAAGCAACGACGACACCGACACGGGCTCGCCCAATCGAGTGCTCGCTTACCTGCGCAAGGTCCGTCCAGATCTTCGTTCGATTGATCATGTGGTGCTAAGCCATGCCCACAAAGACCATCTCCATCTGCTGCCGGATATTTTCGATTCGTATGAAATTCGGCACGTCTGGGACTCGGGCCGCCTGTTCGATCGCTGCGGCTATCGAAATTTCCTTCAAAAGGTCGCGGCTGAGACTGGCGCTCAATACCACAGCGGCTGGGGATCAGGGGGCACCCACACCTTCCGGTTCGAGCGGTGCAGGAGCGGCGCCAATGCCGTAACGCTGCAGCTGGAAAGTCAGCTGCAGCGTGGACCCGTTAATCTGGGGCAGGGCGCGCGCATGGACTTCCTCTATGTGGACACCGAGCCGCACCATGATCCTAATGAGAACAGCCTGGTCGTGCGGCTCGATCTTGGCACTCGACGGATTCTCCTCACGGGCGACGCCGAGGGCGGCCGGCGCGACCTTTGGCCTGGGACGCCCACGGCGGACTCGGTCGAGGGAAAGCTGCTCGCCTGCTGCAGGGCTGCTCTAGCCGCAGACCTGCTGGTTTCCGGCCACCATGGCAGCACGACCTCTTCGCGCAGCGATTTTCTGGACGCAGTCGGGGCGCGCGCATTCGTCATTTCGTCAGGTCCGTATAGGTACAGTGGCACATCGCTCCCCGACGCGGCTGTCGTTCAGGAGTATCGGCGCCGAGGTGCCCTGTGGCAGACCGATTACAATGATGCGGCCTGCAAGGTCGACAGGGCGAAGATCGGAACCGACGCGGATGGAGAGGCCGGTGGTTGCGACAACATTCGCGCGGTAATCTCTTCTTCTGGCCAGATGCAGCTGAGCTATCACAGGGTGAGCGACTGATGGCGTTCCAGACCGCTGTCCCTGATCAACCACGTAACCTCGTCGTGTGCTGTGATGGCACCGGAAACGAAGTCGAAACCGACCTGTCCAACGTCCTCAAGTTCTACCGCGTGGCGGTAAAGAGCGAGCAGCAGGTCGTCTTCTACCATCCGGGAGTGGGTACGCTCGGCCTTCGCAGCGGCTGGGGTCAACAACTTCGTAAAATTCGGGGCGTCTGGGGTCTCGCAACGGGTGCCGGCCTAAACGCGAACATTCTCGAAGCCTACACCTTCCTTGCGCGCGCACACCGGCCTGGCGACCGCATCTTCCTGCTTGGTTTCAGCCGAGGTGCTTACACGGTGCGGGCACTGGCCGGGTTCATCCACATGATCGGCCTGTTGCGACCGGAACAGCTAAATCTCTGCGACTATGCCCTTAACGCTTATTTGCAGGCCGATTCCGAAAACGACCTGGAGGTCGCCTGGCGATTCCAACGAACAGTTGATGGTCGCCGCGTTCCGATCCACTTCATGGGAGTTTGGGATACGGTAGCGTCTGTGCTCGTGCCGCGGGCCAGATTTCCCTGGGTGCCAAAGCAGCAGCATCTACCTTACACGAAGCAGAACCCGAGCGTCCGTACCTTCCGCCAAGCGTGCGCCATCGACGAGCGGAGGCGCATGTTCCGGCTGTACAACTGGCGCCTGGACCAAAAGCTTGCGCCCGATGCATGGCCGGAAGCCGGATTGCAGCCGCGGGACGCCAAGCAAGTCTGGTTCGCTGGCGTTCACGCCGATGTCGGAGGCGGATATTCAGAAGCGGAGAGCCAGCTAGCGAAGTTCCCGTTGCAGTGGATGATTGGGGAGGCCGAGCACGCCGGTTTGCTGATCGACCGCAGCATCGTGGAACGGCTGGTCCTTGGCAGCTCCTCTTCGGGCAAACCACACGAATATGTCTCACCCGATCATCAGGCGTCCGCCCATGACTCGCTGACGCTCGGCTGGCGACCGTTGGAGTGGCTGCCCAAGCGACTGAAATGGCGTCGCTGGCCTGCAAAGACGGATCGAACCGGCTGGTATCTGCCGCGCGCGGAGCCTCGATATATTCCCGAGGGCGCGCACCTGCACAAGTCCGTCTCACAGCGGCTGGTAGATCTGACGACCTACAAGCCGGTCAATTTGCCAGACTCATACGAGGTCGAGAGCTGACGGTCGGCTGAATGGAGTGAGAGAAGGAGCTGTTCTAATGTCGTACGGTATATCGGCTCTGCGCGTCATTGGTGCCCTCGGGATCTCGTTCCTGTTCATTGTCATGTTGATGACGGCGGTTGCGCAGCAGGGTGTGCTGGCGAGGCTCGAGAAGGCGCAACTCACCGACGGCTACAGCTCAGCCTTAGGAATGCTCAAGGATGTCGATGAACGCCGGCGCGCCTTGCCCGGCCTCATCGAGCAAGAGCGCGAACTGCTGGGTCGTCAAGCGGATCAGCGGTATAAGCTCCGAACAGCTGAGGACGAGTTTAGTGCTTCCTGGGAAAGCTTCGTCCCGATCGCCCGGCGCCTTGAGCGCGGCGGACTGTGCGATCTGAAGCTGCCTCCTGAACCTGAACTCGCGAATTACGCACGGCAGCTCGCGGTCTGGAACGAGGTTCAACAATGTTTTTCCGAAGGTAGAATGCCGCCAGCCGTCAGCTCTCAATTCGAAACGCTGACCAAGGGAGAAGGGGCGCTACCTCCTCGCTACAGGCTTTTGAGCGAGCTAAGCGGGGCGGGCGCAAGAACAGACGGCGAGCTCGCGTCGGTCCAGAACGCTCTCAAGCAAGCTCGGGCCCAAAGCGAGGACGAGCTCAAGGCGCGTCGCAGCTTCAGTGAAACGGAGGTGCTTGGGACTTGGCTGCTCGGCGGCGGCGTGCTCATTGCTTTCCCGCCGCCGATGTTCCAAATCTTGCTGGCGTTCACATCGGGTGCATTCGGGGCGCTTCTTGTCACCCTCGTGCTCATCGTTTATCCGAATAACCAGATCAACATCTCTCATTCCGGCACACCGGCTACTAGAACTCTTCTCGGCGGCCTGATCGCCGTTTGTGTGTATATAATCCTCTTGGGCGGCAGCGCGGTCCTGGGAGCCGCGGATGCATTCGACGAAGCCGGAGCCAATTATATGACCTACTGCGCGGTGGGCGTGCTCGCGGGCATGTTCTCCGACCGTGTCGCTTTCTGGCTTTCCGACCGGGCAAACGTCTTCTTTCAAAGAGACCGCAGCGGAGCGGATCCGCACCCGGCGCAGGCGCAGCCCGCTCCGTAGCGGATCTAGAAATCGCACAGCTCCGTGCACGTGCAAGAAAGTCGACACTGCGCCAGTCGTTGAGACCAGGACGCCGTGCTTCGAATGCGCTCTCATCTCAGCGCTATGCGCTATGGCTTACTCGCGGGCATGGCCACGATCCCGCGGTTCGCCTTACTGCGATCGGCGCCGCTAGTTCGTCCGACTGCAGATAGCGTCCAGCTGACCACCCCGCGCGCAGATGGGTATCGAGTGGCCCGGCGGTTTATGCTCGTTCCGGGTGCACATGCCGGTCCGGGCTGCGGGATCCAGACGCTATCCAGGGCCAGCAAGGGATCAGATCGGCTTAGCCGCCGCGAGTTCCACAAGGTCCTTCGGAAGCTCCTGAAACATCCGGCGCCCTTGCGCTCTCCCGAGCCGACTCTATCCTGAAGGAGCATCGCATCTGCGATGCCGAGGCGTGAGAACCTCGCTTGTGGATGCCGGCTCACCGCCGGGTGGCCGTTGCGAATGTCCAGACCGCTTGCGGTTAAAGGCGGCGGCGCATGCCCAAGCATGTTCTCAACACCCGGCTTGGCCGGCGAGCCTCGTAGGATGGAGAGGCCCGGAATGAATATCGCAGGCACCGAGCGGCCCCCGACACCGCAGCCAAATCCCGCGCGATACGGCTGAACGATGCGAAGCCGCCCAGGCGCCCTCGCCGCGAGCGAGGAGGAGCAGGAGATGCCCACCTGCCGTCCCCGGGGCGCGGAGGTCCGGGACGCACCGCCGCTGTGCCTGGATAGGCTGTATCGTGAGGAGTCGCCGCGACTCCTGAATAGTCTCGCTCGCAGGACCTCCAGTCGCGAGGACGCGGGAGATCTGGTCCACGAGATTTTCTGCCGCCTGACGCGCCTCGGCACCGCCCACTCGCTGCGCCTCGAACGGCCGCAGGCTTATCTGAGCCGAATTGCGACGAACCTGCTCCGGGATCGGGCCAAGCAGGCGTCCCGCCATATGACCGCTAGCCATGTCGCGGCCGACGAGAACATCCTGGCCGGGATCGACCAGCAACGGCTTCTGGAATCCCGAGATATGCTCACGCGGGTCGAAGCAGCCATGCTAAAGCTGCGTCCCAGAACGCGGGAGATATTCATGGCGCACCGGATCGATGGCTTCAGCTACGCCGAGATCGCCGAGCGGACCGGTCTTTCCATCAAGGGCGTCGAGAAGCAGATGAGCAAGGCGATCGCCCAGATCGATCGACTGCTGGACCGGGACTGAGGAGATGGTCTGGCCCTTCGTCAGCCGCCGCGAACGCCTTCGGCGCGAGGCGTCCGACTGGATCGCGCGTCTTAACGGACCGATCGATGAGACCGACAGGGCAGAGTTCGAGCGGTGGTACCATGCAAGCCCCGCGCACGCCGCCGCCTATGAGCGACTCACGCTGCTGTTCGACGTGGCGAGCGGCGCTCGGCGACCGCAGGCGCGAAGCGCTCCCTTGTCCGCACCGCGTGGCTCGGTGCGCCCACGGTCCTATGGCTACGCTGTGGCCGGAGCGGCGGCTTGCGCCGCTCTCCTTGCCTTCGTGCTTCTGGCAGCGCGGCCGGCCTCTCCGCCCCCCGAGGGTCATCTGCAGATGGCTGCGTATTCGGCAACCGACGACGCGAGCCGGCGAATACTGCTCCTCGACGGCTCGGAGATACTGCTTTCGCCCGGCACCCACCTGGAAGTGGCGCTCGGGCGTCGCGAGCGCCGGCTTCGCCTCGTTCGGGGCGAGGGCCGCTTCTCGGTCGCTCATGAGGCGCGACCTTTCATCGTCGTCGCCGAAGCAACACAGGTGATTGCACGCGGGACGCGGTTCGTGGTCCGCATCTCCACCGGGCAAACGACTGTCTCACTGATCGACGGGCGGGTGGATGTTACCTACGCTTCCCTACCTGACAGGCGCGGGGCGAGACGAGTGACCCGGCTTGAGCGGGGACAGCAGCTCGTGGTTCGGACGGCAGACGAGCCGCGCGCCCGACCTCATGTCGCGCCTCTGCGGGCGGAAATGGAGACGCCGGCAGCGCACCCGATGATGCTGCAGTTCGACAACACGCCGCTCGAGGAGGCGGTGGAACGAGTGAACCGCCACGGACGACCGCAGGTGCGCCTCGATCGCGCACTGGCCGACCTTCGCGTCACGGGTGCATTCCACGCCGGCGATACGCTCGCCTTTGCCCAAAGCATCGCGGCCGCATTCGATCTCGAGGTGGAGCGCGGTCCCGAGGCAAGCCTGTTGCTCCGGCGCGGTTTGCACCCTTCCTCCCCCCGTTAGGAAAAATCCGCGGAAGGGGGGAGGGGACATCGCCTCCTCGTCGTCAAAGCCCCAGCACGGCGCGCTCCAACCAAGCGCCGGCAAGGGGGAAGGATGCACCGCACTCTGTTCGGCTCGCTGCTTTGGGCCAATTCCGTCGCCGCTCTTGTCTGCGTCGCGCCCGCGCACGCGCAGCGCCAGGACGAGGTCCAGGTTTCGCTTCCGGCGCAGGATCTATCCGCCTCGCTCCGCGACCTGTCGCTGCAGTCCGGGCGCAATATCATCGCGCCGTCCGAGTTGGTGCGCGGCCGGCAGGCTCCGGCCATTTCCGGACAGTTCACCGCGGAAGGAGCGGTCCGCATCCTGCTCACCGGGAGCGGACTGGACCTCCGGCGCGTCGGCGAAACCCTGGTCATCTTCCGGCCAGCATCAGCCCGCGATGCTGACGGCGAGGTGACCGGCGCGCCCGCAGCCGACGAGGGCGAGGAGATCGTCGTAACGGGCACAAATCTGCGGGGTGCCCAGCCCACGGCGCCGGTCCTCGTGCTCCGACGCGAGGACATCGAGGCCAGCGGCAGCACGTCTGTCGAACAATTAATGGCGAGGGTGCCTCAGAATGCGCAGGGCGGCGTCAACCGCGAGAACTTTCTTGCCAGCGGTGCCGGCGCCGATCCGACCGAGCACGGAGCGGGGCTGAACCTCAGGGGTCTGGGCCAACGCGCCACGCTGGTGCTGGTCAACGGGAGGCGCCTCGCTCCAAGCGGCTCCGGGTCCTTTGTCGACGTGTCGCTGATCCCGCTCACCGCCGTCGAGAGGGTCGAGATCCTCACCGACGGCGCGTCCGCCATCTATGGGTCGGACGCGGTTGGCGGCGTCGTCAACTTCATCCTGAGAGACGATTTCGAAGGGCTCGAGACGCTCGTCCAATATGGTTCTGCGACAAAGGCCGACGGCGACGTGCTTCAGGCCGGCGCGACGGCGGGGACAAACTGGACGTCCGGCGGGGCGATGCTCAGCTACGAGTATCGCGCCGAGGACGAGATCCGGGCGCGGGACCGGGACTATACGCTTTTCTCTCCCGACACCGCGCTGCTCCCGCGCGAGCGGCGCCACAGCCTGTTCGGCGCGCTGAGGCAGGATCTGTCGGACAGCCTGCGCGCCGAGCTCACCGGCTCCTTCGCGGCGCGGGATACGGCTCGGACCTATTTCTTCGCGGGCTCTGCCTTCCCGGTGGACATGGTCGCGGAGGCGAACACGCTCAGCATCGGCGGCACGTTACGCCATTCGCTGGGCGCCGGTTGGGTCGCACGTCTCACCGGCGGCTTTTCGAAAACCCGAACGGATGAGGAGCAGTTCGAAACCGGCGTCGGGCTCGTCAACAGTCGGGCGACGCGCAATGCGATCTCGGATCTCGGCCTGACGGTTGACGGAAGCCTGTTCCAGCTGCCGGGCGGTCCGGTCCGGCTGGCGGTGGGCGTCGAAGGGCGGCACGAAACATATGACGAGGAATTCGAAGCGCCAGCCATCAGCCTCGCTATCGATCAATCGCGCAAGGTGGTGGCAGCCTTTGCCGAGACCCAGGTTCCGATCTTCTCCGCGCTCAACCGGCGCCCGGGGCTGGAACGGCTCATCCTCACGGCTGCGGGCCGGTGGGAGCGCTATGATGACTTCGGCTCGACCTTCAATCCAAAGCTCGGCCTGCTCTGGTCGCCCGCGCGGGGGCTGTCCTTGCGGACGTCGTACGACACCTCGTTTCGGGCGCCGTTGCTCGTGGAGACGGCTGGCGCCTACAGCGCCATCTATCTGCCCAGCGCCCTCGTGTTCATCGATCCGGCGCAGGCAACCGGAGTTGCTCTCGCGCTTGGCGGTAGCAACCCGGAGGTCAGCCCGGAACGCTCCCGCAGCTGGACGGTGGGTGCCGAGTTCGTGCCGCCGAGCGACCCAGGGCTCTCGGTCAGCCTCAACTATTACTCGATCCGCTTCTCCAACAGGATCGCGCTGCCGTCGCCGATCATAACCGTGGTGGGCGACCCGGCGTTCGAGTCGATTGTCACTCGCGACCCGGACGACGAGATCATCCGCCAATTCATTGCGGGCGCCCAGGTCTCGCTCGACATCTCGGGGCCGAACTTCACCAACGGCAATGCGACTCCGGCCGACGTCTCGGTGATCGTCGACGGGCGGATCAACAACACCGCCGTGACGACCACGGACGGGCTCGACTTCAACTTCGGCTATCGCTTTTCGGCCGGGAGAAGCCGCTTCGTCCTCAACGCCAATCTCAACTACGTGTTCAAGTTCACCGACCGCCTCCGGCCCTCCAGCGACCCTATCCAAGCGCTTGATTCGCCCTACCGCCCGCTCAACATCCGGGCCCGGACCCAGCTTGGCTGGAATCGCGGGGGGTGGTCGGCGAACCTCTTCCTCAACTATGCCGACAGCTATCTCGACGATCGGGGCGATCGCTCGATACCGATCTCGTCCTGGACGACGATGGACATCGGCCTTGCCTATGAAGCGGCCTCGCCATCCGCGCCGGCCTGGCTTCGTGGCACCCGGATCGCACTGGCGATCGACAATCTCTTCGACGTCGACCCGCCACGACTGCTCCCGGATCCCGGCTCGGCCACGGGTCTGGGCTACGATCCGGTGAATGCCAGCGGGCGAGGCCGGTTCGTGTCGCTACAGCTGCGCAGGAGGTGGTGAAGTGTGCGCCATCAGCAGGGGGTCGCCCAGCATGCCCAGGCTTCGCGCCTTCGGCCGTCCCGCGCAGCGCTGGCTAGCGGTCGCGCTCGCCGGCCTCACGGCTCAGCCCGCTCCGGCCGAGTCGCCGCCGCTTCAGCTGCGGCAGCTTGTGGAGGTCGTGGATCTCTCGGCGCTGTCGCCATCGCCGGATGGTCGCCTGGTCGCCTTCAGGACGGATCGGCCGTCTATTGGGCGCAACAGCTACGATCTCGCCTGGCACCTGTTCGATACCGACAGCGGCCGCCGCCGGATCATAGCCGCGGCCGGCGAGCCGATCCTCAACGACCCCGGACTTCTCGCCTCCGAACCGCCCGTCTGGTCGCCCGACAGCCGGTGGTTCTACTATCGGGCTCTGCGTTCGGGCGCCGTGCAGGTCTGGCGTTCGGCAGCCGATGGCAGCGGCTCCCAGGCGGTAACCGCGGACGCGGGCGACGTCATCTCCATCGAGCGCGCACCGGATGGGCGGAGCCTCATCTACCGTACCGATCCACCCCGGGCCGAGATCGAGCGAGCCGAACTTGCGGAATATGATTCCGGCATCCTCGTCGATCAACATGTCGAGCTTGGGCAGAACCTGTTCAGGGGCGCGCTCATTCATGGCCGGAGAGCATCCCAGCGTCTGACCGGCAACTGGTTCAGTCGGGGCGGGGTGCTCTGGTCGCGGCCGCCGGTGGAGCGACGGCTCGACTTCGACACCCTGGCGACCTCCCCCGCGCCTCGCGAACAGGTCGCGCCGCCCGCCGCTGCTGGCGCGGCGCCAGTTGCGACAGGGACCTCGGGCAATGGGGACGTCGCAAGCGCGCTGTGGGACGGAAGCGAAGGGTCCCTCACTGTTGTCCGGGCCGGAGCGGGCGGCGCCCGCATCACCTGCGCAGCGCCTGAGTGCCAAATTGACAGAACGGCGTGGCTTGCCTGGCGTCCCGGCCGCGATCAGATTGTCTTCGCGACGTCCGACCGGGGCTTCGCCTACACGCTCCATCTCTGGGATTTGCCGACCCGCCGGGTCCGGACGATCGCCCGGATGAACGGAATGCTCAGCGGCGGGCGCCAAGAATACGCGCCCTGCGCATTCAGCCCTGCCGCGGCAATCTGCGTGCTGGCTGAGGCGCATTCGCCGCCCCGCCTCGAGGAGGTGAACCTGGAGACGGGAGCGAGCCGGCCCCTGTTCGATCCCAACCTGCCAATGCGGGGTCGTCGGTGGCCCTGGACCGAGCGGCTCAACTGGCGAAGCGCGGATGGGCGCGAGTTCACCGGCATGCTTTTCCTCCCGAAAGCCATGCCTGGCCGGCCGCTCCCATTATTCATCAACTATTATCGCTGCGAGGGCTTCATCCGTGGCGGACTGGGCGACGAGTGGCCGTTCGCGTTGCTCGCCATGAGCGGCATTGCCTCGGTTTGCGTCAACGCCACGCGCATCAGCGGACCCCAGCACGCGCTGGACACCTATCGCGCGGCGCTCGGGGGGATCGAGACACTAGTCGATCTGCTCGAGACACGCGGCCTGATCGATCGGCGACGTGTCGGAATGGGTGGCCTCAGCTTTGGCAGCGAGGTGACGATGTGGGCCGTGATGCACTCCGATCTCATCTCGGCGGCGTCGATCGCCTCACCTCAGTTCGAGCCATCCAATTACTGGTTCAACGCGGTCCGGGGCCGTGGTCATGACCGCCTGCTGCGCGAAGTGTGGGGCCTCGGCTCACCCGAAGAGACACCGGAACGATGGCGGCTGCTGTCGCCCGCGCTCAATGTCGATCGGATCCGCGCGCCACTCCTGCTCCAATTGCCGGAGCAGGAGTCCCGCTATGCCATCGAGCTCTACGCCCGTCTCACCAACTCGACGACGCCGACCGAACTCTATGTCTTTCCCGATGAACCGCACATCAAGGTGCAGCCTCGCCACCGGTTGGCGGTCTACAGCCGCAATCTCGACTGGTTCAGGTTTTGGTTGCAGGGCTATGTCGATCCCGATCCTGCCAAGGCCAGGCAATATCGTCGCTGGCGGGACCTTGAGGCGCGATTCAGGGCCGCCGGTCAGCTGCGCCATGAGCGTAGCCAGAGCTCGAGCGATACGAGGTCGAACATCCGGAAATAGGCATCGTCGGGCGGCGGGCCCGCGGCGTGGAGATAGGCCTCGACTTCTGCTCGGTCGATCAACCCTCGCTGCGCCAAATACCCGAAGAGCAGCAGATCGGCGATGCGCTCGCGGTTCGTCGCAAAAGCGCGGGAGCACATGCTTTCCAGGCGACCCTTGGTTCGCCGCTGGATGATATCGACAGGAAGCAGATCGGCGAAGGCCGCCCGAGCAACTGCGCGATTGAGGCCGCCGCGCAGCCAAAGCCAGGTCGGGACGGCCAGGCAAAGCTCGATCAGCGGCTGGTTCAGCAGCGGATGATGAAGTGCCTCGCCCGAATGGTAACGGGCATCGACGAAGTGGTGAACGAGCACGAGTGACTGCACATGCTCGATCTTGCCGGCATGACTGCCCTCGGGCGCGTCGAGCCAAGGATGCGGATCGGGCTCTGCGGCGAGCCCCGCCGGGGCGAGGAACCTCTCGTCGCGCTTCCAGAGCGGACGGCTGCTTCGGCGAAGATGCTTGCGCAGCGCATAATGCGCTGCTTTCCAGATGGTGCAGTCGCCGAGCGTCGCGACATCCTGCAGCGTCTCCCAGGCACCCCGCCACCCTCCGTCCCGCGCGGCGTCCAGGATGGGCGCCGCCGTAGTAATGTAGCCAAACAGGTTGTCGCCGCCAGCGCCGGTGACGAAGTCGGCGGTGCCTGCCTGACGGGCATGGGTGGACAAGGCGCGATTAAGTGGCTGGAGCACCGGATTGAGCGGCGGGCGGAGTGTGCGGGCCGGGGGCGGTGAGAGATCGAGCGGGAGCTCGTCCTCGCGCAGCTCGGCGAGTTCGATGCCGAGATGCTCCGCGACCAGCCGCGCATAATTCCGCTCGTCGCCGTCCGGAGCGGCCGTGACGAAATTGACGGCCCGAAAGTCTATTCCGCCTTGCGTCAGGCATGCCGCCACGATCGAGGAATCGAGGCCGCCGGAGAGCTCAAGAACGGGCGCGTCGACGCCGGCGAGCTGCCTCGGCACCGTCGCCATGGCGACTTCGCGAAGGCGGCGGGCCGCCTCGTCGAACTCCTCGATGCGGCTCTCGTCGGCAGCAGCCCGCCACGGGGTCCATGCCATTTCCACTGCAGCGCCGGCTTCGCCAGAGCGCCGGCACATCCCGGGCAGAAGCTCGCATTGCCCCGCGACTCCCGTCCGCGCGGTCCGAAGGAATGGATAGGTAAGCCATTGCCGCAGGAATTCGTCGTCGAGCGTCGGCGGTCCGAGATCCAGATCCTCGAGAAGCCCGAAATCGGAGAAATATAGCTGGATGCGCCCGTCTTCACAGTGATGCACCGGCATGCCGCCCGACGGGTCGCGCAGCACGGCGATCCCGTCGTCGTCGCGCAGGAAGGCTGCGTAACCACCCCACAAGGTTTCAAGCAGCGACTGGCCCCGGCTCCAGCCGGCGTGGCGGCTCTCGGACAGGCTGAGCGTGTCGACGGGATCGCAGCGGCCTCCGCCACCGCGGAACAGCCTGCCGATCACCATGCCTCGCTGTTCCTGGAGCGGACAGTGGGGGGTTTCAGGGGAGGCGAATATGACGAGGTTGCTGGACTCGAAGATGAGATTAAGGCGCCATTGAGTTCCACGCGGCGGGACGAGAGTGCTGAGCCGCTCGCCGAGTACGTGCGCTTCACCCGCCAGGGCAAGATAGCAGGCTGCGGTCATGCGACCAGGATGGGCGTGAATCCGCGTGCGGCGGAGAGGGTGTCGTTGAGAACCAGCGTGCCGTCCTGGAGCCAGCAATGCGCCGCGAAAGGATGAAGCTTCGTGCCGATCACGAGGTCGACGGACACCGAGCGGCGCAGGAGGAAATGGCGCAGCGCGAGTGAATCGTACAGACAATTTGGGGCAACCGGGGCCATGCGCCTCGCGCGCATGAATCCTAGTACCGCCAAGTCCCTGCTCTCGGTGGGCGGAGAATCGGTCGGCGCCGATCGATCCGGCTTACGCGAAAGCAGAGACTGCAGCTGCCTGGTCTGCACGGCCCTTCTGGCGCGAAGGACGAGCCAAAGGACCTCGGCCACATGCCGCAGGTTTGCGCCGCGGGTGAGCGGGGTCTGCTCGATGAGGCTGATCCTGGGTTCGGGATGGCGCGTTGGAATGATCGGCCGTCCCGCCGCAGTTGCGACCAGCAGCCCCGCCTCGACCAGCACGCCTGCCTCCGGAGAAAGGTCTCCGACGTATCCTTTCTGCACCGCGGAAAATGCGGCATCGGCGGCAGGCGGCAGGCTGAAATATCGATCGGCCCTGAGGTCGAGGAAAATCCGCTGCGCCGGCGGCTCGCCGATTTCGCAGAAGCGGACATGCTCGGGTATCTGAAGGTGGACCATCTTGGTTGCCATGACGGGCGCGCGGCTGTCACCGCGCGCCCGCACGGGATCAGTCGGCGCTGATCCCAACCTTGGGCTGGTAAGTGAAGCCCTCGATAGCGGGGCCGCCGGACCCTTGCGTGTCCGCGCTGACGGATCCGAGCTCGATCAGCTCCAGCTTGCGTTCGTCGTTCTTCTGCATGGCACTTCTCCTTCGTCTGCAGCCTGCTGCAGCGAAAGCAGTTTGTGCCGATCCTTGGCTGATAGGAATTTTATACTCGGATTATATCGAGGTTGTTTGGTGCTGCCTGCGCATGTGTCGCGGCTGGAGGCGGCGAGCTGCCGGTCGCCCCGACGGCCCGCCACCGTCCCGTTCATTCGTCGGTGAGACCGGGGTTCAGGCTCATTCCAACCCTCTCCCATTGGAGCCCGAACGGCCCCTTGGTGTCGCCGCTGATCGTGCCCAGTTCCACCAGGCCGGTCGCATCATCATCGTCATTGGATGTCATCGTCTTGCTCCTCAAGCCGCGGTATGTCGCGGCGCCGCAAGGCTAGGTCTCGCCCGATCTTATACGAAATGAATATGCGGGCTATTTGGCGGTTGTTTCAGCGCGGCTCCCGCAACCGGCGAGCCAGAGCGAGGAGCTCCGGCACCGAGCGCTGACGACGCCGGTGATAAGCGACCACCTTGCGGCGAAGACCGGCTAGGTCCCGCGCCGCAAGCGTGCCCGCCATTCCCGAAAGCTCCTCCTCGATGTCGTCGAAGAGCCGACCCTCAGCCGTTCGAAGCGGCGCGAGGCGATCGTTGAGATTCTCGATCGCCGCCTGATGCTCGCCGTTCGCGGCCATTCTTGAAATCCGTCGGAACAGGTCGGCCGCGTCGCCGCCGCTGAACTCCTCTGCTCCGCCCGGCGCCGCCGCCGCGCGGGCGCCGCCGGAACGCAGGGCGAGCTCGAGCAACTGGCAGTTCCATCCGTACAAATCCCGAACCTCCGCTTCGAGCGGCGCGGGCACGCGGAAACCGTCGTTCCGCGGCGCCTCGATGATCCGCTCTCCCACCAGGCGGTGAAGCGCGTCACGGACCGGCGTGATGCTGGCGTTGAGCTCCTCACCGAGCGAAGCGGGCTCCAGATGATCGCCCGGCACGAAGCGTCCGCTGGCGACCTGTTCCTTCAGCGCAAGGTAGACGCGGTCAAAGGTTGGGCCTGGGCTCATCGCCTGCCTCCCGATCAGGTCTCGCGAGCTATGCCGCCAGCGAGCGCCGCTGTTCATCGGCATGAGCGTCGACCGCCTGCTTCTGATCCGGGCGCAGGGCATCGACGGCGCCGAGGCGCTGGTGCCTCTTGCCGCCGAGAAGGACCGAGGGGCAGCAGCCCTCGAAATTGCCGAGATTGGGCCGGTGCTGGCGATAGCCGACCAGCGCCGCAAGCTCCGGCGAAAAGCTCCGGGCAATGTCCGGCGGGTAGGCGAGAAACTGGTTCTCGTAGGATTTGAGCCAGCCGAGGCTGTAGCCGACGATCATGCCTCTGCGGGTCTCGCCGCTGCAATTCTCGCCGGCCGCGTGGAGGGTCGAACCGAGCATCACCAGCGCGGAGCCGGGGCCATATTCCGGGACCTGCTCCGAGGCTTCCGGAACAGGCTGGAGCGCGTGATGGCCGTGGCTTTCCGGCCAGACGCGGGTGGCGCCATTCTCCCGGGTATAGGGCGTGAACGGCCACATCACGTTGACGAGATACTCGACCTCGCCGATCGCGCCGCGCCACATGTCCTGGTCGCGGTGCGGCATCTGGGGGAGCGCTCCGGGATGGATCGCGACCGCCTGCGTGAGATTGAGCTGAAACGTTTCGCACCAAGGCGAGAGCACACGATCAACGACGCCGAGGACGAGCTCGTGCTGGACGAGGGCGGCCGCGCGCGGCGAGCGGGCGAGAACGCGCCCGAACCTCTTGGTTCGCTCGCCGTAGAAGCGGCCCTCGCAGAAAGGTGTCTCGACGAAATCCTCTGCAAGGTCGGCGTCGAGTGCCGCGACCGCCTCGACCGGCAGAAGATGCGGGATGACGCAGAAGCCGTCGACGAGCAGGCGCTCGGTCCAGCGGTCGATGGCGGCGTCAAGCTCGAACTTGGGGGACATGGATGTTCCTTTCACCGTCAGGCGGCCTGGAGGATTTCGATCGGCTCGAGCGGCGCGTGGCGATAGATGCCGTTGGCCGCGAGCAGGGCGGGCGTATCCGCATCGATGTCGATGCGTAGTGCGCCGAGCATCCTGCCTCCAACCAGATTGGGGAGGCCGAGCGGTCGGCAGCGCCATCCGAAGGCGAGGATCTGCTGAAGCCAGCCCATCTCCGCAACACCGGTGTAGGTCGTGACCTCGTTATCGAGCGCGTAGCGGACCAGCGCCGAAACCAGCCGGTTGCGCGTCTCGAGGCGCTCTCGTCCGCCCTTGCCCCGATCGAGGCAGAAGCGGGTGATCTCCATTGTCCCCACGCCGCGCGGCGCCGCGTCGGCGCAGAGTTGCGGGAACAAGGTGTCGAGGATGTGCGGCCGTAGCGTCGGCAGCAGTCTGGCCGAACCGGCGTGCCCGCCGTCGGCGCAGGCGACGATCACATAAGCGGCATGCTCGTCGTCGAACTGGTCGACCTCGTAGCGGTTCTCGATGACCGGGATGTCCCAGCGGAGGAGGTCGACGAACACTCGCTTGCGCGCCTCGAACATGCTGCGGAGCGGCGGGTGACGCACGGGATCGGAAATTTGTTCGGCGACAGTGACCATGTCCTTCTCCGGCTGGATGACATGGTCAGACTGGCGCCGGCGGCAGGCCGGGCGCCATTCCCAGAAATGGGCATTGTCAGCGCTTCATCACGTCTGTGAAGCTGATCGACCCCTCGAACAGAGCATGGACGGCCAGCATTGTCCTTTTCCCTACTCCATAACGCTGCCGGGCCAGCTTGAGATGGCGGATGACCGTCTCGTGCTGGACCCCGAGAATCCGGCTGATCTCCCAGTCGGACTTGCCGCGCGCGACCCACAGGATACATTCGCGCTGCCGCTCGGTCATTTTCGGCTGTTCCGCAGAGTCCAGCGTTCGCACCCGCCAGAGGCGCCGCGCGGCTTCAAAGGCGAAAGCGCCGACGAGTTGGGCTATCGGCAATTCCTCTTCTCTCATGCGCCGGCCGGCGGGGTTGGCGAACGAGCAGGAGCCGTGCGTCTCGCCCGGCACATTTGCGGGGATGGTGAAGCCGTCGCCGATCCCTTGCGCCTCCCCGTGGGCCAGTATCTCATGGTCACGGGCGGTAAGAGCGATCATCTGCGGGATGTCGGACCAGGCAAAGCCGACGCTGGTTACATGACTGGCGCGGTGGACCGGATCCGAGACACCGAGCCTGTTGTCGTCGTAATAAGCAACCCACTCGTCAGGGTAATTGTGGAGGCGGATCGCCGGCTGCGCCGCTCGCCTGATGTCGACATGATGGGTGAGCGCGAAAAAGGTGAAGCCGAGTTCACAGGCGACGGTGCTGAGCGCGCCCGCGAGCTCGACTTCGGTGCTGGTCGCACTGACGTCGCGAAGAAACGCCTCCGCCCGCTCAAACGTCCCCATGCGGCTCCGTCCGTGTCGGAACCGGAGAGACGCCGCCAAGCCGTCAATGTCCCCGATCTCGTTCTTCTGCCCCCTCGACCCCGTTCTCAAGCGGGCGCTGCGGCACTTGCGAATCCGACAATCTTAGCTGTTTTCCGAAAGTTTCCAACACATCCCCAAGTTATAACAGGATTATTTCCGGGGAACTTGCTGATCTGGATCATATGCCCGCCCCCCGCGGTTCGGGAGCGGCAGGATTGAGATGCGCCGGTGCCCTTCGCTCGCCTCATCGATGTTTTCGAGGCGAAGGCGGGACTCTGCTGCAACGACCGGGACCTGAAGGTCCTGCTCGACCATGCTTCGCGCGAGCTCGGGTTCGACTATTTCGCCCTTCTCCATCATGCCAGCCTGGGATCGGCGACGCAGCGGCTGATCCGGCTCGATACCTACCCACCGGGTTGGGAAGAAGAACTTGCGGCGCGCGCGTTGATCGGCGCCGACCCTGTTCATCACGCCAGCCTTCGCACGAACATCGGCTTTGCCTGGTCGGAGCTGCCGGAGCTGGTCGCGCTGGGCCGGCGCGAACTGGAGGTGCTGGAGCGGGCCAAGCGCTTCGACATCGGCAACGGCTTCACGATACCGGTCAACATACCCGGGGAGCCCGCCGGGTCCTGCTCGTTCGCAATGAGAGCCGGCCGCGACCTGCCGGTCCAGCGGCTGCTCTGCGCTGAGCAGCTCGGCGCCCATGCCTTCCGCGCCGCGAGACGGCTTCATCATTATACAGGCCTTGGTCGCTCCCCGCACCTCAGCCGGCGGGAGCGGGAATGCGTAAGGTTGCTCGCGGCCGGAAAGACCGACTGGGAGATCGCCGGCATCCTCGGGATCAGCGTCGAAACCGCCCATCAATATGTGAAGCGCGCGCGGGCGGCCTATGACGTGGTGAGCCGAGCCCAGCTGGTCGCCTGCGTGCTGCGCGACGCGCTGGTCAGCTTCGACGAAGCTATCCCGCCGACAAGATGACCAGCCACGCAACTGCCGGACCATGCCCGCACCGCAACCGGCTGACGGTCGTGATACGGACATGGCGCGGAGCGTCGACGCGTCGCGAGGCGCTGTCCGACTTCCTACCTGGTCAGTTGGTACCAGTTCGTCGGCACGACTTCGATCACCTCGAGGAGATCGACGCCCGGCGTCAGGTTCCGGCCCAGCTTCCGGGCGAGCGCCTCGGCCGTCGGTTCCGAACTGCGGATGATCCAGGACGAGGTCGCGGTATGCGCCTCGTCGTCGAAATGGCGGGACCGCAGCACGGCCTTGAACCTCTCCAGCCGCCCGACGAGATCGTCGTAGCGCTCCTGGCTCTTGCCCTTGGCCGTGGTCTCGCCCTTGATGCGATACGACACCTGGTAGGCCTTCGTGGCCTTGATGATTTTCAACTTTTCCATGGGCAATTTTCTTTCATTTGGACGCGCAGCGGGAATGCGGCGCGGAAACAAATTAGTTTCGCGTTGAAATTACCGTGGCGCCGGGCCGGAGCGCATTATTCACGTGGCGTCGGTCACGGCATCGGCTGACGTTTGTGCGGACGCGGCGGTGCCAATTTCGACGGTGCGGTTGAATTCCCGGCGAGGCCTAGCCCTTGGCGACGCGTAGACGGGTCAGCGCATGGGTAAGGGCGATCAATTCCGCGAGATGGCGGTCGCCTTCCTCTGTCGACCAAGGCTCGGTCAGCTCGCCATGCATCACCGAATTTCGCACTCGCCGCCAGGTTTCGACATGAGTGGGCTCGAGCGCGTTCGCCCGCGCCAGGCCCCGCATGAAGGCGTAGACGCTGCGCTCGTCGGCGCGCGCGAGATTGCCGAGAATGCGCGAGCGCAGGTTGGCGTCGCCAGCCCAAGCGCGAATGTGTTCACGCAGCGAGTCGATCGCGTCCGGCGCATATTCGGACCGCCTGTCCTCGTCCGACATGAGCGATCCCGCCAGCGCTTCGATCGTGCCGGCCAGCGTCATGGTGATGATCCAGCGGGAGGCATTCTGGGTCTGGATCAGCTCCTCGTAGAGGCGGGTTACCTCGTGGCTTTCGAGGCTGGGATGGCCATGCTCGTCCCGCGCATTCCCGATCATCGTGAGGAGGCTGGAGTAAAGCCTCCAGAATTCCGCAGATCGGCCGGGATAGCTGCCGACGCTAAACGGCTGCATCAAGCCGAACGCGGAAGGCCGTCGTTCGGTGGGGGCTGGAAGAAACGTCACGTCTGCGCTGCCATCGCCGAAATTGCGGGCGATGAGCCTCGGGTAGACGAGCGCGCCGAGCATGATCCGGAGCGGCTCGGTCAGCCAGCGCTCGGCACAGACTGGCTGCAGGTCCGGGCTCATGGTTGCGGTGATCCACAGCGCCTTCTCGGACGGATCGAGCTCGAAGCTGATCTGCGAGCCGAGCGCAGTGAGCCGCTGCCGGCCCGCTCCACGGCTCCATCGGACCGGCTCGCCGCCGATCGTGGCGCTCGTTTCCAGCGCCTCGTCCATGGGCAGGTCAATGGCCGGCATCAGCAGCATCTCGACGCCGGGGCTGCGCGCCACCCAGAAGTCGGAGACGCGGGTCGACAGACCCTGCAGTTCGCCGGTCAGCGGCCAGCCGCGATCATGGTCGGTGAAGAAGTCGACCTCGGTATACCCGCCCCTCCAGGTCGTACCTCGATAGTCAGTGGCAATGAGTCTGAACTGCTCCAGCGTTTCGTAGCGGTTGGCGCGCGCGGAGAGAAACTTCTTGAAGGCAGCAGAGCCGTTTTCGGCGCTTCCGTAGAGGAAGAATTTGATCCCCCGCTGATCGATGAGGATCCGGCCGGGGCCCGTGAAGATCTTGCCCTCATGGTCGTGCCCGATCAACTGCATGGAGCTGCATTCGATCGTCCGCTCCTCGCCAGCGAACTGGCGCCGCCAATGCTCTAGAGTCCGGGGATCTCGGTCGATGTGGCCGGTGAGACGCTTTCGCGAGCGAAGCTCGCGTCGCAGGCGTGCGCCGAGAGCGCGCCAGCTCGGCGGAATGAGGCGAAGCTTCAACGCCCGGCGCTCCCGCGTCGGCGACTGGTGCGGTCAGCCATCCCGAAGCAGCGCGCGAATGAGCCCGAGCAGCGTGAGGCTGATCTGCCAAGAGGAGGGCAGGCCCGCCTCGGCGAGCGCAACCGATCGCTCAGCGAAGATCCGAGCCTCGGTCACGATCCGGCTCCCGTCAGCCCGGGAGAGCGTCAGCCTGACCTGGCATCGCGCCGTCGTCCCCGGGCGCCCGTCTCCGAATGTCTCCCAAGCCGAGAGGGGCTCGATGACAATCGCGAGGTCGTGCAGTTCGCGCCACTCCGCCATCTTCTCCGGAAAGTTGGTGAGCAGAGGCAGATAATCGATGAGGCTGACGATGTCGGAGGCGCGCTGCTCCGCCAAGGCAGCGACGAGCAGGTCGAGGGCGCGTTCCGGTGATTCTGGCTTCAGTCGTTCGAGATTGGCGCGCAGGAACCGCTCGTTCCATTCGCGGCGCGCTGTTTCGCTCTTGGGCTCGGGAGCGATGTCCCGCGCCCATTCGATCACGGCGGCGAGCAGGTTCAGGGTCTTGGCCGCGACGACCTCATTGGCATAATTGAGGCGGGTCCCGTGAAGGATGCCGTTGCGCAGCGGAAGCGTGAGCACTTCTTCCGAATAGCCGCGCTTGCTACGCCCTAATTGCGCGAGCAGCGCCTTGAGCGCACTCGGATGGCCGGCCATGCTCTCGGTCGACTGGAACATCTCGTCGAGCTTCTCAAGATCGGAGAAGATGCTCTTGGTCCCCGTCGCCGAGACGCCGAACCCGTCGATCAGCATCAGCATCAAGGGCACCGCCACCAGATAATCTCCGGCCTCATAGGCCTTGAACGCTCTCTCGGTGACCTCTGCCCGAACCGGGAATCTGGGCTCGACCAAGCCCCCGCCCAGCAACTTCAACGCCTGGCAGCGGATCGGTTCAAGGCCGAGGAAGCCGCCGGCGAGGTTTCGATCGATCTGGTCGTCACAAGTGCCGGCAGCCTTCAGCTGCAGCGCCCGCTCGGCAATCTCAACGCTGCAGGCGAACTCAACGAAGACCCAGCCCGATGGAATGAAGGCGGCGTTGAAGCGGTCCGGGAGGGTGGGCAGATTTCCCAGTTCGCGCGCGAGCCGATGCGGCTCGGATCCGGGCGGCATCAGCTCGCCAAGCTGGATGTGCTGCCGCAGCGCCGCGAGTGTCGGGTTATGGTCGCCTAGCGTGCCGGCACGTTCGGGAGCCATCCTGATCCTCCTCTCGGCTAGATAAGCCGTCCCGAGCCGTTTCAAAGCGGTGTCGCAAATCGCGAATGTCCTGCCGTCGATCCGACCAGCGTCCCGGGTGGCCGCTCCGCAATTCCCCCATATGGGTGAATGGCTTAGCGCCAAGAGAGCCGCTTTCCTCGCCGGGTGTGTTCCGACCGGCAGTTTCATGCAGATTGGAGAGATGCGGCGGCCTATGCCCCGCTGCTCGAGGCGGACCGCTCCGTCTTCGCATGGGAATGGCTCCGGCGGGACGCCGACTATCGCTCGGCTGCGGAGCAGGCGATGAGCGGGCAGGCACGGAGGGGCGCCGGCCCGCCCGTGACGCCGGAGCGATGGGGACTTCATGCTTTCGAGAATCCCTCTCGGTCGGCGCCAGGTGCCCGCCCGGTCTGGACCGCCGACGTTCACGCAGCCGTGCTTCCGGTCCTTGCGGTCCCCGGGGGTGGCGCAGTCGATTTGTTCGACCCGGATCGCTTCGCCTCGATGAGGACCATCGTGAAGGACCGCAGCGGCCGCGAGCATCTTCTGCTGTCGGACGGCTTTCGAACTCTCCGCCTCGACGTCCTCGCCGGGACGGTGGGCAGCGGTCCGTCGCGGCTGCAATATCTGCTCGGCGGCTTCGCGTCGGCGGATGCGCCGCTGATGACCTTGCGGCGCCTGCTCGCGCTTCACCGAACGGGCCGCCTCAGCCGGTCGCTTCATGCTCCCGAAAGCCGGGCGAGGAGGTGGATATTGGTCCTCCGCGCCCGAGACGCGCTCGCGTCCGGCGCCGATCAACGCGAGATCGCAGCGGCGCTGGTGGGCCGGGCAGCCCGCGAGCCACGATGGCGAAGCCAAACGCCGAGCCTTCGTGCGCAGGCACAGCGCCTCGTGCGAGCGGCGCGCGCGATGAGCAGAAACGGACACCTTGAGTTTCTGGCTTGAACCGCCCGATCGCATATTGCGCGCGGCCGAGACCCTCCCATCTCCTACCCCATGAGCGCGCATACATTTACGGTCGAGCAGCGGCAGATGCCGGGAGCAAACCGACATGGCTGGGTGGCCATCGACGATGCGACAGGATTCGCGATCGATCTCCCACAAGGCGGGACTGGAGCCTATATCGGCCGCTATCCGGAGATTGCCGCTTATCTGGCGACGAAGGGCCTGGCCGTTGCGCTCGATTATTCCCGCGCCCGAGGCGACCAGCTGGACGCCGATCATGGAAAGGGCGTCTATACCTGGACCTTCGAGACAGGCGGCGGCATCGTGGTGAAGGATATTCCTCGCGTCATGGCCTCCATCACCGTCCAGCTATGATCCCGGGGCGGCGCCCTGCTTGCTGACGTGACGCGCCCAGCGGAGCGCGATTGCCTGAACTCCGGTCCTTTTGCCGGCATGGTGCAGCGCCCATCTACAGGTGACACGAAAACCGGGAAACCAGCAATGCCGGAGCCGTTCAAGATCCTTGCCGAGCTTGCTCAATTCGGGATCGAGCGGCGGCTGTCGCTGCTGGATCCGGCCCTCAGGGACGCTTTCGGCTCGGAGATCAACTCCAACATAGATGAGGCCCTGTCCAACCCGATCCTGCTCCACGGTCAGCGGGCGGAGGCAATGTTCGAGGCATTGGTCGTCGCTTTGGGCGAGTATGCTATTCTCAAAGCGGAAGACGGCTCGCAGGTTCATTGCGCCGAGCGCTTCAAGGTTCCCGACTTCCGGGTCGTGTTGCCGGACGGCGAGCATTGGCTGATCGAAGTCAAGAATGTCTACGCCAAGGACCCGTCCGACCAGCGGCGGCTGGTCATGAAGCGGGCGTATCGGGAGGCGCTCGAGGCCTATGCGGGCGCGACGGGAGCAAAGCTCAAGCTGGCGGTTTACTGGGCGCGCTGGTCCACCTGGACGCTTATCTCACCCGACCGCCTCGTCGATGCCGGCGGCGACCTGGTGCTCGAGATGACCCAGGCGATGATAGCCAACGAGCTGGGGCGGCTTGGCGACCGAAGCATCGGTACCCGCGCGCCGCTGCGGCTGCGATTGACGGCCGACCCGGAGCGCACAAGCGCGATCGGCGAGGACGGGCAGGTGACGATCACCTTCGACGGTTCGCAATTGCTGTGCGGAGATGACGTGATCACCGACCCGATCAAGAAGGAAATCGCCTCGATTTTCATGGAGCATGGCGGATGGCAGTGCGACGGACCGTTCGCCCTTCTCGAGGACGGCCGGCTGACGGCGGTGGAATTCAGGTGAGAGCCGGAGGAGCCGTCCGATCAGGGGTTCGAGTTCGTCGGCAGCCTCAGCCGGATGTTTGCGCGCTATTTCGCCGTGCATACGGTGGCGGACGAGGCACTTGTTCAGCTACGGGCGCCGCTTCGCCCGGGCTGGTTCGCGCCGCTCATCCGGCCCGAACATGTCTCGGACGCCTTGCCCCTGTGGCGGTTCACGCTGAAACCCAGCTACCCCGAAGCGGTGGAGGCCTGAGGAGCCGGAGGCGGCCCCGAAAAAAAGGTGGTGCAGCCATGCTGAGGACTTCACGTTGCCTGCCGCCGCCGCTGGGGCGTTCTCGATGCTGATCGCCCGGGTTCAACTCGACCGGATCGAGGAGCTGCTGGCGGAGTTCAGTCGGCCCCAAAGCGAGATGCGACCGCTTGCCTTCTATCAGGCGCACCACCTTGCAATCCTGGCCATGCTTCGTTCGGTCGGCCACGTTCTTCAGAAGGTCGACGCCGACACGTCGCAGAAGAAGGCATGGCTCGCGGACAGCTGGCCCCGCTGGACGAGCGAGCCGATCTTCAGCGAGTTCATTGAGCTTGAGCGCAATCGCCTCCTCAAAGAATTTCGGGGCGGTATCGAGAGCGGCAATCCCGCCATAATCACGACTGGAGCGGTCGCCGATCCTTTCGCGCCAAGCGGAGCGTCGTTGAGGGTGGCCCTGGATGTCGGCCAACTTCTTGCGGCCGACGGCTCGAGGCTGCTCGACCGACTGAGGGATGCAATTGACTTCTGGCGGAGGCATTTGGCGGAGGCGGAAGCCGCCTTTGCCGATTTGTGCTCGGCCCGGCGTTGAGCGAGGATCTCTTCGAGTTCTGGTCGCGATGCGCTCCGTCCGCTCGTGTTCATCCCGATGACGAGGCGGTCCTCTCCCGCGTCGAGCATGGCTTCGACCTGAGGTGCCTGCCCGCTCCCTATACCGGTCAGCTCAAGCTTGCGCCCGTCGTCCTTCTTTTCATCGCTCCCGGCTTCGACAAGTTTGATGTCGGCCACGCCAAGTCAGCGGCTGGGCAGTCTTGGTATTCTCACCAGCGTAGCGGGATTGCGCCGCTGCCTTCCGTCGCGGAGCATCCGACCCATCATCGCTGGTGGACCCGCATCGTGCGGCAGTTCGGGGTCGACGCCGACGCCGCCCGGTCGCGAATAGCGATCCTCGATCTGGCACCTTATCATTCGGCCAGCTTCAGCGATGGCGACCTGCTCAGCGCCTTGCCTTCATGCCGGCGAGCGGTGGACTGGGCGCAGGAGGTCATTTTTCCCCAGGCCATAGCGGGTGATCGGGCCGTGATCTGCCTCCGCGCGGCTGCACGCTGGGGGCTGCGGACGGGCACGGTGGAGGGCGAGGCGCTTCTTTGTCCGGACTTCACCCGAAGCGGCGTGATGCTCCACGGCGAGCTTCGCGAGCGAGTTGGAGCAGAGGTCCGCGCTCGGGTCGCGGGCTGAATGCCGCGCCTGAGACAGGGGCTCGAATTCGCCTCCGGCTTTTTTCGAGCCTCTGCGCGCTCGCCGAACCGCGGCACCGATGGCGGCACCGGACGCGCAACTGCGCGGCGTCCGATGCAGGGAGCCACCAGTGGAAGACGATATCGGTCGAGCGGCACGAGCCAAGAAGGGGAGCCCCTTCCTCTCGACCGATCAGGCCGCCTTTTACCTCGGGCTTAGCGCCCGCAAGCTTCAGGCGATGCGAGCTGCGGGAACCGGGCCGCGCTTCAGGCGGCACAGCCGCTATGTACGCTATCATATCGACGACCTGGACAGCTGGTCCCGCGAAACACGGGAGCAGGCATGTGCCTGAGCTTCCCCAGCTTCCGCTGGTGCACCGGAGTGGAGCGCTTCGGCGCGACAAGCTGGCCCGCCGGAACCGGCGGCTCCGGATTCTCGCTGCGGCTGCGGCTGCGGCTGCCGCTGCCCTCGGCACCCTGCTTTGGCCGCCCCGACCGGTGCTCGTGTGGAATGCAAGCGCAAGCGCTCCAATCGGCCTCTATACAGTGTCCGCCGCCGATCGCGTTCGGCGCGGTGAGACGGCGATCGCGTGGCCACCGGCGACGGCCAGAGCCCTGGCGGCTGAGCGCGGCTACCTTCCGGGCAATGTCCCGCTGGTGAAGCGGGTGGCTGCGGCCGGCGGCGACCGCGTCTGTGCAGCGGGCAGCGCCTTGTTCGTCAACGGACGGTTGGAAGTGCTGCGGCGGATCGCGGATCCGCGCGGCCGCGCGCTGCCTTCATGGACCGGCTGCGTCGATCTGATGGACGGTCAGTTCCTCCTCCTCACGCCAGGCAGCGCCGGATCTTTCGACGGCCGCTATTTCGGACTTACGGACCGGAGGGAGCTCGTGGGTGAGGCGAGGCTGCTATGGGCCCGCTGAAGCTCGCTCTGCTGGCCGGGAGCGCCGCGCTTTCAACGCCCGCTGCTGCCGACCCGATCGACGCTTGGGGCGGCCAGATCGCCGAGGCGTCGGCGCGGTTTGCCGTTCCCGAGGTGTGGATCCGAAGAGTGATGCGAGCCGAGAGCGGAGGACGGACCAGCTTGAAAGGCCGCCCGATCGTTAGCCATGCCGGAGCGATGGGCCTGATGCAGCTCATGCCAGGGACATGGCGCGAGATGCGAGCCTTGCTCGGCCTCGGCGCCGATCCGCACGATCCTCGCGATAACATCCTTGCCGGGACCGCCTATCTGCGCGCGATGTACGACCGCTTCGGCTATCCGGGCCTGTTCGCGGCCTACAATGCGGGCCCTCGGCGCTATGCGGAGCATCTCGCCTCGGGCCGGCGGCTTCCGACGGAGACGATTTCCTATGTCTCCGCTGTCGCCGGCACCAGCGCGCGGGCGGATTCGGCGCCGCCAGAACCCGCCCAGCCCCCTCCTTTGTTCGCCTATCGTTCGACCATGCAGGACCCGCCGGCCCAGCGCGATAACAGGCCGCGATCTGGCGACGGCGCGACCCTGTTTGTGCCTCTGTCCGCGGCCGTGCGCCGCTGAAGCAGGTGACCGGAAGGAGAGGGTGCGCTTCGCGAGCGCGCTGGAGGAGACGCTGATGGCGAGGCGGGCCCTCGACACCCTGGAAGAGCAAGGTCGCATGATCGTCGAGCGCCTCGGCGGGCGCTGGACGGGAACTGCCGGCCTTTGTCGCTGTCCCGCTCATGATGACCGGCGCCCGTCGCTGAGTGTGCGCCTTGGGCGAACGAGCCTGCTCCTACATTGCTTTGGCGGCTGCCCGGCTGCGGATATCCTCAAGGCGCTTCGCGCCGCAGGGCAGCCGCTCCAAAGCGCAGCGGTCGACAGATCAGCCTTGGCTGGGTCGGCGTCCGACCGGCAGGGAAATCGCACCCTCGGGGCAGCTCGTCGCCTCTGGAGCGGCTCCAGCCCGCTCGCCGGGACGTTGGCAGAGCGCTACCTGAAGGGTCGGGGCCTCGCCGCTGCCTCGCCGGAGCTTCGCTATTATCGGCGTACGCCGCACGGACCTTACCCGCTCACCCGCTTCCGCCCGGCAATGATAGCCGCCGTTCGCGACGATACCGGCCTCGTCGCGGTGCACCGGACATTCCTGGATGCCCGCTCCGGCGGCCTCGCGACGATCGACGAGCCTCGCTGCGGCCTTGGACGCTTCGGCACTGGCGCCGTGCGTCTGGGAGGCATCGCTCCCAGGCTCGGCCTTGCCGAAGGCATCGAGACAGCGCTGTCGGCGTCGCTGCTCTTCCGTCTCCCCTGTTGGGCGACGCTCGGCACGGAGCGGTTCGGACTGGTCGCCTTGCCGCCCGACGTGGCTGAGCTCGTCCTGTTTCTCGACAATGATGCAGGCGGGCGCAGGGCCGAAGTTCTTGCGCGCGGAGCCTTCGCGCACCTCGAGATCGAAGTGCATTGCCCCAGGCAGGCCGGTGCCGACTGGAACGATGTGATCCGCGCGATGAGATTCTCACCCGATCGATAGAGGAAAGGTGGCGGGCGGGGCACGCCCCGGAGCAGCGACTATGTGGCTCCAGGCCGGAGACTCACCATGGCCACCCTTCCCCTGAAGCGCGATGACGCTCCCCTTTCCCATGTTGCTGTCGCGCGCGAGCTCCTTGCCCGCTTCCGCGCCGGCGAGACGATCGACCGTTCGTTGCTGCGTTGCCTTTTCGAACGGGAAACCGGTGCGTCCGACGCTTCCGGCGCCTGGTCGATGCGCCAGGCTTATGATGCTCTGGAGCTTGCCCAAACGCTTTTCCTCTCCGCGCCGGACTGTCCCCTCCTGGCAGGCTCGGGTCCCGAAGCGCTCGCCGCGCTTGAGGCGTTCGTCGGGCGCTTCCCGGTGCAGAGCTACAGGTCCGAGGCACAGGTCGAGCTCCAGCAATTCTCGACACCGCTGCCGCTTGCGTGGCTCGCCGGACTGACGGCGCGGCCGCGCGAGGGCGAGGTCCTGCTCGAGCCCTCCGCCGGCAATGGCCTCCTCTCCTGGCCCGCAGCCCGTGCCGGGTGCCGCCTGTTTCTCAACGAAATCGATGCCGATCGACGCTCGAGTCTTGCCGAGGCGTTTCCGGGGGCTTGGCTCTCCGGCTATGACGGCGAGCTGATCGACGACCTCCTCGATCCCGCCTGTCGGCCATCGCTCGTGTTGATGAACCCTCCGTTCGGTCGAAGCGCCGGTCGGGGCGCTGACCGCTACGCGGCGGCCCGGCACCTTGGCGCAGCGCTAAACCGCCTCGCGACCGGCGGGCGTCTGACTGCGATCATGCCGGAAAGCTTCAGTTCCGCTGGTTCGGGCCACGAGCTGAGGACGCGGATCGAGGGCCGCGCCTCGTTGCGCCTCGACCTTCTGATCGCGCCCGGAGCATTCGCGCGACACGGCACCGGCGTGGCGGTGAGGCTTGTCGTCTACGACAAGGCCAAAACCGGCGGTGCACCGATTTTCGCCAAGGTGGAGCAGCTCGACGAGGCTCTGCCCCTGATCGAGGCCATTCCGCACCGTATCGATGACCGAGCGGACACCCAGGCCCGATTGCCACGGCCGCCTTTCTTGTTCGCGAGGCGAGCCCAGCCGCCTGCGGCTCCATTACGTCGCCCGCCGAGTGCGTCGCGGGCGTTGGAGCCGGCGCTCCTGTCGTTCGAAATTCACGACCAGCCCGCCCCGGCTGCGGACCCGGTCGGGATCTATTTGCCGTATCGGCCCAGCCGGATCTCGATCGCGGGCGCCTGCGCGCATCCGACGCCGCTTGTGGAGTCGCTCGCAATGGGCTCGATCGCCGCGCCGAAGCCTGAACGAGCGCCTTTGCTGCCTGCAAAGCTGGTCAGGGAGGGGCTGCTCTCCGAAGCCCAGCTCGAAACCTTGATCTATGCCGGCTCGGCGTTCGAGCGCGACCTGCCAGGCCGCTTCACCCCCGTCGACGAGGGCTGCGATTTGAAGCCGTCCGACATGGCCGACGAGGGCGCCGCATATCGTTGTGGGTATTTCCTCGGCGACGGCACTGGCGCCGGCAAGGGCCGGCAGATCGCAGGAACCATCCTCGACCAATGGCTGCGTGGGAACCGACGGCATATCTGGATCAGCAAGAACGAGGTCCTCCTGGACGATGCGCGTCGCGACTGGACGGCGCTCGGCGGCCTGCCGCTCGACATTCAGCCGCTTTCGCAGTGGAAACTCGGCGCGCCGATCGGGATGGACCACGGGATCCTGTTCGTAACCTATCCGACCTTGCGGTCGGGCCGGGCCGACGCGACGCGGCTTCGGCAGATCCTGGAATGGGCGACTAGCGAGTTCGACGGAATCGTCGCTTTCGACGAAGCGCACGCGATGGCGAACGCCGCGGGAGGCGAGGGCAGCCGCGGCAAGGTAAAGGGTTCCGAGCAAGGCATCGCCGGAGTGAGGCTGCAGAACCTGCTGCCGCGGGCGCGCGTCCTGTATGCGTCGGCGACCGGCGCTTCGGACGTCAACAACCTTGCCTATGCGATGCGGCTCGGCCTCTGGGGCCCCGAGACAGCGTTCGCGGACCGAGGGCAGTTTGTCGCCGCAATTCGCGAGGGGGGGATCGCGGCGATGGAGCTCGTCGCCCGCGATCTCAAGGCGCTCGGCCTCTACGCCGCCCGCGCGCTCTCCTTCGCCGGCGTCGAATATGAGCTGCTCGAGCACGCGCTGACCCCGGAGCAGGTCAGTGTCTACGACGCCTATGCCGACGCCTGGGCATTCATCCATGCTAATCTCGAGGCGGCTTTGGAGTCGACCCGCGTCGTCGACGCCGCGACCGGGACCACTCTTAACGCAAACGCCAAGTCCGCCGCTTTGTCGCGGTTCGAGGGCACGAAGCAACGTTTCTTCGGCCAACTTCTGCTCTCAATGAAGCTGCCGAGCCTTATGCCCGCGATTGAGGCGGATGTGGAGGCGGGGCAGGCGGTCGTGGTGCAGTTGGTCTCGACCGCCGAGGCCATGCTCGACCGTCGGCTCGCTGACCTCTCTCCGGAGGAGCGGGAGGCGCTCGAGATCGACCTCAGCCCGCGCGAATATGTGATCGACTATCTCACTGTCGCCTTTCCCACACGTCACATGCGGGTGTTTACCGACGCCGAGGGCAACACGCGTTCGGAGCCAATGTCCGACGAGGACGGACGACCCGTCCACTCGCAATCGGCGCAGCAGGCGCGCGACGACCTCATCGAACAGCTCTGCGCGCTCCCTCCGATCGGCACTGCGCTCAACGCCTTGCTCGATCAGTTCGGCACCAGCGCTGTTGCCGAAGTAACAGGACGCACGCGGCGGCTCGTTGTCGGTGAGGACGGCCGGCAGAAGCTGGAGACGCGGACTGCGCGTTCGAACCTGGTGGAGGCGGACGCCTTCATGCGCGGCGAGAAGAAGATTCTGGTCTTCTCCGACGCCGGCGGAACTGGGCGCTCCTACCATGCCTGCCTCAACGTCAGAAACCAGGCTCGCCGCATCCACTATCTGCTCGAGCCGGGCTGGCGCGCCGACGCCGCGATCCAGGGGCTCGGCCGCACGCATCGCACCCGCCAGGCGTCGGCGCCGCTGTTCCGGCCGGTGACGACTGACGTTCGCGGCGAGCGGCGGTTCATCTCGACGATCGCGCGCCGACTTGATGCGCTCGGCGCCCTCACCCGCGGGCAGCGCCAGACCGGCGGCCAGAACCTGTTCGACCCGGCCGACAATCTCGAAAGCCGCTATGCCAAGGATGCGCTGATCGGCTGGTATCGCCTGTTGTTCGATGGGAAGCTGCGCTCGACGACCTTCGACCGCTTCCAAGAGCTGACGGGGCTGAAGCTGGAGGGCGACGGCGGCGGTCTGCGAGATGATCTGCCGCCGATCCAGCGTTGGCTCAACCGCCTGCTCGCGCTTCGCATCAATCTTCAGAATGCCATTTTCGACGAGTTTGTGGGGCTGATCGAGACGCGGGTCGCGGCGGCGCGCGAAGCAGGGACGCTCGACGTCGGAGTTGAGACTATCCCGGTCGACACCTTCGACATCATCGAGGACCGCATTGTGCGAACCGATCGGCGCTCTGGCGCGACGACCCATCTCCTAAAAATCGAAATCGCGCGGCGGCTGCGCCCGATGCGCCTGGAACGGCTTCAGGCGCTCCGCGGCACTCGTCGCGACGCGGTGCCGATGCTGAACAGCC
Organism: Allosphingosinicella sp.; assembly: GCF_036387615.1. GTDB lineage: Bacteria > Pseudomonadota > Alphaproteobacteria > Sphingomonadales > Sphingomonadaceae > Allosphingosinicella. The sequence continues at coordinate 68,026 of NZ_DASVTH010000036.1, forward strand.
GCTCCGGGAAGGCGGCGCTGCGGACTCGCGCACGCAGCTTGATGTCCGAGGAGGGCCTGCCGATCCCGCGTTACGAATTGATCCGGCCGCTCAAACGCGAGTATGTGGCTTGCGATCTGCTGGAGGAGACCAGTTGGAGCGAAGTGTCGCGGGCGGCGTTCGAGGCCGCCTGGAAGGCTGAGGTGCGGGAAGCGGAAGCGACCCTTCGGCGCGAGACCATCCACCTCGCCACGGGGCTTCTGCTCCCGGTCTGGGACAAGCTGCCGGAGGATCACGTTCAGGTGATCCGCATCGCCTCGGCAGAAGGGCGTTCGCTGCTCGGGCGAGAAATTCCGACGGCTGCGCTGGCGGACCTCGGCAACAAGCTTGGGATCGAGGTTGGCGCTAAGCTTCCCCTCGAAGAGCTTGCAAGAACGGTGCTTCGAACAGGCCGACCTCTGCCACTGCAGGGCCCGGAGCCGCTGACGCTGAAGCGTTCCTTGGTGAATGGAAGCCAGCGCCTGGAGATCGCAGGGTTCAGCGCGGCGCGACTGCCCTGGTACAAGGCGCAGGGCTGCTTCACCGAGATTATCCGTTACAAGACGCGGCTTTTTGTGCCCGTCAACAACGTGCTTGCAGTGTTGGATGGCTTGGTGCAGCCTTAGAATCTAAGCAGGGCACGAGGCTTTGCAGACGCTGTGCTTTTTTCTGACGGGGGCACTGCGACGCCTCAACGAAACAGGTTCGGCAGCGCACGTGTGAGCGTTAGCCCTACTTCACGTGATCGCGAGCCATCTGGTCGCCCGATGCCTTGAGATGCATACATTCCCAGTTCCATGGAGCCACTGATGTGGACCGAACCAAAGAGCAGCAGACTGCTCTCTGCCGGTCTATCGCTTGCAACAGTGAACGACAGAGCCAGCCCGATATTTGTTCGGCGACCGAGAGCCTGAGCCACACCACCCGAGAGGGTCGCCGCTGCGTTCAGATCTGGCCCGACTGGTGCGATCGAGAAGTCGAGACCGCCGATAAAGCCGGTCATTCCCTGTTGAACCTGCGTTCCAAGTCCTAGTGAAGCGCCTAAGGGTTTGGCGTGCCGCGAAAAAGCAGCTCCGGCCGAGAACGATGTCGAAGCGTTCTCTAGATCGAAGAGATTCACTTGTCGGGTATATCCGACCTGTACCGGCCCTATTGCTGCATCGCGAAATGACAGAGTCCCCGAGCCCGGGATCCGGATTGTGCCGCCCGCTTGGGCCCAGCCTGCAGACAGACTCAGCGTCTGTTGGTGGTCGAGCCCGTACTGAATCGTCATTCCAGCCGACGTAGACCTGCTTCGCAATGAGACGGGTTCCTCACCTCGGCTAGTCTCGCGCATCCTTCCGTGGCGGAGCGCTAGTGTGACCACTGTCTGCCCAGGCGATAGTCCAGACTGCAGCCGTCGAAGTTCTGTTATGTCGCGCAAACTCCGTTCCTCTTGACCCGTGACCGCGGAGCTTGCTGGAATGGGACTACCCCGTTGACTGAGGTGTAGTGCAAGAATTTGGAGACTGCCGTTTCGCCTCCGCTGATGCGCCGATGTTAGGAGATCTCGGCCTTGAATGAACCCTCGCCGCCCAACGGCCGGGTCGGACACCAGGAAACCCCTGGTCGAGGACCAACCCTCAACTAGAAGATAGTGGCCAAGAGCCGCTGTTTCTCCTCCACGCCGTCCGCCCTGTTCATAAACCAGAACAATCGAGGGGGTTGATCGGACCTGCTCAATCAGAGCCTGTTCGGTCGGCCATTTGGCTTCTAGGAAGAGGCCGGATTTAGTGGCCGCTACCATCCGCCTTAGGTCACCCATGGTTAAACCCTCGGCACCGTTGTTTGACCGCTGAGTTGCGAAGTGCTCCAGCTTCCTCACCGATGTCTCAATACCGGCGGCTTGCAGCAGCATGGCGAGCACAGCCGCGCCACAATCGTCGTCGCGTCGTTGCCGCTCCACTATCGGTCGGGTGGTTGTGGCAACTGCCGAAGCAGCTGCCACAACGATTACTGGTGCCTCAGTCAGCACAGCCTGCCCGTCCTGCGACACACCCACTGACGCGCTTGGCGGGAACTGGTGAACACTGCTCGAGCCCCGCTGGCGCAGGCACCGATGCGCGAGGCGCACTGCCGAACGACGAATAAGCTCCCGGTTGCCCCAGCGCCGATCACGACCCACACCCAACCGCCGCGGGCACCTTCCAGATCGGCATCCGACGCTGTCTCGGCTGGCGATTGTGCTTCCGCAGGGGCGTTCTGAAGTTCCCCGAGTTGCTGCGCGCGCGCCGGACCCGCAGCGATCATAGCAATCGTCAAGACCGCGATTGCCGGTGCCCTGATGCTCGTTTTCATGTGTCGCTCCTCTGCCGTGCACCGCACGTCGGTCCGAAACGGAATGACTGGTGCGATGCAGATCAAGGATCGCGCGGCTAGGCCTGAACATGCAATTCCCCAGAAGCTGGACAATCCTCCGCCCAGGGGTGAGAATTAGCAGTATGTTGGGCTAACCCGTTGCAACGGGTGAACAGTTGATGGACAGATAGTCAGGTTTGTTCTGACCGCGTCCCCTAGCCCCTGTAAAACCTGACTACTGGCCCTGACAGTGGCCGACTTCGAGGAGCGGCATGAAGGATGCAAGCGAAAACTTCAAAGCCGCGTTAGCGGCATCCGGCAGTTTTTGGACACCGGAGCGGTATGGGGCTGTCCGGGAAGGGTTTCGGGAAATATGTAAGGCCTACGGCTGGACGCCGCAATTCATTCATTCTGAGATGAAGAGGCTGGTCCCACGAGACGCAAGAGCCATCCCGGCCTCAGACATGACATTGCGCCGCTTCCGCGCACACCGAGATAAACTTACGCTATTCAACAGCAAACGCAACCTATCTGGTCTGCTCCTTACCTGCGAGGCTATGATTGAGCGAGCCGGGCGAAACCCTGTGGAAACTCCGTACAAAGTACGCGCGCTAGTCGAATTGGCACAGGAGTTTAGACGCCCATTTAACGTGGAGGGTCTAGAACTAAAGACACGAGCGGGTGTGGGTCATCGGCCGGTCTGGTATGAGCGACAGGTGTTGGAAAACATTTCAGCTCACATATTCGTCCCTCCTTTCGATCATCCGGAAAATCCTGAGTTTCCTCCTAGTTGCCCCCGGTTTCCCGCGACGCACACCGTACAGATAACGATAGAAGGGCGGACCATTCTGATCAAAGACGAAAGTTACAATCCAAGCGCAAGCCACAAAGATCGATGGGCTTGGGAGATGATTACAGCATATAAAAAAAGAATTGATCAAGCACTGATGCACGAAGCAAATTCTTTGGCCATACAGCGCTATTCAATGATCTCGACGGGTAGCGCGGCCATTGCGCTGCAATCGATGCTTCGGGTTAGGCAGCTTCCTGATCTGCATGTGCTTATGAACGATGCTCGCAGACAGCCAGCTGTAGAGGACAGGCTCAGATCTATCGGTGCCCGCGTTTTCCACGGCGACTTAGAGACAAAGTTTTACACTGATGAAATGGTTCTAACTGCGACTGATAACGGTGATGGAATTGATGTCACTCCTCGTGACGCTGCAGCTGCATCAGCATATAGCTACTATGATTGGCTATCGTATGAAATAATTAACAAAGAGCCACGACACATTTTCGTACCATTCGGATCTGGTGGTTTATTCTCGAACATAGTGTCGATCATCCACGCTGAAGTGAACGGAAAGCGAGACCCCAGATTGCAGAGTCAAAAGGATCTCATGGGCATCACCGTTTATGGGGCAACTACGGATAACCCCCGGACTCGTCTGGATATGCTGTACGCAAAGTACCGTCCGACGCTGCCAGGAGTAGAGGCGCTGATTGCTGAGTGCATCAAAGCAGGGAGTATCGGTCCGAGGTCGAAGGTCTACAATGATCTTGAGGATGTTGAAGCCGAGCGCGCGATGGCAAAAGCGCGAGCAGAGGGCATTCGTACGGGAACGTCAGGGGCCGCCGGGCTAGCCCTTTTTCTTCGGCTAGCAAGTAGCATCCGAACCGACGAGCCGCTGGTTGTAAACACGGGGTGCATCTTCTCTCCGTCCCTCTGAGCATGCTCACCGTGGCTAAGTCTTGCGCGCGTGGCGCAGGTTCCCCGTCAAACCCTGGCACTGACGCAAAGAGCGTCAGCAGAAAGCGCACCAGGTCGAGTCCCACTACCTTCGTCCCAGGTGAAAAGAGAGGAAAGGGAGCGTGGCGACGGGGTGAGCGACGGGTGCGGAGAGGCCGCGCCGGCTCTCATCCGGAGACCATCCATGATCAGGACCATTCCTCTCAACAAGCTTGTGTCGTCTCCACGCAATGTGCGGCGGCGGACGGATGAAAGGGCAGATCTCGAGCTCAAGGCCGACATCGAGGCCCGCGGCCTGCTTCAAAATCTCGTGGTTACCAGCGCCGGCAAGCCCAGGGGCCCCTTTGCGGTCGAAGCCGGAGAGAGGCGCCGCCGGGCGCTCCAGAGCCTTGCGGAGGAGGGTAAGCTCCCGAAAGACTTCGAGGTGTGCTGCCTCGTGGTCGAAGGCGCATCGGCGGGCCGCGAGGCCAGCCTCGCCGAGAACTTCCAGCGCCTGTCGATGAACCCCGCCGACGAGTGCCTCGCTTTCCAGCAGCTCATCGAGCAGGGAGCCGACGTCGAGGGCATCGCTCGGCGTTTCGGCCTCACCGTTCGCTTCGTCGAGGGCCGATTGCGGCTGGCGAATCTCGCGCCGGTGGTGTTCGACGCCCTCGGCGCCGGCGAGCTCAGCCTCGACGTTGCCAAGGCTTATGCGGCGACCCCTGACCGGGAGCGGCAGGCCTGGGTGTTCGAGCAGGTCGGACGCAGCTACGCCGCCAACCATCCCGACAGCATCCGGCGCATGATGACGCAGGCGACCGCCAGCGCCAGCGATCGGCGTGCGCGCCTCGTCGGGGAGGAAGCCTATGTCGTCGCCGGAGGCCGGATCGAGCGCGATCTCTTTTCCGACGAGGGTAACTCACGCTGGCTGGACGTCGCATTGCTTGAGCGGCTCGCGGTGGAGAAGATGGAAGTGCTCGCTGCCGAGGCGGCCGCCGAGAACGGCCTGGCCTTCGTGCGCCCGACGCTCGACAGCTGGGTCTGTCATTCACAGGTTGAGGGGCTGCGCCGCGTGCCGGTCGAGACGCCGCCGCTCAGCCACGAGGAAACCGCACGAGTCGATGCGTTGGAAGGCGAGGTCGAAGATCTCGTCGACATCCTCCAGGACGAGGAGACTTCGGGGGCGGAGCGCGAGCAGGCGGAAGCTAAGGTTCGGGAACTCAGCGACGCGATCAACGCGATCGTCAACAAGCTTCCGCTGATTGACGAGGCGCTCAAGCCGCAGGTCGGCGCCTTTCTCATACTCGACGAGCAAGGGCGCCCAAGGCTCGACACAAGCTTCTACGCCGAAGCGGGACTCGGCGGCGTACCGAACGAGGATGGAGGCGGGCGAGATCACGACGGCTCGGGCGGGCAAATCAAGCCCCCCCGCACTGCGGGCTTGTCGCAAAGGCTCGTGGACGAGCTTGCGATGCAGCGGCGGGACATCCTTGCCGTCCACGTGGCGGCCGATCCGGGCCTGGCGCTCGACCTCGCCATCTTCCTGATGATCGACCGGGAGGCCGGCTATTCGGGTGAGAAGAGCGGCTTCTCGCTCACCGCTCTCCCGCCCTCCAATCGCCTCTTCGACTTCAAGACTCCCGGCGCGGCGGCGACGATCGCCCGTGAGCAGGCGACGGAAGCACTCGACCGCAGCTGGACCGGAGGCGAGACGCGGGCGGCGCGCTTCGACGCGTTCCGCTCACTGCCGGACGAGGCGCGGGCGGCCTGGCTCGGCCATGCCGTGGCGAGGACGCTGGAGCCGACCCTCAACCTCGCGGGCGAACGCGCCTGCGGGTTCCACGACCATCTCGGCCGCATGTTGGGCATCGACGTCGCCGGCTGGTGGCGGCCGACCGGCGCCAATTACTTCGATCGGGTGCCCAAGAGCGTCACGCTTGAAGCGTTGGAGGAGATCGGAGGAGAGCCCCTGGCGGGCCGCTACGCCAAGGCGAAGAAGGCGGAGCTTGCCCAGTCGTGCGAGCGGATTTTCTCCGGCGACTTCATCGCGGAGGTCGAGGTGAAGGAGGCCGCGCTCGCCTGGGTTCCGGAGGCGATGCGCTTCGCACCCGCGCAGTCCGAGCCCGTCAAGCCGTTCGACGAACCCGAGGCGGAAAATGCTCCCGGAGCCAAAGGCGCCGTGGGCGAGCCCTCGAGCGCAGACGCCAATCACGAGATCGAAGAAGCCGCCTGACGTCTCCCGGGCAGTTCTTTCCGGGCGGTCCCTCCTGAACGGGGGGCCGCCCGGTCACCCTCGGCAACCGCTGAGGGCGGCGACCGGAATTAGTCAAAAAGTGGCCACAGGGATTGCCCAACGGGAAATGCAGGCACTCCCCACTATCCGCCGCATTCGACCCCGACCGACGCGCCTAGCTGAGGTGCCTCACTGACCAGTCGACCATCACCCATCCGGAAGGGCGGCGACGCCTCACAGGAGATTGGCAGAGATGGCGCACAGGTCGGAACGGATTGCCGCCCGGGTTCCCCGCCGCCCTCAACCCCTGCCGAGCATCAGGAGACGTTCCATGCCGAAAACTCCCGGAACGCCGGGGCTCGACCAGATCGAAAAGGGGGCTTCGAGGCTCCGGCCGACGGAGCGGGACGTGCTCTTCCTTAGTGCGCGAGAGGGCTTGTCCTACGACGAGATCGCCGAGCGGCTCGGCATCTCCAGCGAGGAGGCGAGAGGCCACCTCGCCGACGCGCTCTATCGCCTCGACCGCGAGCTCGAGCGCGAGGCGCGCCCCTGGTGGAGATTCTGGTGAGCTCGCGCCCTTTTCGAGAGGAAAGAGGGCGGTGCCCTGGGTGGTCGCGAATGAACGCACCCGGGAGACCAGAAATGCGCAAATCCTCACCCCCTCCGCGAAGCCCCGCCGACACGATCACGCTGGCAATCATCGAGCGTCTCGAGGCGGGGACCCGCCCCTGGATCCGACCTTGGAACGCCGCCGGCTCGTCGCGGCCGCTTCGCGCTTGCGGAACGCCGTATCAGGGCATTAACACCCTCTGGCTCTGGATGGCCGCCGAGGCCGCGGGTCATGCGTCCTCCTTTTGGCTCACCTACCACCAGGCCCAGCTTCTGGGCGGGCAGGTGAGGAAGGGCGAGCGCGGCACGAACGCCATCTTCTACAAAGCCTATTCGAAAGAGGTTGAGGATCGCGAGACGGGCCTCGTCCAGGACGAGGCAAGGCGCGTCCTCAAGAGCTTCACCGTCTTCAACGCCTGTCAGATCGACGGCCTCCCGGAGCGCTACTTTCCAGCCCCCCGGCCCTTGCCCGAGCCGGCGGCGCGGGACCTTGCCCTGGACATGTTCTTCGCGAGCATCCCGGCACAGCTGCGTCACCAGGGAAGCGAGGCCTATTACGAGCCTGCGGGGGACCGGATCACCATGCCGGATCCGACAGTGTTCGAGGATCTCGACCATTACCGCGCCACCCTGGCGCATGAGCTCTCCCATTGGACCGGGCACGACAGCCGGCTCGCGCGGAGCCTCGGCGGACGCTTCGGCAGCGATGCCTATGCGGTCGAGGAGCTGATCGCCGAGCTCGCCGCGGCCATGCTGGGTGCGGAGCTCGGGCTTCCGGTTGCCCATCTCGACCATCATGCGAGCTACCTCGCATCCTGGCTGAAGGTGCTGAAGGCGGATAGCCGCGCTATCCTGACCGCGGCCGCCAGAGCCGAGGAGGCCTGCAAGCTGCTGCTGCGCCTTGGGCGCAGAGCCGACGAAGCGGCTGAGGGGCGGGAGGAGGCGCAGCGCCTTGCTGCCTGACCGCGGCCTGCTGATCGGGGAGCGGCGCGCTTTGCCTTACGATAAGCTTCCCCCCGGCGTCCCCGGTCCGGCGCGAGAGCGGCCCTGACCCGTCGCCGCCGGTCCGCAACCCGCCGGCCTTCAGCCCGTGTTGCCCCGCCTTGCGGGGCTGCCCGCGCCAGCCTCGTCCGGGGGTGTCCCGCGCGCCGCGCGGTGCGGCCGTGCGCCTGTGCCGGGTCTCACGGGCTCCCGTCGCCGGATCGCCGGCGTCGCCATGACGGGAGACGCATCATGCACACAAGCCTTGCCGCCCAGCTCGCGCAGCTCGAGCTCGGATATCTTCACATCGAGCGGATTGGGTCCGCGGCCGCCTCGGAACTGCCAGACCCTGATGCCGTGGACCAAACGCTCGGCGCGATCTGGTCAGAGCTTTTTGCACTATTTCCCGACACGGCTCTTGAGGACGATGCCGAGGAGCTCGCCTGGGGCATCGTCAATCTGTTCCATCGCGCGGCGACCAAACGCGGCGGCCAGATCGATCGCGCCACCGATGAAATCCGCTGCCTGCTAGCGTCCGCCGACGGTTCGGAAATCCACACGACCGAGCTCGAGACGCAGATCGCGAGAGCTCGGGCCGCCGAGGTCGCGATGCTGGGCCTCGAGAGCTTCCGTGAGGCCGCGGCCGCCCTCTATATGAGCGAGACCGGTTCCTCGTGGAGGCCCGCTGGCGGATCTCGGCTGAACCATTCGGCGAACCTGACCTCCGCCGTTGTCGATGGCCGCGAGTTCCTGAGAGCGCGTTCCGAGAGCCGCCGAACGGCCGCGATGCCGCAGGGGACGGCGGTCGTTTTCGCCGGCGGCCGCCTATCCTTCGCGAGCGGAGAGGACGCAACGACATACGCTTCGAACGTTTGGGCTACGCTCGACAAGGTTCGCGAGCACGTCGCCGACATGGTCCTTGTCCACGGCGGTGACGGCAGAGGCGCCGACCGGCTGGCAGCCTCCTGGGCCGAGCGCCGCAAGGTCGCTCAGATTGCCTTCGGGCTCGACAGCCGCCTCGGCCCGCGGGCCGGATTCAAGCGCAACGAGCAGATGCTTTCGCTCAAGCCCCGCTATGTTGTGGCCTTCGCCGGCAACGGCGTCCTGGAGCGTCTCGTCATTCAAGCGAAGGAGCAGGGTGTCGCCGTTGTCGACCGTCGCGGATCCCTCGGGACGCATCCGAAGGGCGAAGCCCGGCGCATCGCAGCGGCGGCATAGCCGCCCGTGGCTGAACCGGCTTCGCCCGGTTCAGCCACTCTTGCGCTCGCTCGGAACCGGAGCTTACTCTGCTCGCGCCGCCATTGCGCGGTCGCGGCGCCGGGACCCGGAAGGCCATCGTCGTAAGGCCTGGCGCATGTACATAAGCATGTTCTCACCTCCGACCAGGGCGCCGCGTTACAGTCGGCGGCTTGCATCACTGCCGAGAAAGGGGGACCACGCGCTCATGCGCATGAACGTCGATCATCTTCCGCAAGCGCAGCAGCGCGAGCTTGCCCGCGCCGTGCGCATTCTCATGGAAGAGTTCGACGAGATCACCTCGCGTGCCACCCAGCCCTGGCGGCGGAACGGCAGGATCTACAAGATCATCCTGTTCGGAAGCTATGCGCGCGATGATTGGGTCGACGAGCCGGAGAACGGCTATCAGTCCGACTTCGACCTGCTGATCGTGGTCAGCCACCGCGACCTGACAGACATCGCGGACTATTGGTACGTCGCAGAGGACAAAATCCTGCGCGATCCGGAGATCGCCCGGCCCGTCAACATCATCGTCCATTCGATCGACGAGGTGAACCAGGCGCTGAAGCGCGGCGAGTATTTCTGGGTGGACATCGCCCGCGACGGGATCGCGCTCTACCACCTGCCGCAGCACGAGCTTGCGACCCCCATGCCGGCCCTGCCCAAGGATGCGCTGCAGATGGCCGAGGGATATATCGCCGCGAAGCTGGGCGATGTGAACGTCTGGCTTCAGACTGCCTCCGATCAATCGAGGAAGGAAGACGACGCGGATCGCTACCGTCGCCACGCTGCATTTAATCTGCATCAAGCGACTGAAGCGGCTTATGCATGTTTTCTGCTCGTGCGAACCCTCTACTTCCCGCGTTCCCACAACATCAAATTCCTGCGGTCCTTGGCCGAGGACAGCGAGCCGCGGCTGATCGAGGCCTGGCCGCGTGCCACGAAGCTGGACCGCCGCCGCTTCGAGTTGCTGAAGCGGGCCTATGTGGAGGCGCGTTATTCTGCCAGCTTCGAGGTCAGCCGCGATGATCTCGAGGCGCTGACGTACTGCGCCCGACGGCTTCGGGACCTCGTCGAGGAGGTCTCTCGGGAGACGATCGAGGGCCTCCGCCGTACCATTGAAGGAGCTTCGGCATGACCGTCGGCAACCCGCCGCGCGAGCATCACTTTGTCACGCAATCGTGGATCAAACGCTTCGTCGACGCGGACGGACAGCTCTATTCCTACGATCACGATTCCGGCGAAGTGAAGTTTCGCTCCTCGAAGAAGATCATGAACATCAGGGACCTCTACACGCAGGATCCTGGCGGAGCTGACGATACCACGATCGAGACGCGCGACCTGCAAAAGGTCGACGACGATGGAGCCAAGGTGATGTCCGCCCTTCTCGCGGGCGACCTTTCCGATGCTGCGAAGGCGAGGCTCGCTGAGTTTCTGTCGGTCCAGATCATGCGCGATCCGCAGCGGCTGTTTGATTATTCCCGCGGTGCCCAGCGTTTCTTGTCACGTCTCTTCGTCGAGGCTTTCACGGCTGCGGATTTCGCGGACTTCCAGACCTATTTCGGCGAACTGGTGTCAGAGGATGAATATGACCATTTGATGGGTCTCGGCCCGAAGCAGGCGGCGCTGGAGATAGCCAGGATCCAGCTCCGCCTTGAGGTTGATAACTGGATGGCCGAGCTGCCCTTCACCGATCTTATCCGCGAACCGGAGGGACGCGAAAAGCTGCGGGATGTTCTCCTTACGCTCGAATGGACGTTGATAACCGCAACCCCGTACAGCTTTGTGCTGGGTGATCAGGGCATCCTCTTCGACCCCGGGCAGCTCAGACGAGGGCTGCGCGCCCCTCTCGACAGCTCAACAGCCTTGATCCTTTCGCCGCCAGGAAACGCGCCGTCGTCAGGCATCGGCAAGCGTGCCGCGCGGCCGTATGAGCCGAGTGCGATGAACTATGAATCGGCTGCCAGAAGCCGCCGGTGGGTGGTCGGAGCGAAGAGCGCCCTGGACGTGGTCAAGTCGCAGGTGAACGGCGAACCTCTGCCGTCACGTGAGCCTCCGGCAATTCCGTCTTAAACCCGCGGAGATGCAGCACGGGCACCGACTTCGGTTGTCCAGAGCTGCCCCGGTGATAGTCGCCGCTCGACGTGCTGCTTCGGAGCCCAGTAATTCCGGGGACTTTCAGGCTCGTTCGCAGAGCTGTCGGACCAATTTCTGATCTCCGAACAGACGTTCGACAGGGTGCATCTCACGTTCGTCCAGGCGCTCGCCCGGGACGCTCCCCATCTCCTTCGTCAGCCCTTCTGGCTCGGCAGCTTCGGCCCGCAACCCGCGTCGCTGCGGCCCGTGTTGCCCTCCGGGCTGCCCGCGCCAGCCTTGCTCCGGGGTTCCCCTTGGCGTGCCCGCCTGCGGTGCGCGCCTCCCGCTTGGCCTCGCCTTCCTGGGGCTGTCGACGGGGTGGTCCCGGCGGCAAAGCAGGAGACAGAACATGACAAACACCGTCCTTCTCGTCGGCAATCTCGGCGCCGATCCGGAAAGCCGTTCCACCGGTAACACCGATATCGCGACCTTCAGCCTCGGCACCAGCCGCCCGAAGCGCGACAGCGAGGGCAAGACCTACAAGGATGCCAGCGGCTTCACGGCAAAAGATACCGAGTGGCACCGGGTGACCTGCTTCAACGGGCTCGGACGCATCATCGCGCAGCACGCCTCGAAGGGCATGCTGGTCTCGGTCCGGGGGCGGCTCCACTACACGCGCTGGACCGATCGCGACGGCATTGAGCGCTACGGCTGCGAGATCATCGCCGACGACGTCCAGTTCCTCAGCCGTCCGCGCCAGAGCGGCGGTTCCGGTGCCGCCGGCGGCGGCGCGGATCTCGACGAGGACGTGCCCTTCTGAGGGGCTTGCGGCCCCGGCGGCATCAGCCGCCGGGGCTCAATTCGTTTTCTCGTGGCTTGCGCGGCGAAGCCTCAGCCGAAGATCTCGGCTCCTTGCGCGCGCATGTCATCGATCGGCTTTTCGGCATATTTCTTCACCTGCTTGAACGGTTTGTGGCGCGCTATTCCCGCCGAGATCCCCGACGGGCCTTCGCGCCAGCAGCGGATGTCCCAGGCTCGCACCCGGGACCTCAACTCCCTCGTGGGCAGGATGTAGGCTGTCGTGCAAACCCAGATGAACCTCCTCCGGGGCGTGGTGAATGTGAAGCTTTTCGCGACGATCTCGGCGTAATCTCTCGCGCTGAGCAGCGTCGCCGCCTGCGAGCGGGTCTCGCATACCTACCCGAAAAAATCCGAAACCGCGCCATATTGCAATTGACTGGGAGGTGAGAATGCCTCGTGCTGCGGATGCGGAATGGTTTGGCGAAATGAGAACCGTTCGATCGTTCCTTCGCGCTTTTCGAACCGTGCGATCTGCTGTTGTTTTCTCCTGGACGGCTTTGTCGCCGATGGCCGAACTTTGCCGGCCGCCGACAGGTCCAGCTCCCACGAGCGGGTGAGTACCCGGTCTTCGAGAAGGGGGGTATCTGCGCCGACCGGATTCGGCTCCTGGACAAGGTTCTGCACCGCCGAACCGTCGCAGTTCTTTTCGCCCGCATTCCTCAAACCGCGGTCCTCCTCTTCGAACCTCGAGCTTAGCGGACGCTCTGGCGCCGCGGGAAGCAAGGCAGGCGATACTCGCCAATGCCGCCAGCGGCGGCACAATTTCCTCTCTGGCGATGTGTCCCGGGCAACGATGGCGGAGGGGGACTCTGCTCGAATCTGCCTAGTTTGGCGGGCGGCGGAGCGGCTCTCAAGGATGCGCGGTTCCCCCAATTTGCTTCGCAAATCGGCTCCCCCACGCCCCGCTGCGCGGCGCCTTCGGCGTCCCTGACAGCCACTCCGCCGCCCGCTCCTGAAGCGCCGTCTTCGATCGGAAGACGATGAAGAGGAGACGGCGATGACGACGGTTTTTGCGACGATGAAAGGCCATGGCGAGGCGGCTGTAGAGGCGCTGCGTGCGGAGTTCGGGGCCATGATGGCGGAGCGTATCCTGGAGGCCGAAGCGGCCGACTTTCTCTGGGAAGCACGCGTGAAGGAGCGCTATCTGGGCCAGCATATCGACGTTTGCTTTGACCTTGATGAGGACGAGACAGAGTTGGCGCGGATCGCCGTTCTGAGCTTCCTCGGCACTCGTTGGCAGGTGGGCGCGTGCCTGCTCGACGGAGAAGGTGCCGTGGCTGACCTTCTCTGGAAGGAAGGCTTCGATACACTCGAGGCAGCGGAGGCGGCGTTCAACCGCGCAGCCTGAACGGCGATCAAGGAAGGGAGCAGCGCGAAAGCGTTCGCTCCCTTTTTTCGATCAGGGGTGGGGGAAGTCGATTTGGCAGGGCTGGGGCGTAAAGGGGCAGGGGATGGCAAGATAAAGCGGATTTCAGCTCGTCGCAGACATGCCGCTAAGTATTTGTCTGCACATCTTTTTGTCGGGAGACCGGCAGGCTCTCCGAAAGTCGAGCGCAGAGACTCGCCCGGCAATTACACGGACAAAACTGCGGACGCGCGCCGTTCGTCGGAGAGACACTGTAGCCGGTTGCGACCGGGGCGCATATCCTCGGCATGGCGCACGATGACGACCAGTTCGAGCTGAAGCTCGGCCGCATGCGGAGCAGCAAAGCGCGCAGCTCCACCCGTTCGCTCCAGTCGCAGATTATCGCCCGGGTCGGTCGAGCCGGAGGCGACGTTCGCCGCGTCGGCGGCAAGGCCGCTCCTGCCAAGCCATCCGGCCGCTTCAACGCGCGAGGGCGCGGCGCCAGGCTGGCGTCGGGCTTCAGCGACTCGTCGGGCTGGTCGGTCGATCCGATATCGAGGCAGCGGGTCCGGGCGCGGCGCGTGATGGTGAAGGCCCGCGTCGTGAAGCTCACAGGGGCCAAGGCTGCCGGCGGCGCGGCCGCGCACCTGCGTTACCTCCAGCGCGACGGCGTTACCCGCGAGGGCGAGCAGGGGCGCTTCTACTCGACCTTCAGCGACGAGGCCGACGGCAAGGCGTTTCTGGAGCGCGGCGCGGGCGATCGCCACCAGTTCAGATTCATCGTCTCGCCCGAGGATGGGGCCGCCTTTGATAAGTTGCGCCCGTTTACGCGCGAGCTGATGGCGCGGATGGAGCAGGACCTCGGGACCACGCTCGACTGGGTGGCGGTGGATCACTTCGACACCGGGCACCCGCACACGCACGTGCTGGTCCGCGGCGCCACCGAAGACGGCAAGACGCTCAACATCGCGGGCAATTATATCGGCCACGGCATCCGCGGCCGCGCCTCGGAGATCATGACGCGCTGGACTGGGCCGCAGAGCGAGCTTGAGGTGCGTGATCAGCTCTCGCGCGAGCTGAACGCCGAGCGGCTGACCAAATTAGACCGTGACCTTCTCGGGCGTGCCGAGGACGGCCTTGTCGACCTGCGGCAGCCGGCCGGCTGGGATGGCGATGGCTCATACCAGCAGCTGCTCGTCGGCCGTGCGCGTCAGCTTGAGCGGATGGGCCTTGCCGAGCGGGAGGGGCGGCTTTCCTGGCGGCTTGCGCCTGACTTCGAGACGACGCTTCGCGATCTTGGCAGGCGCGGCGACATCATTCGCACCATGCATCGGGCGCTGACGGAGGCGAAGCTCGATCGCCGTCCCGAGCTGTACGCGATCGATCCTGGGGAGGCAGGCGCTGCACCGATCGTCGGGAGGGTCGTGCATCGCGGCGCGGCCGACGATTACCACGACCGGCGCTTCCTCATCGTGGACGGGCTCGACGGGCGCACCCACTATGTCGAACTCGGATCGAGCAATCAGCCGGCGCCGGTCGGGAACGTCGTTCGGATCGAGACAGCGCGTCCGGAGGTGAGGTCGGCGGACCGTGCGGTCGACGAAGTCGCACGCGCAAATAGGGGGCGGTACAGCGCCGACCTTCACCACCGCCACGACCCATCGGCGAGCGACGAGTTCGTGCAGGCCCATGTGCGACGGCTGGAGGCGCTGCGCCATGCCGGGCGCAACGTGGAGCGGCGGGAAGATGGCCGCTGGACTGTCCCGACCAATTATCTGGACGAGGCGCTGGAGCATGAGCGGAACGCAGCTCGTGCGGCACCGGTGCGCATCCAGCTGCTGGCGTCGCAGCCACTAGAACAGGAGGCGATCGCGCAGGCGCCGAGCTGGCTGGACCGGCAGCTGCGCGGTGAGGACGAGGTCGAGGCGGCGAAGCATGGCTACGGAGCCGACGTAAGGCGCGGACTGGCCAGGCGATTGCAGTGGCTGGTCGAGCAGGGCTTTGCGGAACAACAGGGCGACCAAGTCCAGTTTCGTGGAGACATGGACCAGCGCCTGCGTCAGCGGGAGCTGCGGGCCGCCGCCGCTCAGCTCAGCAGCGAACTGAAGCTGGACTTTGTGGAGCCGATCGCGGGCGAGCGCATCTCAGGAACGGTGAGGCGGCGGGTGAACCTGTCGTCCGGCAGCTTCGCGGTCGTCGAGAATGGTCGCGAGTTCTCGCTCGTGCCGTGGCGGCCGGTGCTGGAGCGCCAGCTCGGCCGGGAAGTGTCGGGCATCATGCGCGACAAGGGCTCGATCAGCTGGACGATCGGCCGTGGGCGCGAGGGGCCGGAGATCGGGATGTGAGCCGGGCTGGCGGCGAGGAGTCGCTTGCTGCGTCGAAGCGACTGTCGATCTTGGCGCACCGCGAGCTACAGAAAACCTCCTGTGGAGGTGCCGGATGAAGGCTGAGAAAGTTCGGTGTCAGTTGTTCCTGTCCAAGGAGCTCAGCGGAAGGATCAACCGGATCGCTGCCGGTACCGGTCGGGCGCGATCGGAGCTGCTCGTCGAGGCGCTTGAGGCATGGCTCAATCGCAGGAATCCGGCAGCGGCCGAGGAAGCGCTCGGCGCGAGACTGACCCGTTTTGAGCGCCACCTGGAGGCGGTGCGGCGGCAGCAGGGACTTCAATGGGAAGTGCTTGCGCGCATGCTGCGGCATCAGCTGCTGACGGCATCCGCGTTACCGCCGCCCGATGCTGCCATGCAGGCCACTGCGATGAAGTCCTTCGAGGCAGTGATCGACGAGATTGCGGATCGACTGGCGGGGAAGGATCCTTCGGTGACCACCGATCCCGCGTTAGCGAAGGTGAGAAGCTTTCACTGAAAGCGCGATGTGGCGCATGCAGCAGTGTCTGCAACTTTACGGCAGCCGTCATCACCGCGGCAAACTGCTCCCGCTTAAGAGATGCGATGCTCATTTAGACCAGTGGCCGAGAACCCATTCCCACTGACGGCGGTCATAGTCCCACCGCCAGTGCCCCTTGACCCACTTGGTTTTCCCCAGCGGCCGCAGAGTTTTCATGTTCTGCAGGCGGTCAGGCGGCTTTGGTGGTCGGGGTGGCCTGGGCAGTCTCAGCTTCTTGAACATCGCCTCTATCCTCCAGGAGGCCGCCCGCTTTAGCAGTCGGGCAAGTCATCGAGGTTGTTGCGCGTGGTCCCATCGCGGTCGGTGCGAAGGTACTTGCCGGTGGTGCCGTTCACGACCTGAATCTTCGTCTCCGGGTTGTTCGCCCAGTTCACCCAGTACTCGTGAGAGCCGGACTCGATGTCGTTGATCGCATCTGACTTCGACCGGGGCGACCAGGACTGACCGCTGTTGCAAAGCCGGGTGATGTCGCCCTGGCTGTTCTTGCCGGTCTGCCGCACGTAACGCTTTGCCATTATCCTGCTCCTTCAGATGTCGTGGCTATCGGCGGGACGCGAGCCGCCCCGCCGACCCTTACCTCCGCTTGTTCGGACGCTGCGTCAGCGCCGACGCCGCGGCCGACTTGGCGGCCTTGCTCGACCTGGGGTCCCGCAGGACCTTCGCCGCTGCAGAAGCCGCCTTCTTGCTCGTCACCTCAGAATTCTTCTTGCCCGCCATCGCTTTCACCTCCTCCCCATTGACCCTGAGCCTGATTCGTTCTACTTCCACCTACGAAAACGTAGGACACGTGGGCAAAAAAGAGCACCACCCAGGGGTAGTGCGCCTCACCTACGATTTCGTAGACATAGTTAGTTTATGTTCGTAGGTCAATGATGGCGGGGGCAGAAGATCAGTTTGGAGAGCGGCTGGTCGCTGCTCGCGAAGCTCGCGAGCTCAGCCAGACGGAGCTCGCTCAAAAGGCGGGGCTGCAACCGGCCGCCATCGGCCATTTCGAGCGCAGCAGGCGGAAACCGTCGTTCGCGAATGTCAGAGCGCTCGCAAAGGCGCTGAATGTGAGTTCCGATTATCTTTTAGGCCGGACAGCCGAAATGCAGGGGGCCACGACTGCCTTCCGGGGCGAGGAGCAGCTATCCGACGCCGACCGGGAACACATCCAGATGATGATCGAGCTCATGAACCAGCGGCGAGCCAAGGCTGACAGATGAGCAAGTTCCGCCTCGCGTGGGCCCGGCAGTGCGGTGAGCGCAAGGCGAAGGAGTTCGGCTTTACCGCATTCCCTGTTGACCCGATTGCGATCGCCGAAGCTGAGGATATTGAGGTGATGCCAAAGCCACCGGATCAACCGGGGGTCAGCGGCGGAATCATCTTCCTGCCCGTCGGAACCTCCATCTTCTATGCCACGAACATCGCGAGCAGAGGGTTCCAGCGGTTCACTGTTGCTCACGAACTGGGGCATTACTTCCTTGAAGGCCATCCAGAGGAGATCCAGAAGACGGCGCCGCTGCACGTGTCGAGGGCGGGCTTTACCCAGGGTAGCAGCTCTATTGAGCTCGAAGCTGATCACTTCGCCTCCGGCCTGCTTCTGCCCACGCGCCTGGTTCAGCAGTCGCTAAAGCGCGGCCGTGTGGGGCTGGCCGGCATTGAGGATCTGGCCACGGCATCAGAATGCTCCCTAACCGCTTCAGCGATCCGCGCCGCGGAATGCAGCCCCTATCCAATGGCGGTCGTCGTTAGCCGGCAGGATCGCGTCTGCTACGGCTTTCTGTCAGATGGTTTCAAGCAGCTGAGCCCGAGAGCCTTCCCCCGGAAGGGCGACTTGCTTCCGGAGACCGCGACCCGCGAATTCAACTCTGACGCCTCGAACGTTGAACACGGCCGCCGGGCAACATCTGAGACGAACTTGGCTGAATGGTTCGGCGGCGCGCCAGGGATCAAGCTCGACGAGGAGATAATCGGCCTCGGCAGTTACGGCTACACGCTAACCGTTTTCTCCAGCGAGGAACTGCCCGATGAGCCAGACGAGGCGGAGGATGAGAACGAGGCGCTGCGAGAAAGCTATACGCCGCGGTTCGCCTATGGCCGTTAAAGCTAACTCAGGCTTCGACGCCACCGGCGCGGTTGCATGAGCGGCTGGGAAGAACGAGCGGCAGCTTCGTTGCTACCGCTCAGTAGATCGCCCACCTTCTGGGTTGCGCTGCGCGAGTGGCGCTACACAGGACGTTTCTTTGACCTCGAGAACACGGACGGCACATGCGAACTCTGCAGCCAGAGAGACCTGCGCTACCACTTTGAGATCGCGGATCGCGGCACGCGTGGTGAGCTTCTAGTTGGCTCCGAATGCATCAAACGGTTTGATCTAAGCGGTCTCGATGAAGAGGGGCGAGAGATTGACGCCGCCGACACCGCGCGGCTGGTTGATCGTCATAGGCGTGGGCTCGTGGAGGATGCGAGGCGTCAGCGCGTCATGACAGCCTTGCTCAAACTCGGCCAGGCGACGCCTGATTTCGACGCGGGCTCGTTCTTGGGATATGTTGATGATCGCGGAGCCTTCACTCCAAAGCAGCTCGCGATGATTTTCTGGCGCCTTCAGGGTAGCGCCGTTCCTTATCGACCATCAGACTTCAGGCTGACCATCCGGCGCGATCGGGAGAAGGCGCAGCTACGAAGCATGCCTGAGGCCGCTTACCGCCGGGTCGAGCCGGCCATGACAAAGGCCCAACGTGCTACGATCGAAAGGATCAAGGTCCGCTTCGCGGCATGGGGCCAATCTTGGAGATGACCGGCGCCTAAGGCGTGACAAGCGCGGGGTGCCCGAGTTTGGCTGGCGGGGGAAACGGTACGGCGAATAAGCGCCCATCTCTGCTGTCGGCTGTCGACAGCCCACTTTTCCGGACCTGGTGGAAAGCGGAACGGCCGCTCCCGAACTCTACGCTGCGTGAGCAGACGTTTGTTCAGCTGGATTAGGTCGGCAACTGCGTGCCTCCCTTCCACCACCCTCAGCCATAGCGAAGCTCCTGTAGACGCTGGCGTCGGGTCAGCGACAAGCGTTTCCGTCCTGCACGTCTTGCCATCCGACCTCATTCGAGACCCGCTCTCCAGGGCTCTCTGTCAATCCCCTGCGTCCTGCGCCCCATCGCTGACCCTCGCCGTGATGCGCTCGATCAGCTTACGGGCGGCCACGCGGTTGACCGAGCACTCGTAGATCAGCTCGAACATCCACTCGTAGTTCGCGCGCTCCGCCAGAGGCATGCTCGAAAGCGGCGAGCTGTCGGACGGTTGCGGGCCCGCGGCCGCCTCGAGCGCGACGCGGAGGTCGGCTGCGGCCTCCTTCAACAAATCCGCGTCATCGGACAGCACCGGCATGGCGGCGATCCGATCCATCTCGGCGAGCGACCGCGCTGCCTCGCCGGTGGCGGGCAACCGGTCAGCCACCGAGATCGAGCCCTGGCGTAGCGCCTCCACCGTCTCGCGCACTGCGCCCCCCGCCAGTTCAAAGCGGCGAATCCAGTTTCGGCGGATCGAGTTCGAGCGGCATCGCCTGGAAATCTCGCGGGCGATCGGTGTGAGCTGGTTCAGCAGGTTGCCGAGGTGCGCGTTCTGCTCGAAGTCGTCGCGCCGGCCGTTCGGCACGATGCGCCGGTCGAGGACATGCACCTCGCCGACCGACCACGCATTGAAACGCTGCTCCGCGAACAGCTCCTCGAGACCCGTGCCGGCGCCGACCTGCACGTCGCCCGCCCGCAGGCGCAGACCCTTGACCAGGTTCGCGACGGGAATGGCGCCCTCGTAGGGGTGGTGGAGCACCCAGGCCAGCGCGGCCGGACCGCCGTCCATGTCTGGTACCTGCCAAATGTCGACGCTCTCGTACGCAAGCATACGACCATTGCCAGCGTCGAAGGTGTCGCGATGAGGCCGGTAGAGCGGCGTGTCCGAGCCCGCCACGTGGATGTGCAGGTCGGCGGGCCGCATCACGGTCCGCATCGCAGCCGCGATCTCGGCCCCGAAGGAAAAGTCGGGGGAGAAGGGAACCGGCGCGACCTGCGACAGGTACTGCGACACGGCCGCAGGAGTCATCAGCCGGTCGGACCGCAGACGGACGACGCCGCACAGCTCGACCTCGAAGAAGCGCTCGGGCGTACCCTCCGCCGGCACCCGGGCGACCGTCGCCACTTGACTGATGAGGTCGGCCACACCCCCCGAGAACTCGGTCGAGCGCAGCAGGGTCTTGAGCTTGCGGCAGTCCCAACGGAGCTCCGACACCTCGGTCTCACCCTGAACCCGCGAACGGAAAATCAGCTCCTGCGCATAGCCGAGACCGGCCAGCCGGCCGACGCCTCGGAAGCCGCGCGCGTCCGTGCCGCGCTTCGCGCTTCCGCCAAGACCGGTCAACGTGCGGGCGAACCGGTCCCATGGGACACCGGCGCCGTTGTCTTGGATACGGACCGTGCGGGTAGGGCCGTCGAAGGAAATCCCAACGACGCCCGGCTCGTCATTGGACAGGATGCCCTGCGACCGCGCCTCGTCGATCGCGTCTGCCGCGTTCTGGACGTACTCGCGGTACACGGTCATTGGATCGACGTACATCGAGCTCGAGACCAGCTCGAGCACGTCCTTGCCGATCACGATGTCGTCGATCGCGGGCGCCGCGCCGGCGGGCGGCCTGGTCGGCTTGCGGAGGGCGACGGTCACGCCGCCGCCCTTTCCGGAACGCTATCCGGGACAATGGCGTCGTCGCCGTCGAGACCCGCATCCTCCACGCGCTCATCGTCCGGCACGCCGATGTCGGATGGCGACACCTTGGTCAGGTCGCGCTGACGCTTCCAGATCTGGAAGAGGTCCGCCTTTGCGATCGGCACGTAGAAGCGGAGGATGTCCGCGACGGCGCGGGTCGTTGCGCGGGCCGGCAGGGTCGGGAACAGCCGCGGATCGACCGAGGACAGCAGCTCCATCAGCTCGCGCCGTTCGTAGCCGTCGAGGCGCGCATACTCGGCCTTGAACGTGCCGAGCAGGCCAGCGTCGTCATGGAAGTCATACCAGTCCCGGTTGAAGATGAGGTCGTGCGGCATGGCGAGGATGTCCGCGTAGTCCGCGAAGGTGTCGCCGTAGGCGCGGCGGAAGAAGGTTGGTTCGCCGCTGACGATGCCGTGCGTCGCCTGGAGGATGATCTGCATCGAGCGCAGCTGGTAGCGGGTCCACTTCTCGCCGACGTGCCCCCGGTCTGGCCGGTCGGTTGGCTGGTAGCGCATCGGGAAGGACCAGACGCGGATGCCCAGCTCCTCGTTGAGCGTGACGTTCAGGCGCATGCGCTCGAACAGGTCCTCGGGCCCGTCGTGGAAGTTGTAGAGCATGTAGTTCGACAGCTCGGTCAGGCCGTGCTCGGCGGCGTAGCGGACCGCCTGCTCGTAGGGCTTGCGCACACCGAGGTGGTCGAATGCGATTCGCAGCGGACGCAGGCAGATCGACGCCAGCTCGCGCAGGTACATCGGATCCTTGCAGAGGATGCGGGCATCGACGCCCTGGTTGAAGTCGACGCGTCGCTGGACGGGCGGACGGCCGGGCCGGTGCAGCTTCGCACCCGGCGTGAAGCCGAGGTCGCGGATCTCGGCCATGATGTCCTTGAAGCGCGGCGAAGCCACCACGTTGTTGTCCATCAGGATCAGATCCTTCTTCGAACCGTAGCGCTCCTCAATCGCCCGGACGATCGCTGTCAGCGAGTCCGTGTCGCGCATGGCGCCCTCGAGCTTGGGCACGCCACAGAAGTGGCACTTCCGGATGCAGCCGCGCGAGCAGTAGGCAAAGTAGGCGTCGCGGACCGGATACTCGTAGTCGATCTGGTCGAGGATCGAGTAGTCGGGGACGAGGTCCTCGATCGGGGTGCCGGTGAGGTCGTCGGCGTAAAGCTCCTCCGAGAAGTCGTCGAGTTCGAGCGCGGTCGCCGGCGGGCCCGTCAGCAGGCCCTTGATGAAGCGGACGCCAGCCCATTTCGGCTCCTCGAGAAAGCGCTCGTGCATAAGCGAGGCCGCGATGCCGCCGACGAAGACCTTGTCGGCATGGCCGTTCGCGATCTCGAGCGCGAAGTCGATCGTCCGCGCGATCTTCACGTACTCGAACGAGAACAGGGTCGTGACGTAGATGCGGTCCCAGGCCTCGCCAAGGACGCTGCGGTCCTCGCCCTTGATGAACCTCACGCGGTCGCGCTTGCCGTGCTCGCCGTGGTACTGCGCGATCTTCATCAGCCCGAGCGGTGGGTACTTGTTCTTGTAGCCGGGCTCGATGAGCAGGATGTTGCGGTTAGCCATTGGCGACGGCCTTCAACGTCAGGCGCCGGCGAACGGCGCGGATGTGTGCGGCAGCGGCCTTGGCGCCGACCTCCCCCCCGAGGCCGGCGAAGTCGCCGCCGGAGCCCCAGTCGATCTCGGCGGCGAAGTCGTTCAGCTTCTGGGTGAAAAAGCGCTTGTCGACTGGTGCGCCCTCGCGCCGCTCGAGCCACAAGTCGGCCGCGACGTCCATCAGTGCATACACGCCGATGCCTTTGGTCACGAGATGCTTGCGCGGCTTGGTCCAGGCCGGCTGCAGCACCGCCGCGATCGCCGACCAGTAGTCGAGCACGATTCGCGCCGCGGTCTCGACTGATTCCGACTGCAGGATCCGGGAGCGCGCCAGGAAGCGCTTCACGGCCTTCTGGATGGTGCGCAGCGACGCCTTGCGCGACATGCCCGACGTCGACGCGCCGCCGAGGTCGAGCTGGCGGTGCCAGGGCGACCCCGCCTCGTTGTTGAGGTGCAGGGCTATGAATAGCTCGGGCCGATCGCCGGCGAGATCGGCGGCGAGCCTGCCGTCGTGGAAGTCCAGCAGGCTCGCGCTCAGCCCCTTGGCCTTCCCGTTGATGACGCTGAAGATCTCCATCTCCTCGCGCTCGTCGAGGCCAACGAACGCCATGAATGGCAGGGTGACATCAAGATCGTCGAGATGACCGAGGCGGTGCTGGCAGTCGACCTGCGTCATGACGCGCGAAGCGCCGGCGGCGATCTCGACGACCGCACGGCCGCAATCCGACCGCACGACCGTCCACGACGCAGCAGCCTCGGGGCGGAGATTGAAGGTGAGAGGGATGGTGGTGCCCGTCGGCCGCTGGATGTAGCGCCGGAAGTCTAGGCTGTGCTGGGAGTTGAAGCGGCGCTGGTAGCCGCGACCCGTCTCCTCATCGAGCACGTCCGCGTAGCTCAGCCGGTGGAGGTCGCAGGCGCGAGCGAAGCCCAGCAGTACGGGGCGGCTGGCCGACACGCCGTCGATGCACTCGATAGTAAGCCCGTCACCCATGGCGCATCCCCCCAAATCCGCACTGCACGGATGCACTTTGCACTCGTCGGGTGGCGATGGGCAGTCCCCTTCACACATTCCGTCGGATACGCAACACGGTTGATCGCATCGCCGAGGATCGTCGCTTCGCGCGCCCCGGCCGCCGCCAATCAAGTAAGCTGCATCGCTACGCTGCGAATTGTTGATCAGCAGCCGATGGCACAGGTGCCGGCGCTCCCCCCGGCCGCTAGCGTTGGGCGCCACCGCACGGCAGACGGGAAAAGTGAGCGACCTCTCTCATCTAGTGTCGCTACTTGAGCAGACGAAGTTCTGCCGGCTCTTCGCCTTCATGATCGATGATCCGTCCACAGCCGACCGGCGGGACAATTGTATCCGCCGAGGCTGACGGCTGCGGCGACCTAGCCGGTGTGGGCCGACGACCGCCATCAACCGATCTGCGATTTCTTCTTTTCTAGTAAATCCTTCAGCTTGCGCGCCTTCGCCTCGATGAGCTTAAGCTCGTACTGCATCACGTCTCGGATCGCCTTCGGCGCATCCACGAGATCGTCCTCGGTCGTGATCTCGGTCACCCACTTGCGGAAGCGCTTAAGCCTGTTGAGGGTGGGGTGCTCGCCACCTGCCACCACGGCATCCTCATGGGCCTCGGCGAAGGTGTAGACACCGGTCATATACCGCCTCAGAATCTTGGCATTGCCAGCGCAGATCACCGGTAGCTTGTCCCGCAGGTCCATCGCCTTGCCCAGCGTGCCAGACTTCACCTCAGCGACGATGAAGTCCTCAAAGCCAGCGACCTCGTCGCGCGCCTTCTTGATCTTCCGCGACTTCAAAAACTCGTCGTAATAGCTCCAGTGCGCGGGGTCGCGGTCGCCATGGTCGATCATGAATTGGTAGACGTTGACGAGGTGCCTGGCCTCGTCCTTGGTTAATCCGAGCTCTGGCGCCGCCTGCTGCAGGTCGACGTGCTGCTCCTTGAAGCGACGGTAGATGAAGCCGGCCTTCTCGTAAGGTGCCCAGTCCTTCTTCCCCTTCACATGGTACTGGGCCAACAGGGCGAACACGAGCTTGTCGTCGATGTCGGCAGGGAGGATCGTGCAGGTCGCGGCTGCCCAGCGGACATCGCCGCCGGCGGCGAGGTGCCGATAGGCCGCGAGCCGACTGTTGCCCTCCAGCACGACCATGTCCCCGTCGCGCACGATCAGCGGATCGATCAGGCCGCCATTCGCCTTAATGTCCTGCACGAGTTGGCGGACGTGCTCCATCGCCTGCAGCCGCTCGAGGATGTCCTCCTGCGTCGGCTTAGCGCCATCGACGACGACGATCGAGTAGATGCGGGGATTGTCCGGATAGAACTTGAGCTCCTTGATCGGAACCTGGCGCGTCACCGTCGGCACGGTGGTGCCCCTGATCAGCATCGATGCCGCGATCCCCTTATCGTCACTCATCCTCGCGACCTCCCCCGAGTATCTCCTGGACGATGCGTCCGAAATCGTAGTCCGCCACGCGCGCATACTCCGCCGCGTCGACGTCGGCCTGCACAAACTGCGCGGCGAGCCGCTTGGCGCCGAGCAGGGCGTCAACCCACTCGTCGACCGTGTTCTCACCGATCAGGTTCCACACGTAGCAGGTGCGCTCCTGCGAAATGCGGTGGATCCGGTCCTGCGCTTGCAGATAGTCGTCGAGGCTGAAGACGCGGTCGTAGAACACGGCGTGGTTCGCCACCGTGAGGGTCAGGCCCTCCTTCGCCGCGCCGGGCGTTGCGACCAGCACCTTGCAATCCGGATCGTTCTTGAAGGCGGCGATCGCACCGTTGCGCACATCGATGTCGAGGCGCCCATGCACGGTGACCGGGTTGAAGCGTGCGAGGCGCTTGGTCAGCCAATCGGCGTTGGCAATGAAGCTGGTCCAGACGATGGCCTTCGACCCGTCGGCGACCGCGCGGTCGAGCAGGTCATCCAGTACAACCGCCTTCGCGGGCACCTCGTCGTAGGACTCGTCGACGAGGCCCGGATTGGATGCGACCTGCACGAGGCGCAAGAGGCGCTTCAGGACGGCCTCGGAGTCGTCCTCCACCAGCTCGCCGCCCTTCACCACCTCCGCGCTCAGGTGGCGGCAGACCTCGTCGTAAAGTTCGCGCTGACGGGGGGCGAGCGTAACGGCGACGTTCTCGATCCGCTTCTCCGGCAGGTCAATTCCCGCCGTGGACTTGGTCTCGCGCACGGTGAAGGAGCGGATGCGATCGAAGACACCCCCCAGGGCCGCCTCGAAGGAACGGCGCTTGTCCTCGTCGCGCCACATGTCGTTGGTCAGGTCGAGATCCGCCTTGAACTCGTCGAAGTCGGAGCCGAGCGCCGCACCCTGATCGAGGAAGAAGATCTGGGACCAGATGTCGAAGGGGCGGTTCGCGACCGGTGTCCCGGTCATGATGACGCGACGGACGAAAAGGGGCGCCAACCTGTGCAGCGCCTTCGCGACCTCCGTCTCGGGGTTCTTGATCTTCTGCGCCTCGTCCAGGACGATGGCGACGCGACGGGTCTTCAGGAACAGTTCGAGACGCCGGCTCTCGCTGAGGATCACCTCGTAGTGCGTCAAGAGCGCAGGCAGGGCCGCGTTGAAGGCGTAGTAATTGGACCTGTGGTTCTGATCGAGGACCCTTGGCTTCAGGTGCGAGTGGGCGCGCATCTCCTCGTCCCAGTTGGTCACGAGGCTGCGCTTCGTTACGAAGAGCACGGTGTCGACGAGGTCCTCGCGCAGCCATTCGAGAGCGAGATCGATGCCGATCTTAGTCTTCCCCAACCCCTGTTCATGGAACAGGGCGGCGTGGGGAAGGCGCCTGACGGCCTCGACCGCCTGCAGCTGGTAGGCGAAACCGCGGTGGACAGCCGAGAGGTCGAGCCGTCCGTCCCGCTTGAGCCGAGGCGCCACGTCAGTCACCCGCGATCACCTCCACGCGCACACCTGCATGCTCGGGACCGCGCACGAGCTGTATGACTGAGCGTGCCCGCGGAAGACTGAACCTCGGGACGCACAGGTACAGATGGCCCACCGACTGCAGCGCCAGGTGGTTTAGGAATCCTCTGAGCTGAAGCTGCGAGTGCGGCCGCGCCACGTCGGCCGGCGTCTTGGCCTCCCCGATCACCTCGAAGGTCGCCGGCAGGTCGCTTGCGAACAGGTCCGGGTGGTAGCCGCCGCATCGATGCGGGCGGTCGCTTCCGAAGGTGTCGTGGTCGAGCAGCAGGAAGAGGCCGCGCGGCGGCGCGTGCACGCGGCGGACATGCCGCTCAAGCGCCTCGACCAGCCGGATGTGTTGAACTGACTCCCCCGACATCGCGCTAGACGTTCAGTTCCTTGCTGAAGTTCTCCAGCGCCTCCAGTGCATCCAGTACGTAGCGCACCATATCGTCATCCGGGTCGGCGCGCAGACGCTGTATCTCGTTCAGTGAGATGTTGCCGATTTTCTCCGTGAGCGTCCTTGCGAGCTGCCCTATGGTGGCGTCCCGCAGGTCCGAATTGATCTCCGGCTTCTCGAGGATGTCGAGAGCGGCTCGGATGTTCTTCTTTTTGAAGACGTCGCGCGCGCGTCTGTCGTCAAGAACCCGGGGCAGCTGCCTGACGCCGGCGAGGTTAGGGATCTTGGCCTTGACGCCGCCCTTCAACCAACCCGCGAAGTCGCTCAACGTGAAGCCGGCCTTGAGGACGGACGTCTTCACCTTGTTGTTCTGGAGCTCAACGAAGCCGCTGAAGCGCTGGACGTCGTAGTCCTCGCCCGGCTCGTGCAACGGCCGAAAGTGGTTCTCCATGTCGGCGTAGGCGTTGATCGACTTCTGAACGTCGCGTCTGTCTCCACCACATAGATCCACCAGACGGTCGATCGGCATCATATGTTTGTAGTGCAGCTCCCACTGGTACTTGGCCTTCGAGTAGGCGTCCCATGGCCGCGGCCCGACCAGATGCGCCTGCAGACGGATCGCGTCGATCGCGAAACCCTCAAGCGCGTCGTGGACGATAGCGGGGATTGTCGACCAGTCGCCTTCCACATTCTCGGCGAGGAAGGTGCGGTAGATCCAGAGGCGGGTGTTGCCCTCTATGCAGACCAGGCTTCCATCCGGCCGCCGGTTCACGATGATCGGCTGGGAGATGCGCCCGTTGGCTAGGATCGAGTTGCGCAGCTTCTCCGGCGAGGTCGTCCCCGCGTTGATCGCGTCGTCGCCGCTACCGGCAACGTCGAGGGCAAGCGCGATGACGTCGTCGGAGACCTCACCCTCCCAGACCTCCAGCGAACGCCGGATCCGCGGATTCTCACGATCCAACTCCACGTCGCCGACCGGAAGGTCCTCATGCTTGCCTGCCATCTTGCTCCCCTCTTTGAACACGTTCTACGATCTGACGCCCGCCGCGCAACCGCGTCGAGGTGACCGCGCTCTTCCGGAAACGGTCCACTTTCAGGATGGACGCAGAAGGCCTACGACGTCACCACATCTTCATCGCTCGCTAAACAAGCATGAATCTCGCTGGCAGCCGAGCGCCTCGTGGCACTTGTCTCGAAGGTCACCCGAGCAACCGAGGATCATCGATGTCGTCCCCAGATCCGCGTGGCCACCCCGTCACCTTCAACGGCCGGGCCGTGGACTTCTCCTTCTGGCCATCGCGCTCGTCGGCGCATGGCGTGGTCCCGCAGACGCGTCTGTTCGCCATCGATCCCTGGGGCATTATCCGGCAGGTGGTGGAGAACGAGTGCCCGGCCACCCGCCGAACCGAGGCGCTGGCCTGCCTGACCCAGGCGCAGGCGTTCTTCGAGGTCGGCACAGGATCAGGGAACGAGGCGGCGCGGCCGGTCGCGCTCTACTACAGCTGCCTCAACGCGGCGAAGACCTACTGCCTCACCCGCGGACCCCACGAAACGCTAGCCGGCGGCAGCCACGGCCTAGTGGCTCACAGCCCCAACAACGTTTATGACTTCGCCGACGCGTTCCTAGAGACCAAGTCCAGTCACACCAGCTCGGCCGGCGCCTTCAAACCACAGATCTTCGACGAGATGACCGCCGTCCTCACAGGATCCCCGGTCAGCACAGGCACCACCTACCCGATGTCGGCCATCGCGCCCCAGATCCTGTCTGGGCACCGCCTGTGGGTCGAGGCAAGCGGCGAGGAGGAGCGCTTCTTCGAGCTGCGGTCCGCAAACTTCCGGCACGACCCGGCGTCCAAGACGATGTGGCTGGAAATCGAGATGTTGGCCGACGATATCGCGCGCTTCGGGATCTCGGCACAGGACGTGCTGGACCATTCTGGGCTGGTGGACTTCGAACTGCTGACCGGCGGCGATCCAGCTCGCGTGATCCTGCGCGAGCGTACACCGCTGCACTATATCGCCCCCGCGCCGCTCGCCGAACTCGACCTGCTCGTTCAGCGTGTCCGCCACCATCTCTGGATGACAGTCATGCTGATACCTCCGTATCGGAGATATTACCTGTACCTTTGCCCGCCTGCGGAGGCACCAAGTCTGCCACAGCTACTCTCGATGTACGCTGCCACCTACTTTTTCGGGTCGATCACCAGGTATCGGCCGGATAAATTCGACGATCTCCTACGCGGACCGTTCGGACCCCGCGTACGTGACTTCATCACCGGCCAGCCGCGGCAGTTCCTATACCAGTTGGCATCCGAGATGGTCCGACGCGATGTTGCGCGCCCAAGCATCCTCTGACTCGAGGTGGGTGCGTCACGACCTCGAACTCCCGAGCCCACGCAATTCAGCGATTGATCAGGCTAGCGGACGGCATCCCTGTGCTACCAGCCCGCCCATGGCCTCGGCGATCAGGCTGTACTTCAGGTCGTGGCCCGCCCAGGCGTCGAGATGGTGAGCGGCGTCGATGTTATAGTCCAACTTGACGAGCAGGGTGGCGGTTATCTCGATGCCCGTCATACTCTGGTCTGAAGCTCGGCCAGCGGCCATTCTGCTCGCAGGCCTCATCGTGGCGTCCTCCACCGCCATCGTTGTTTCGCATCGCTCTGACTTCACCGGCAACGAGGGTCGGCGGTGATCGTCGCTCTGCCGCAGCCAGATTTCGCTTCATCGCAATCAGGAATCCAACCGCTGTCAGATTTCGATCTGGGGGTACTTCTGGGGGCACCGACTTATGCCGCTTCCGAAACTTCCGGCCTAGAAAGCGGTTTAGCTGAGTGCTTCGATTCCGTCCCTGGGCATCGCATTGTGGGCCCAAGGGGTCCATCCCGGTCCCAAGGTGCCGGCGAGGGCTGCATCACGAACCTTTCGCTCCGCATCGCTTGCGGGCGCTGCCTCCGTCACCCTCGAGGGTATGTCTGAGGAAATCAGGAATGGAAGTTCAGGGACGTACCTCGCAACTAAGCAGTCGAGACAGCCGCCGGCTCCGCTTCTCGCCAGTAGCGGCCGTTGGAGGAGGCTGTCCAGGGCACTAGGGGCGGACACTCGCTTCGAGGCACTTCTTGCCGGATTTCCGACCACCTCACGCCAGAAGATCGTGCGGAAGGCGCGCGACGAGGCGCTCGAACGCCTTGGTATCTCCAAGCCCGCGCGAAAGAACGAGAGCTCCCTGGACACGGGCGACAGCGTCCTGCGCTCGCTCACGAGCCGATGCTTGGGGCTGCCCCGCTTGCTCGAGCACCGATGCCAAAGTGTTGATCCATCCTGTCAACCCCTCCCGCACCTGGGGAGCGAGCACCTCGCGCCCCTCTCCGGTCGTCATCAGCGCGAGTAGGCAGGTTTCCTTACCGCCGTCGTAGAAATTCGAGAGCGCTGCCGCCATGGCGACTAGCCGCTGTTTCGGTGTTCCCGGCTGGTCCAATGCTCCCAACACGGCTTCTTGGAAATTGGTGTTGGCGGAAATCAGCACCGCGCGGGCCATCTCTTCCTTGCCTCCGGGAAAGTGATGGTAGAGACTCGCCCGCTTGAGCCCCGTCTCGTCCGAGAGGCGAGACAAGCTCGCACCATCATAGCCATTCCTGCGGAAGGCCCTGACGAGGCTGTTCAAGATCTGCGACTTCGGCTGGAGCGTGGCCGGCATCAGATACCAGGCATGGTCGAGAAGCCAGGCAGCTCTCGGATACGCCGCATCCAGCGGGAAACGGCAGGATAGTCGTCCACCATGACCTTTCCTTCGGGTGCGAGCGCGACATAGGGGAAAAGTGCGCAGTCCGCCACGGTAGGGTGTGGGGTCTCCAGCCACTCTCGCCCCGAAAGTTGGTGGTCCAGCAAGGCGAGTGATCGACGCCCGATAGCCTGAGCAGCTTCGAGATCGACGGGCGCACCAAGAAGGAAGTGAAGGCGCGCCATATTGAGCCCGTTTTGAACCTCGTTCGCAGCGAAGGAGAGCCACTGCGCCACCTTTCCCTGCTCGACAGCGGCCTGAGGCCACCAATTCCCTGACGCGTAACGGGAACCGAGGTAGAGCAGAATGGCTTGGCTGTCGTGAATACGCGTGCCGTCCTCATCGGTGAGCACAGGCACCTGTCCCATCGGATTGATGGCGAGAAACTCGGGCTGCCGCTGCTCACCCCGGGGTATGTCGATCGCGACCTCATCATAGCCAAGGTTCAGGAAGCCGAGGAGCAGCCGGACCTTGTGCGTGTTCCCCGAAAGTGGATGACCGTGCAACGTCCGCGTCATGCCCCAGCCTCCGGTAGAAGTTCATCGAACTCGATAACGTTGCCGTCCGGGTCGCGGATGAATGCGACGGTTCTGCGATCACCAATGACCACCGGACCTTCGGTGATGGCGATTCCTTCGCGCTCAGCCCAGTCCAAGACGGCTTCCAGGCTGTCTACGAGAACGGCGTAATGCGTGTAGCCTGGCCATTTTGCGGACGTGTCCATGAGCACGTTGCGTTCAGGATGCGGCGTGCCGTTATAGACTAGGTTGATGCGTACGCCCGCATCGTTGATGAGACCCAGCGCGCTGTAGTGAGGCGAGTCCTCGTTCGGCTCAGGCCGGAAGCCTAGCCTCGCGTAGAAAGCTGCGGCGCGCTCACGATCGGTGACGCGCACCCCGATATGGTCGTAACTTCGTATGTGGAACATGGCCGCTTCCCTTCGCAGTCACTAGAACGAACGTTCGGTAAAGAGTCAAGATAAAGGTCAGCGTCTGTGGCGGAATCAGGTGCCGCGCTGTTGCTCCTCGTGCAGAGGCCGGCGACGAAGTCGACATAATTGAAACGCTCCACCAGCGGCCGTTCTAGAGGTCCGGGTTTCAGAAGCGGACCAGCCCCGTAGCCAAGTTCAGGCCCGTCAGGGCCGGTGACGAGCCGCGCACGCTGCTGCACAGTGGCCGCTTGCGCTAAGTCTGTCGTTTCCGGCGATCTCGCTACGTCTCTGAGCCGACCCTGCATCGAGACGCGGCTGCCGCTTCCACTTGCCGCCTGAACGGGCTTCTCCGGCGGGCCTGTGCAGGACCGGAACGGGCCAAGTGAGCACATAATTACGACTCGCATCGGCGAGCCAAACCAAGGATGCTGCTCAGAGCAAGCAGCCGTCCTTCTCGCTCCGCTGCTGGAGTTACTCTTCGAGGATACCGCTCATGAATGCGCCTTCTGAACCCTCGCTCGCCTTTTTTGGCGATAACGACGGCGGTCGCGTTGTCGTCGTCGACCTGACGTCATGGAAGCAACTTCACGATATCGGGACGGGCAGTGGCCCTTATCCCGTCGACAGGGTTGGACCCGATCTTCTCTTCGCGAGCACCCGGCGTGACGAAGCGATGAGCGTCATCAAGCTGGCGAGCCTCACCGTGGAGCATACACTGGAGCTTCGCCATACGCCCCGCTCCACCACACCCCACCCGAGCCGTCCCCTAGCTCTGGTAAGTGGCGGCAACAGAGCACTTACTTCGGTCATCGACGTTTCGGGCCCACCAAAAGTGCTCGAAGTGGTCGGCAGCGGCGAGGCACTATCGCCTGCAGAGAATCCGAGCATCGACTTTGGCGGGCAACTTGCCACCGGTCACCCGGCCTGGCTCGACGAAGGAACGCGCTTCTTTCAGCTAAATCGAATCACCCGTCGTCTACAGGTCTACGACGTCGGCGCGAGCCAGCCCTTGTGGTCGGTGAACGTGCCAACTTCGATCCACCACATTCTTCGATATCCGGGCGAAAATGGGCGCTGGTACGCCGTCTGCGAGGGCAATCAGTTCTCGCGCACTCCCCCCTCGCTCCTCCGACTTGAGGAACAAGCGGGCCGCTTCGCCGTGACGAGCCAGCTCTTCCTGCCCGTCCCCCTCCAGGCGCTGCCGAATGCCGGCGGCCACCACTCGGATCGGGCGCCCGATGACGCACACGTCTATTTCGGTTCAGCCGAGGGTAGCCTGTACGTGATCAACCGACACCGGATGGAGGTCGTCGATCGGCTCGATGCCGGCAAGGGGTGCGGCCATACGCGCGTGGCACGGGGCCGCGGCCTGGGGATTATCACGAATCATGACGACAGTTTTCTTACCGTTTTTGACATTGCAGCCCGCAAGGTAGTGAAAACCATCCAAATCACGTCGGGAACTACGAAGCCTCAGAAGAAGCAGCAGGGGCACACGTCTGGCGTGGACCCGCAGGAACGCTATTATTACCACACCGCCAGCATCGACGGTCGCGTGCTACGGATCGACCTCGATCGGCTGGACATCAGTGACGCGGACTACATAGACGTCGGTGGATACCCGATCCAGGGCGACTTCGTTTGGCGTGACTGACGATCTCGCTTGACGCTTATTGCGCGAATACCTGTCTATCGACGGAGCGAAATGCCAGGTTCCGCATCTTCGGTATTGACGGCCCCCAAACAGACGGCCCGCCGGAAGCCACGAGCGGCACCCAGGCCCGCGCCTAGTCCGAGGAGGGCGCGACAGCGTTCAATGAGATTTGTGAATACCTGATTTTCGGCTTCCCTCTCCGTCGATGGAGTAGGGCTTCTGTGGCTAGTGAGGAGAGCATGGCGAGGGTCAATGGGGCGGCCGTCACCCAGCTGGCACCCGATAGGGCGGAGTTGCACACGCGCCACACGGAAGCGAGCCGGGTTGATCGGCGCCGTGCCGGGGGCCAGCAATCAGCCATTGATGATCGGGAAGATTCGAGAGGAGATGCTCCGGCCTGCTCCCTGCAGTTCCCCGTGGCGCGCCCCGTCACGCTCCCGGTGAGGGCTACTGCTGTAAATTTCACCTGCCGAGGTGCTCGAAATGGGTGGTGCCGATCCCCATGTGATCGGCCCTAATCGAGGGAGGGGCGAGTGGCCGTTTTGGGTGAGTTGCTGTTCTATTCCGGCTTTCGCCGCGCAACGCTGTCGGACGCGCTCCGGCATAATCTCGAGACGAATGTCT
Organism: Allosphingosinicella sp.; assembly: GCF_036387615.1. Taxonomy (GTDB): domain Bacteria; phylum Pseudomonadota; class Alphaproteobacteria; order Sphingomonadales; family Sphingomonadaceae; genus Allosphingosinicella. The sequence continues at coordinate 102,008 of NZ_DASVTH010000036.1, forward strand.
CGGCTGAGGTCGACAAGCTTCGCGACTCCGAATTCGCGTCGAAATCCGACGAAGAGCTGGTCGCCATGATCGTGGAGCGCTGCAAGGCGACGCCGCTGGAGCTGAATCTTGATGCCGCCAAGGGCGATGCTCAGCCGACCCGTCTTGATGTCCAAGACGTGTTCGGCGATCGCGCCACGGTGGATGGGTTCCGCATCACAAAGGCGATTCCCTTCGAGGGCGACGCCGTGCTGTTCGAGTTGCAGCCGAACCAGTTCGATATGAGCCCGCCGCGCGGTGAAGTGCGAGGCAACCGGGTGATCGTCGGCATGGAAGTGCGGGGGAGCGCCACGGCGGATGCCGAGGGTTACATCAATGAACAGGTGGCGGACATTCAGAAATATATCGGCTGGCAGGCTGAAGCTCTCGCGCAGCATAACGCGGCAGTCCCTGGCACGGCGAGGGTGGCGATCAAGCGGCGGCGAGCGAATTCCGACAAGGCGTCGGAGATCGCCCGGAGGCTAAGCGGTGGGGGCTGAGTTAACGGGATTTTCCTCTGGCCGATAACCCAGCTTCAGGGTCAGCTCCTGCATAGCGCAGTGCACCAATTGGCCGCCAGGGGCGGTTAGCTCGTATCCTCCTCGTCGAAGGAGGCGAATTTAGCCGCCTTCGTAGCTGAGCGACCGCCCGGCTGGCGCAACGGGCTCGCGCGCTGGTTGCGAATATGCGACACCGTCCGCTCCCTACGCGAGCGGTTCAATCGGGATGCGGCTGCTCACCCCTTCTGATGGTGTCGGGAGGGCGCGCGGCCTGCTCAGCGCCTGAAGAGGCGCGGCGGCGGGTGCCTGTAGTGAGGGCTGTCGGCGGGACACCGCAGGGTCCAGATGATCGCAGGAAGGTGGGGTACGGCTCGGCTGAGCACCAATCCCAAAGCTAAGATGATCGCCTCTGCCATCGTACCGGTCCCTGAAAATGTTTCCACCGGCATGCGGCAGTGCGGTCCGAGGTGGTGGCGCGTCCAGCAGTGGCGCTGCGCTTGATGGTGGCGCATGCGATCGTCGGCTCAACTCTCTTCCGGGTCAGCCCGGAGCCGCAGCGGGCGCACAGCGATGCAATCGGGGAGAGCGTCGAGACCTGCCCGAGCGAGGCGGTGTTTGATGTCCGGTGCCGGGCCGCGCTCAACCTGATCGGCCTCCGCCCCGAGGTGCCGACCGTGATCGGCGGCTATGAAGGTGAGCACGGCCTAGCTGGCCTGTTCACGCGCCTGCTGACCCTGTCCGACCAGGCGTCGCTCGACATCTTGGCCGTTGTCATGGCCGAGGCGCTGGAGGCCGGCAGCGTCATCGTCGAGGCGCTCGGGCAGCTCAGCATCGACATGGCGAACGTCTGGCAACCTGACGAGGCGTTGCTGGCCCTGATCAAGGACCGCGAGGTGCTGGACCGCATCCTGCCGAAGTTGCGGGGGAGACGGCGGCGCAGGCCAATGCGGCGGCGAATGGCAGGGGGAAGCGGCGCATCATCCGCGACTGCCTCAGCGGAGAGAATGACAGGGCCAAGGTGGACGGATAGGTGCCGAGATGGATGGCGTTCCCGCCAGCCGCGTACACCCTGCGCGGCGGCGTCGGCACGGTCAGCCGCCGAGCAGATTGCGGGCCTGATGACGGCCGCAGCGCCGGACACGGCCGCGCTTCCCGCCGACCTGGCCCAAGCCGCCTGACCCCGAAGAGCACCGGCGGCGGGGGAGCGTTGCCGGCTCCCGAGAGGATCGTCGCCATGACCGACATTTACGAACCCGAGCTGCTGCGGCGACTTGATCTAGCCATTCTGAGCCTGCCGAGGCGCCAGCGCTCGATATCCCTCGCCTGCCGAGTTAACGGCTTGTCCTATCGGAGATCGCCGAGCGCATCCGCCTGACCCCTCGTCAACTTGAGCGACACATCGCCGAGGCGCTCTACAAAATCGGCCGCCAAATAAATGGCCGGAAGCTGCGCTGGTGGGAACGTTGGTTCTGAACCAGCCAAGTTCACTGCCGGCGGGCGGGCAAGCCGCCCACGGGCCACTCTCGCCAGAGCAGCGGCTAATGCTTAGGATCGGACCCGATGCGTACGGATTCGACCATCTGCCGCCCGCCAAGCAGCGCGAGCTGGAGCGCGTCGTCCAGATCCTGCCCGCGCACATGTCTATTTACCGCTGCTCATCAAGTGTCTCCGGGCGCTTATCGAGAGGGAACCCGAAGGGGGCGCGTCCTGATCGTCATCTCGAGCCTGGACACCACCCGGACCCATGTCCAGGCGGCTATTCCGATCCACAAGCTTGTGAGCTGGCACGGCTCGTTCAATGCCGGAGAGCGGTTCGGGATGGGGGCTGATAGGGGGTGACATCCTGATCGTTCCCGCGCTGCGTATGAGGCAAGTCCGTTCGATTGCCGGTGGGCGAGCCTCTTTCGCTTCGGAGCGGTGCTCTACTTCTCTCGGGTCGGCTGTCCCGCCATTGTCGGTACTTCCGGCGCAACGAAGGGGCTTGGCGCGCTTCCGGGGCGCATCTTGCGAGGCTGGAGAACTTGAGCGGCTACCCCGGCCGGGTCGCGTGTACGTAAAGACCGCAGAACTCGTTCGTTGACAGTTTACCGGCTGGGCTCCATCAATCGTAACGCTTGGGAAACGGCTTAGGGCGTCTATCCTCGCGGTCAGGGGGGGGGTGGGTGTGCGATCTACTGCGTTGCTAGCGATCGCGATCCTGGGGTGTTCGTACCCGCCTGCTGACGGCCCGATGATCTCCGCGGCAGCGCCGGGATCAGTTCCTCTACCGGTATCAGAACTCCGTGTCTCCCCATTTGCCCGTCCTGAAGCTCGCTCGGCCGTGGCCGATCTCACGTACTTATCTGCCGACGAGCTCAGCCGAATGTTCAAGGGTAGGCAAATCCGCATGCGCACCCTTGCCGATGTTGAGAGCACTACGACGTTCGAGGCAAATGGACATTACCAGCTGTCAGCGCACCGCCGGCAAGTGAGCGGCACCTTCGAGCTACGCGGGAACAGGCTCTGCTTAATGGAGCCGTACGCAGGTACAAGATGCGCGCATATTCTTACGGCTCGCGCGGAGCGCTTCTTTCTCGTGGAGGATGCTCAGCCCAATATATTGGTTCCAATCGAAATTGGGGGGATTAGATAATGGCGTGGGTGGATGTCTCGCAAAAGCTTCGCTTCTATGGCTATCCAGACACTTGGACCCTTCCCGCAGGAGAGGCGACAAGTCCTACATTCTCGGTGCCTGACAAGGACAAGACCCAAACCTATCTTGAGTCGCTTTACACCACATCAGCTACAGCACGAGGCATGCTGGACCAGCTGTCAGCGTCAGGATTGATTAGAATATCTCAATCTGCCCCCAATAATCCGGGCTATGCCGTCGCGACCGTGCTGCCGCAAATGGGCTTCAACTATGACGCGATTTCAAGGTTTCACTATTTCAATAAAAAGGGGGAGATGGTTCCGGAAAAGGCTGAGCTGACCATTGCGCATGAACTGGCTCACATGTCGAACCCTACGTTCGCTGATCCGGCCGGCGGTCAGGCAGCGATGAATGGAGCATCGTACGACTTCGATGGGCCCATAGTCGGCATACAGAACCAAGTCGCGAGGGAAATTGGAGCAACTAGCAACCTTCAGGTTTCTTATGCCGCCACACTAATCTCCGGTGTGGATCCGGGCTTTTCCGAGTTCAAGCAGAACTATAGCTATAGCTATAAGCGGGACGTGGACATCGTACGGCTAGGCGACCAAAATGGTGCTGTGGACACCATGGACCTCAGTAGTCGTACTGACCTCAAAACCTCATTGATGTTCGGCCTCTCCGGCAACGATGTACTTAAGGGCAGCGGCGGCGTCGACTTTCTGTATGGAGGAAAAGGAGCGGATCAGCTTTTTGGCAATGGCGGTAACGACTACCTCGTCTTCGACACGTCCGATACCAAGGTGGACGGCGGCGCGGGATTCGATACGGCGGTTCTAACCGCCGGAGTTGATGCGACTACCGGCAAGCCTCTCGGTGCTACATTCAACCCGAGCAGCTTGGGGCTCAGACTTATTGAGCGTGTTTACGGCACGGAGGGCGACGACCTCATTACGATATCGGGTGGTGCGTATATCGTAGACGGAGCTGCGGGGAACGACCGGTTCACTCTGAGCGGAACCGCTGCAATTACCCTTGAGTTCAGATCCGGGTTTGGCCAAGATTTCGTGGATGGCCTCTTTATTCCGCAATCATCCGGCAAGGCTTGGATTGCAGCGCGTCAGAACGACACCATAAAGTTCGTTGATCTAATGCCTGCCGATGTGTCGCTGATCTGGACCTACACGGAGTCCGGTATTGGTAACTGGGCGTATCGAACGGGTGCATTTTCGATTAAGGTCAACGCGACGGGCGACACGATCTCCTTTGGAGAACTATACGCGGAGATATTCTACTACATTCATGTTCCTGGAGACATGGCGGCCTCAGAGGTGTTAGTATTTTACGATGGTGGCGCAGCGGAGGAGTACGACAGTAGCAATGTCGTCTACAAGGGAACGCACGGGGACGCATCAACTAGGGACATCTACTACCACTTCGACCTATTCCAATTTGCAGATGGATCTCGATATAGCATTGTCGACTTGTTCCAGCTGAGCGACTATGCATCGAGCGCGCAGCCCACTTCGGCGTCGATCGCACCGCAACGCGATGAGTGGTATCAGACCGCCTCAAGCCCGGAGGCGTCCTTTCAACAGGCAGGTGCAGCACGCTGGATAAACGATCACTTGTACAACCTGCATCACGATCTAATGTTACTGTGAGCCAGCTATGTCACGAGCACCTCTGGCTCAGGATCGAGGACAGAGCATTGCAGACCTATCCGGCCCGCGAAGCACGTCCAGAAGCTTGAGCCCGCTCTCCCCCTCTCCAGATGCCGCGGAGGTGCTCGTCACGTTCGTAAACTCCACAATCTGAGACGGCGCCATATAGCCTCGTCACGCCTATTCACGAAGGTTACGCGCGAGCTGCAGATCGTGTGGGGTAAAGTGTGGGGAGTGCCATCTGGAGCGAGCGGGAACTTGCATTTATAGCAACTACTTAGCGGGAAAATGTGGCGACCTCCCGCGGAGCCAATTTGGTCCAATGGTGGCGGCGCCACGCTGACGCGGCACCCGCTAATGGTGAAGCGCGGCAAGGGCGACAAGCTTTGCCGCCATTTCATCAGCGCGGGGGTGGGGTTCGGCGCCAAGCGCTATTCAGGCGCTTCGACAGTTTCTCCGCGCGGTCCTCCGCAGCGTCGGGCGTGCCGGTCCAGCTATCCGCTTCGTCATCCTTCGTGACCCATTGGAACAGGAGAATTGAGCCGTCGGTCTGCTCAGTGCTCGCAGCGGCGAGTGGATGATAGCCCTGCTGGAAGTAAAAATCATCAGGGTGCATCACCGGCGGGCTGTCGATGACCCTCGCAATGATGATCTCCGGCGGCTTCTCCCAGTAGGCGGGTCGATCTGCTTGGCGGATGCTCCCGTCTATGATCCACTTCCTACCGTTCCGATCGGCCATGCGAACGACAACGTGCAGGCCGTTAGTGCCGGCATCGGCGTCGGGCAGACCAAGCGCAACGGTATTCGGGATGACAAATCGACCGTCTCGACGGCGCGAGACATCACACACCACCTTCAAAATTTCCGCCTCATACCCCTTCGAGTGGAGGAAGGTCAGTATTGCCTTGGATGCCAGGATGCACCGTGAATAGGTGTTGCCGCCAAGCCCGGTCGCTACGATCGCCGGCCACAGATGATAGCCAATCGTAGCGAACGCACGGAATGTGTAGGTGTCCGGCGACTCCTCATCCTCGTAGGAGATGCGCCAGCGCTCATTGGGTGACCCCGAATCCACGGGCAGATGCATCGGCGTTCTCGGCTGGTAAGAATCTTTTCGAACGAAGCTTTAGGGGACGGCTTGCGGGATTTGGCAATGCGCACAGCCGGCTGCAAGCGGCGACCGGTTCCCGCCGCTGAAGTTTCCTCGGGCTGCATGAGTGCCAGCTGGTGGCGTAAAGTAGCCCATTCGCGCGCTCGAGCGCACCCGCTCCCGACCATTCGTCCCGCCGCCAAGGCTTCGTTTTCGTTCGGAGGGGTGCCGGGAGATGTCACCTTATCCCGCTCCCTTGTTACCTATACGTTACCTGGCGACAAAAAAGGTAACAGGAAAATGGCGGAAATCTGGCGCGCCCGGCAGGACTCGAACCTGCGACCCCAAGCTTAGAAGACTCGTCGGAAGTGCCCTGTCAAACAGACGAAGGTTACCGGAAGATTTGCTATCGCCGCGACTAGCTCGGTAAAGTGCTTATCCACTGGGGATGAACGGTGATGCGAACCGATAAGCCGATCAAGCGGGTCTTTATCGCTTCAGTGAACCAGGAAGGCCGCACTGAGGGTGACGAACGCTATCTTGAGCTTCGAGCAAAGATAAATGCTTTGCAGCTTGAGGATGATTTGGATCGGTGGATCGCCGAGTATAAGAGCCCCGGTCTCGATTCTCAAGGCTGGCGCACGATCATTGATCGGTGCATTCGCGAGCTGCACGAATCCGACCTCATGATCGTGCTCCTTTTTCGCCGTCTTGGCTCGCAAGTGGAGATCGACGATCTCGGTCCCTCCCCGGTTACATATCTCGAGATCGAGCTTTTCCACGCCAGCTTGCGGCGCATTCCAGTAATTTTCTTCCGAGCCGACGACTTCGTCCCGAGCGATCAGCTTGGCGCGATGCTCCGCCTCCTCGAACGAGTTACGGATCCCCGGCAATGGGTCACGGAGTCCGAGAGAAACGTCGAACGTCGGGTGATCGAGGTGCTTCGGCATATAGCGAAGGAAGGGCAGCTACCGCCCGACTTGAGAGGCTTTCGTGACGGGCTGTCGGATGATCGCTCGTTCCTTCGTTGGAAGGAGGAAGTCGCCTCAAGCCGGTTGAGCTTCCTTTCGGGCTACAGGCCGGGTGCGCAGGGTCCTCTGTCCCTTCCACGCGTCGATCTGCTTCTTCGAGAGGCCAACCTAACGGGCAAAGGAGGCGAGAGCACTTTCGTTGATCGGCTCTCGCGCCTGTGGCTGGCGCTTCGGGAACTTGCCCAATTGCCGGCGGAAGATGTTGATCAGACGACAGCCGTCAGGTGGATACGCCTGTGCGAGCTGTGGACGAGTTCGGCAGCCTGGTTGAGGCTGCATGGTCCGCTCGAGCTGGGGGTGCTCGCGACCTTCCACACTCGCGTGGACCTTAGGAACCGCGGATTCATCGTGGAGTCCGATTTCCCCTATGGTGCCTACGCGAGTGAGGCCTACTCCATAGCGAAATACTCTGAACAACCTTCCTGGCAACGGCGGCGCTTTCAGGCCTCTCGTCGTTTGGCGACGAAGCAGATCGAGCTGCAGTCAGCGGATCCCTCAGGCGCCTTCGGCATTCGTGCCAGCGCCACCATGCAGCTGGCTCAGCTGGGACGCCCATGGCTCGTTCCGCAGGCGCTTCTCGATTATCGCGCCATGTGGCGCACTCGGCGGAAGCTTCACGCTTCCGACTCTGAGATCGGCGAGGCTCTTGTTGAGTTAGCTTACGCCGAGTTCATGGTCGGACGGCACCTGCCGTGGCTGCGTAATCAGAGTCTTGCCAAACTTCGGGAGGGCGTGGCTTTGATGGAGGCAGACCGACCCCATCTGAGGCCGGGTTTCGTCAAGAGGGCTAAGCTGAAGCTGGCGAATGCGCTGGCTGCGGCTGGAAAGCTGGACGAAGCGGAGGTCCAGCGGACTGAGCTTACAGCCTTAGCGCGGACTCATGGCTTACCGCTCGACTGATCTGGCTGTCGCCGCTGACATAATTGCATCACCCTGTTAATGGACCGAACGACTCTCGGGGGCTTCATGGCGCGCAAGGTGTTCTTCAGCTTCCACTACGACCGCGACGTGAGACGGGTGGTTCAGGTCCGCAATTCGTGGGTGGTGCGTACGAAGGGTGAGGCGCCTCCGTTCTATGACAAGGCCGAGTTCGAAGAAGCCAAACGTCGCGCCGGCGGTATCGAAAAGTGGATCGAGGACCAGATGACGGGGACGTCCGTGACGGTAGTCCTGTTCGGTACCGAAACCTACGATCGGCCGTGGGTACGGCACGAAATCAAGCGGAGTTACGAACTGGGGAAAGGCATGCTCGCGATCGACATTCATCGGGTAAAGGACCCGCAGCATGGCGCGGACATCCAGGGAGAGAACCCGTTGGACTATTGGTCCGTGACCCAGGGTGGAAGGAAGGTCCCCTTCAGCAGCATCTATCCCACTTACGACTGGGTTTTGAACGACGGCTACAATAACTTGTCCGCATGGATCGAGGCGGCGGCGAAATCTGCGGGGCGCTGAGGCATCGATGAGCCTCTATGAGATTGCGATCCTCGGGGCTGTGTCCGCTCAGAACCGGACCATACTGACGGAGACGATCCGCCGGATGGTCGGGGATTTCGAACTCGCCCTTGGGGACGACGTTCTCATCCACGATTCAGTGACCGTGGCCGAGCGTGACAAAAGTGCGGCCTTCGCGGCCGTCTATTTTGGCGGGGTCCCGATCGTCGACGCCGATGTGGCGCTGGACCTGGTGATATCCAGTGCGCCCATCATTCCCACGATCGCGGCGGGCGCCAATTTTGGCGCTGAGATTCCGAAGATCCTTCGGGAAGCGAACGGCCTTATCCGCCGCAATGATGATCCTGAGATGAACGAGCTCGCCTCGGCGATCCTGGAGGTTGTCGGTCTCCTGCGCCGACAGCGAAGAGTTTTCGTCAGCTATCGGCGCGTCGAATCCACGGCGGCGGCCCTGCAGCTGCATGATCTCTTAATTTCCCGCGGGTTCGACGTCTTTCTCGATACGCACGACATTCGGCCTGGCGATCCATTCCAGGATGTTCTCTGGCACCGACTCGTCGATTGCGACGTTATGGTGATGCTCGACACTCCCGGCTATTTTGAGAGCCGCTGGACGCGCCAGGAGATCGGACGGGCCCGAGCTAAGGAAATCCAGGTGCTCCGGGTTATCTGGCCGGAGCACGAGCCGACCAAGCTCACCGATCTCGCAGAGACCGTCTACCTCGACGCCGCTGAGCTCCAGGGACCGACGGGCCCGATCGTCGCCGCTACCGCGGAGACGATCGCCTCACGGGTTGAGCGGCTGCGGAGCCGGAGCATCGCAGCCCGCTACATGTCGATCACCGGCAAGCTGCGTGCCGACGTCGCGAAGATCGGCGGGAGGATAGAGGGCATCGGGAGGCATCGGGCGATTGCGGTGAGACTGTTCGATGATCGAACAGTCTGGGCCTATCCGATCGTCGGCATACCCTCGGCTGAAACGCTGAACGATGTGGCCGACAAAGCCAAGCGAGCGGACCAGGGCGAGGCGCCTATTCTCGTATATGACCATATCGGCATTCGAGACACTTGGTCAGCGCACCTCAAGTGGCTCGACGATCAGATTAAATCGGTGCGTGCGATCAAAGTTTCGGAGGCCGGCTGGGAGCTCGTCGGGCTTGCAGGCTAGCGATGGGCGAGGCGATATTCCTTTCGGCGAGCGCCCCCGATCCGAAGCGGGCACCGCAATATGCGGCAACGGCCGACATAGTGGCGATCACCGCGGCGGTATCCGCCTTGGTGTATGTAATCTTAGGGCGGCGGCCTTTGATCTGGGGGGGGCATCCGGCCATCACACCAATGGTGTGGGTAGTCGCCCAAGATGTCGACGTCGATTACGGACGTTGGGTGCGCTTGTATCAGTCCGAATATTTCGAGGATAAGTTCCCAGACGACAACGCACGCTTCCAGAATGTCACTTTCACCCCCAGCGTTGAGGGGGACCGCGAGGGGAGTCTGAAGTTGATGAGGCAGCGGATGTTTTCAGAACATCGCTTCGCG
>NZ_DASVTH010000037.1:0-36077 GCF_036387615.1 Allosphingosinicella sp.
CACCACGCCGCTTCGCGTCGCGGTCCCCCTCCCCGTCCCGGGGAGGATCTGGCCAGCGTCGCTCATTGGCTGCCTCCCAGCCAAGCCATCGCGTCCGCATGGAACGCCTCGCGCACCGCTTCCTCGCCGACGCGGTCGACCGCGTCGGCGACGAACGCCTGGGTGAGCAGCGCCTTGGCTTCCGCCACCGGCACGCCGCGACTGGCGAGGTAGAAGAGTGCGTTGCGGTCGAGTTCGCCCACGGTAGCACCGTGCGCGCATTTCACGTCGTCCGCGAAAATCTCGAGCTCGGGCTTGGCATTGATCGTTGCGGTGCGCGCGAGCAGCAGGCCTTTCAGCGATTGCTCGCCGTCCGTCTTCTGCGCCCCGCGCGCGACTTCGACGCGGGCGGCGACCGAGCAGGTCGCGGCCTCGTCGGCGACTGAGCGCCACACCTGCCGACTCATGCCCCCAACCGCGTCGTGGCGCAGCACCAGGTTCGCGTCGTGCCGCTGCTTGGCCCGCCCAAGCAGCGCGCCGCCGACTTCGACGAAACCGGCATCGCCATCGATCGTGAAATGCCCGTCCAGCCGCGTATCGCTCGCGCCCGCGCTGAGCGTGGTGAGGACCAGGCTCGCCCCCTGGCCGACCGTCGCACGATCGTGCAGGCTGACATAGCCGCCGCTGCCGAGCAGCCGTCGGCTCAGCATCAACCGCGCGCCTTTGGCCAGCGTGAGATGCGACAGCCGATTGATCCAGCCCTCGCCGACAAAGGTTTCGACGACGGACGCCTGCGCGTCCTCGTCAAGCACCACCTCGTTCGGCAAGTGATCGGCGCCGCCCGTCGAGACATGGACGATCTGGACCAGACCCTGCGGCGCATGATCGCGGCCGAGCCGGAGCGACCAGCCTTCGCGGCCGACCAACCGCGACAGAGCATGCTCGCCCGGCTGCGTTTCGATCGCGCCGATGGTGATCGTGCCGAGATTGCTCTGCTCGGCGGCGAGCCTGCCGTCGATGAAGACGAGGCGAGGGCCTTCCAGCGCGCAATCGATCCACGGAAGCGCATCCGGCACAGTGCCGGAAGGCGCGCCCGCCATAATCTGCGGAAGCGCCGACAGATCGCTCCACCGCCACGCTTCCGCGCGCGAAGAAGGCAGTTCGAGCAACGTCACCAGAAATCCTCCCCGGGACGGGGAGGGGGACCATCCGAAGGCTGGTGGAGGGGGCCCCGAGACCCGCAGTGCGCGTGGAGAGCCCCCTCCACCACGCCTCGCGCGGTTCCCCTCCCCGTCCCGGGGTGGATCTGAAGGAGCAAGCTCACGCCGCCACCTGCGCGTAACCCTCGCGCTCCAGCTCGTGCGCCAGCTCCGGCCCGCCGCTGCGCACGATCCGTCCTTCGGCCAGCACATGCACGAAGTCCGGCTGCACGATGTCGAGCAGGCGCTGATAGTGCGTGATCAGCACCACCGCCTTGTCAGGCGCGCGCATGATGCGGTTGATGCCGGCGCCGACGATCCGCAGCGCGTCGATATCGAGGCCTGAGTCGGTCTCGTCGAGTACGGCGAGGCGGGGCCCAAGCAGCCCCATCTGGACCATCTCGTTGCGCTTCTTCTCGCCGCCGGAGAAGCCGACATTCACGTTGCGCTTCATCATGTCCATCGACACGTCGAGTGCCTCGCCCTGCGCGCGGGCGGCGCGCAGGAAGTCCCCCGCGCTCATCTCCGCCTCGCCGCGCGCGCGGCGCTGGGCGTTGAGCGCGGTGCGCAGGAACTGGACGTTCGAGACGCCGGGGATCTCGACCGGATATTGGAAGCCGAGGAACAGCCCGGCCGCGGCCCGCTCGTCCGGTGCCATGTCGAGCAGGTCGAGTTGCTCGTTATTTGAGCCCTCGAACGTGACGGAGCCCCCCGTCACCTCGTACCCTGGCCGCCCGCCGAGCACATAGCCGAGCGTCGACTTGCCCGCCCCGTTCGGCCCCATGATCGCATGCACCTGCCCCGCGCGGACGCTTAAGCTCAGCCCGTTGAGGATCGGCTTGCCGTCGATTTCGGCGTGAAGGTTTTCAATCTTGAGCATTTTCGCTTTCTCTGCCGCGGGGCACGTAAGTCGCTATGAACTCCCGCTTCCGAGCCGCCGTACAGGCCTCGATGTTCTCGCGCGTTCTGGGCCTGCTTTTCGCGCATACCTTAACGATCTCGCACATGCGCCGATCAATCTCCGGGTCGCCGCTCGTTCGGGTGATCCGACAACGCACAGAACCGGTGATGGTGTTGACGCCGCCCGCGTATTGAACTCGGCTTAATCGATTACCGGTGACGACAATTTCCTGTTCCGTTGGAACAGGCGGAGCACTCACGGGCTGAATAGCCATCAAGAACAACGTTGCGATCAACCGACACTCCCCTCAAGGCTAATCCCCAGCAGCTTCTGCGCCTCGACCGCGAACTCCATCGGCAGCTGCTGAAGCACTTCCTTGGCAAACCCATTTACGATCAGCGCCACCGCATCCTCCGCGTTGAGGCCGCGCTGCATCGCGTAGAACATCTGGTCGTCGCTAATCTTGGAGGTGGTGGCCTCGTGCTCGATCTGCGCGGTCGGGTTGCGGACCTCGATGTAGGGGACGGTGTGGGCACCGCACTGGTCGCCGAGCAGCAGCGAATCGCACTGGGTGAAGTTGCGGACATTTTCGGCGGTCGGACCGACGCGGACGAGGCCGCGGTACGTGTTGTCCGAGCGGCCGGCGCTGATGCCCTTGGAGACGATGGTCGAGCGCGATCCCTTGCCGAGATGGATCATCTTGGTGCCGGTGTCGGCCTGCTGGCGATTGTTGGTGAGCGCGACCGAATAGAATTCGCCGACGCTGTTCTCGCCGGAAAGGACGCAGCTCGGATATTTCCAGGTGATGGCGGAGCCGGTCTCGACCTGGGTCCAGCTCACCTTGGAGTTCTTGCCTTGGCAGAGCGCGCGCTTGGTGACGAAATTATAAATGCCGCCGACGCCGTTGGCATCGCCCGGATACCAGTTCTGGACGGTGCTGTACTTGATCTCGGCATCGTCGAGCGCGACGAGCTCGACCACGGCGGCGTGGAGCTGGTTCTCGTCGCGCATCGGCGCGGTGCAGCCTTCCAGGTAGGAGACATAAGCCCCCTTGTCGGCGACGATCAGGGTCCGCTCGAACTGGCCGGTGTTCGCCGCGTTGATGCGGAAATAGGTGCTGAGCTCCATCGGGCAGCGCACGCCCTCAGGGATGTAGACGAAAGTGCCGTCCGAAAAGACCGCGCTGTTGAGCGCCGCGAAGTAGTTGTCGTGCATCGGCACGACCTTGCCGAGATGCTTGCGGACGAGGTCCGGATATTCCTTCACCGCTTCGGAGATGGAGCGGAAGATGACACCGGCGCGCTCCAGCTCGGCACGGAAGGTAGTGGCGACGGAGACGCTGTCGAACACCGCATCGACCGCGACCTTGCGCGCGCCCTCCACGCCGGCGAGCACCTTCTGCTCCTCGATCGGGATGCCGAGCTTCTCGTAAACGCGCAGGATCTCGGGATCGACCTCGTCGAGCGAGCCGAGCTTCGGCTTCTCCTTTGGCTCCGCGTAATAATAGGCGTCCTGATAGTCGATCGGCGGCACGTTGAGCTTGGCCCAGTTCGGCCCTTCCATCGTCTGCCACTTGGCGAACGCCTTCAGCCGCCAGTCGAGCAGCCATTGCGGCTCCCCCTTCTTGGCCGAGATGTAGCGCACCGTGTCCTCATTGAGGCCCTTGGGCGCGAATTCCTGCTCGATGTCCGAGCTGAAGCCCCACTCATAGGTCGACGCGCGGTCGACCGCGTCCTGCGCTTCCTGGTTCCGCACGGAGATATCTTCAGTCATCTGCCAAGCTCTATCACGGATCGGGGAAAAGCGCATTTCGGGCCGGAAATCGCCTCATGCATGTGGGCTTTGGGGAGGTCGGAATCAAGCGATCCTCCCCGGAACGGGGAGGGGGACCGCCGCCGAAAGGCGGGGGTGGAGGGGGCTTGTCGGACATAACGTGGTCTCACAGCCCCCTCCGTCACGCTGCGCGTGCCACCTCCCCGTCCCGGGGAGGATCGGTTAGGAGCCATTCCAATGCGCTACTTCCTGGACACCGAATATAACGGCTTTGGCGGCGAGCTGATCAGCATCGCGCTGGTGCCGGAGCATGGCGACCAGGAGTTTTACGCGGTGCTGCCGCTGCCAGCCGAAGTGCATGGCTGGGTCGAGCGCAATGTTTTGCCGTACCTGCGCCAGGTCCCGCCCGGTCTCGATGCGGACACCGTATCCCGCGAGGAAGCGGCGTTCGAGCTCGCCCGCTATCTCGCCGCCGATCCCGATCCGCTGGTCGTCGCGGACTGGCCGGAGGACCTCGCCCACCTGTGCAACCTCATCGTCACCGGCCCGGCCGAACTCGCCGAGATCGGCCGCCTGCGCCTTGAATTCCTGCGCACTCCCGGCTTCAGTACGGCCCGCAACAGCCGCGTGCCGCACAATGCCCTGCACGACGCGCGTTCGCTGCGGGAGTTCGTGGTGGGGATGGAGGCGTGAACAAACACAAAGCGCTCATCCTGAGGAGCCGGTGAGCTTGTCGAACCGGCGTCTCGAAGGACACACACAATCCTTCGAGACGGGCCTTCGCCAAGCTCAGTCCCTCCTCAGGATGAGCGGATAAGTGGCGCGCCCTAAGAGCGTGACTGACTCGCGATCCAGGCCTCCACGTTGCGCTCCATCACGTCCAGCGGCACCGCGCCGTTGAGCAGCACCGCATCGTGGAAGCCGCGCATGTCGAAGCGGTCGCCAAGCCGCTGCCGCGCGCGCTCGCGCAGCTCCGTGATCTTGAGGCGGCCGACCATGTAGGCGGTCGCCTGGCCCGGATAGACGATGTAGCGCTCGATCGCCTTGACGATGCCGCCCGGCGCGTCCGCCGAATTGTCGCCCACATATTTGATCGCCTGCGCGCGGGTCCAGCGCTTGTGGTGGAGACCTGAGTCCACCACCAGCCGGATCGCGCGATGCAGCTCAAGCTGTAGCCGCCCGAAGTCGCGATACGGATCGGTGTAGAAGCCCATATCCTTGCCGAGCCGCTCGGCATAAAGCCCCCAGCCCTCCGACCAGGCGGTATAGCCGCCGAAGCGGCGGAAAGGCGGAATATTCTCCAGCCGCGTCGTCACCGCGCCGTCGAGATGGTGGCCGGGCACGCCCTCATGGAAGGCGAGCGCCTCGAGCTCGGTGTGCGGCATGTCGGCCATGTCATAGAGATTGACGTAATAGACGCCGGGCCGCGCGCCGTCGGGCGACGGGTCCTGGTAGAAGGCCTTGCCCGCCGATTTCTCGCGAAACGGCTCCACCGCCTTTACATTCAGCACCGCCTTGGGCGTTGCGGCCTCGCTGAAATATTGCGGCAGCCGCGCCTGCATCGCCTTGAGCACCTTGTCGGTCTCGTCGAGGTAAGCCTGTTTGCCGGCCGGCGTGTTCGGGTAGAAATTCTCCTTGCGGGTCCGCATGTGCGCGAAGAACTGGTTGAGCGTGCCCGGGAAGCCCACCCGCTGCTGGATCGCGCGCATCTCGCCGTGGATGCGGGCGACTTGCTGCAGCCCGAGCGTGTGGATCTGGTCGGCGTTCATGCCGGTGGTGGTGTAGTAGCGCAGCAGGGCGCTGTACTGCTCGGCGCCGTTCGGGAAGCGCCAGATGCCGTCGTCCGAGCCCGCCGCCTTCTGTTGGGCCTGCATCAGCGCGATGACGCGGCCGTAAGCGGGCTTGACCTCCTCGACCAGCGCCTTGCGGCCGGCCTCGATCAGCCGGCTCTTCTCGCCGGGCGCGATGGCGAGCTTGTTCACCTTGGTCTTCAAGTCCGCGAACAGCGCGCTGTCCGGCCCGCGGTCGAACGGCGCGCCTTTGATGATGTTGCGGCTGTCCGCGATCACGTACGGATAGACCCACTTGGGCGGCAGCACGCCTTTCGCCTGGCGGTCCTTGGCCTCCGCGATCGCCTGGTCGAGATAGGCGTCGATGCCCTGCAGACGGCGAACATAGGCCCCGGCGTCGGACAGATTGTCGACGCGGTGAATGTTGATCAGGAAGGCCGGCCCCTCGCTCTGTGCCCCGTTCATCTGATCGAAGACGTAGCTGTTCTCGCGGTACGGGAAGACGCCGCCGCGCCGATCGACCATATTCTCGAACAAGTCGTAGCTGAGCTGGTCTTCGGGCGAGAGGCTGGCACGATCGAAGCGCGAGCGCAGATTGGCCAGCGTGGTCGTGTCCAGATTGCGCTGGGCGAGATCGGCCTCGTCCGTAAATTCGTTCCAGCGGCTGTAATCCTCGTCCTTGATGCCGCGATAGGCCTTGCCGAGCGGCGACAGATCGAGCTGCGCCTGATCGTAAGCTTCGAAGAAACGGGCGAGCTCGACGTTCTTTTCGGCGACGGCCGCGCGCTGAGCGGCGGCGGTGACGGCCTGAGATGCGGCGCTGCCGGCGTTGGCGGCTGCTGTCTGAGGCTCGGTCGAGGTTTGCGCGGTGGTGCAGGCTGCGATGAGGACAGTGGAGGCGAGTAGCAGGAAGCGCATTCGGATCATCCTCTTTGCTTCTTTCCACACTCCGTTCGGCCTGCGCCTGTCGAAGGCCGCCCCTTACTCTTGAGTCGGCAAGAAGTGGTGGGCTTCGACAGCCCCGGATCAAGTCCGGGGCCAAACGGGGATGGTTCAATGGGTTGCCCATAACTTGCACACCCCCGCTTTGACCAGCCGCTCGGCGGGTGCGATAGGCCGCGCCGCATGGCGCTCTATCCCTTTCTTCGCCCGCTTATTTTTCGGCTGGGCGGGGAGCAGGCGCACCGGCTGACCATCGCCGGCTTGAAGGCGCTGCCGGCGGGCAAAGCCACTGCGTCCGATCCGCTGCTTTCGATTGAGCTTGCGGGCCTCAGCTTCCCCAACCCGGTCGGGCTCGCCGCCGGCTTCGACAAGGATGCGGAGGTCTATGACCGCATGCTGGGCCTTGGCTTCGGCTTCGCGGAGGTGGGCACGCTGACGCCGCTCCCGCAAGCCGGCAATCCCAAGCCGCGCCTGTTCCGGCTGGAGGAGGACCGGGCGATCATCAACCGGCTCGGCTTCAACAATGGCGGGCAGTCGGCGGCGTTGGCGCGCCTTCGTCGCCGCAAGCGCGGCGGGATTGTCGGGGTCAATATCGGCGCCAACAAGGAGAGCGCCGATCGGATCTCCGACTACCGGGCGGGCGTGCGCGCGATGGCGCCGGTCGCGGATTATCTGACGGTCAACATCTCCTCTCCCAACACACCGGGGCTCCGCGCATTGCAGGACCCGGCCGCGCTCACCGAGTTGCTGGCCGCGGTCACCGCCGAACGGGGCCGGGAGGCGCCGCCCATCTTCCTCAAGCTCGCGCCCGATCTCGAGCCGGCCGACATCGACGCTGTCGTGCGCGTCTCGATGGACGGCGGCATCGACGCGCTGATCCTCGGCAATACCACGGTGAGTCGGCCGCCGCTCCGCTCCGGTTACGCAGGTCAGGCAGGCGGGCTTTCCGGCGCACCGCTGCGGCCGCTCGCACTCCAGCGCTTGCGCGATTTCCGCCGCGCGACCGGAGGCGCTCTGCCGTTGATCGCCGCCGGCGGGATCGCGAGCGGCGCGGACGCTTATGAGCGCATTCGGGCGGGCGCCAGTCTGGTGCAGCTTTACTCAGCCCTGGTCTACGAAGGACCGGGCCTGGCGCAGCGAATCAAGCGCGATCTGCGCGACCTGCTTCGCCGGGACGGGTTCGGGAGCCTGTCCGAGGCGGTCGGCGTCGACGCGTGACGCGCGCCCCAGGGCGGAGTAGATGAGCCCGATGACCCGTCGCTTTCTCGCCAGCCTCGCCTCCTCCTTTCTCCTCCTCACCGCCTGCGCCGCCCAGACCGCACGAACGGATGCGCCGCCGGCACTGGCGGCCGCGCCCGGCGCGATCTCGGCCGCCGATCCGCGTGCGGCGGAAGCAGGGCGCGAGATCTTGCGCGCTGGCGGCAGCGCGGCCGATGCTGCAATCGCGACCGCGATCGCGCTGACGGTGGCCGAGCCGCAGTCATCCGGGATCGGGGGCGGCGGCTTCCTGGTCCATCACGACGGGCGCAGCCGCGCGCTCACCAGCTTCGACGGACGCGAGGAAGCGCCGGGTTCGGCGAGCCCGAACTGGTTCTTGGACGCGAGCGGCAGGCCGGTCGACGATCCCTCAGTCGGCGGGCGGGCGACCGGCGTTCCCGGCAACATCCGCATGTTCGCGCTGGCCCATTCCAAGCATGGCAAGCTGCCCTGGGCGCGCCTGTTCGATCCGGCGATCCGGCTGGCCCGCGACGGTTACCAGCTGACGGAGCGCGGCCGCGATGCGATCGCGACCTGGCGTCCCGAGGCGCTCCGTCTGACGCCCTGGGCGCGCGCGACCTTCCTCGACGCGAGCGGCACGGCCAAGCCGGTCGGAACCCTGATCCGCAATCCGGAACTGGCGCGGTTGATGACTGAAGTCGCCCAGCGCGGCCCGGACCATTTCTACACCGGGCCGCTCGCCGAGCGCATCGCCGCCGCGGTCGCCTCCGCCCCGCGCCACCCGGCTCCCATGACCAAGGGCGATCTCGTCAGCTACGACGCGAGGCAGCGCGAGGCGCAATGCGGCAGCTACCGCGGTCACCGCATCTGCGGGATGGGACCGCCCTCGTCCGGCGCGACGACGGTGTTCGCGATCCTAAAGCAGCTCGAGCGGTTCGACCTTGCCGCGCTTGGGCCCGACAGCCCCGAGGCCTGGCACCTGATCGCCGAGTCGATGCGGCTCGCCTACGCCGACCGCGAAGCCTACCTCGCCGATCCCGACCATGTCCGCGTGCCCGTCGCGGGGCTGATGAACCCCGAGTATCTCGGCCGGCGCTCGGCGCTGATCACCCGCGGGCGCGCCTTGGCGAGCGTCAGCCCCGGTACGCCGCCCGGCGCGACCCGGACCGCGTTCGTGGCGCACGACGAGCCCGCCGGCACCTCGCACATGGTTGCGAGCGACCGCTGGGGGAATGTCGCGACCCTGACTTCGACCATTGAAGCGCCGTGGGGATCGGGCGTGACGGTCGGCGGCATGTTCCTCAACAACGAGCTCACCGATTTCCACGTCGTGCCGCAAGCCGGCGGCATTCTGGTCGCCAACCGCGTCGAGGCCGGCAAGCGGCCGCGCAGCTCGATGTCTCCGACCATCGTCTACGGGCCGGACGGGCAGGTGCGGCTGGCGCTCGGCGCGGCCGGCGGCGCGACCATCATCATGCAGGTCGCCAAGTCGATCATCGGCGTGGTCGACTGGGGCCGCTCCGCCCAGGAGGCGCTCGCGTTGCCGACCTTGGTTGCGGCGGGACCAGGCATCGCCGTCGAGCGCGGCACGGCGCTGGAGCGGATGGCCCCCGCGCTGACCGCCCTCGGCCACCGGGTCTCCTTCCGCGCACCAGGGAGCTTCAAGGCGAATGCCATCGAGCGCGTCGGCGGCCGCTGGATCGGCGCCGCCGACCCGCGCAGCGAAGGCGTCGCGCTGAGCGAGTGAGTCATCCATGACCCGCTAATCCTGAGGAGCCGCTGAGCTTGTCGAAGCGGCGTCTCGAAGGACGTTCCGAGCCGGTCCTTCGAGACGGGCCTTCGACTTCGCTCAGTCCCTCCTCAGGATGAGCGGAGTGGGGGAAACCCGAACTTGTCTCGGTTTCGATTATGGGCCAGCCTCTCCACCATGGCACGACAGCTCGAGCATTTCCCCAACCTCGTCACCATGTTCTTCACCCGCGCGGCCCAGGGCGCCGAGCGGCCATTCCTCTGGGCCAAGCGCGACGGCAAGTGGGTCTCGACCAGCTGGCGGCAAGCGGCGGAGACGGTCGCCTCGCTCGCCGCCGCGCTGAACCGGATTGGCATCAGGCGCGGCGACACGGTGATGTTGGTGTCGGAAAACCGGCCCGAATGGATCATCGCCGATCTCGCGATCATGGCGGCGGGCTGCGTGACGGTGCCGACCTACGTCACCAACACCACCCGCGATCACCAGCACATTCTGGACGATAGCAGCGCGCGGGCGGTGATCGTGTCCACTCCCAAGCTCGCCAAGGCGCTGCTGCCCGCCGTGCTCCGCGCGAACAATTGCGAGCACGTCATCGGGATCGAGCCGATCCGCGGCGCCCAGCCCGGCGCGGTCGAGTATCACGACTGGCAAACCCTCGTCGCCGCCGAGCGTGCCGATGTCGCTGCGACCGCCGCCGCCGCAACCTTCGCACGCGACGACCTCGCCTGCCTGATCTACACCTCCGGCACGGGCGGCGCCCCGCGCGGCGTGATGCAGCATCACGGCGCCATCCTCCACAATGTCGAGGGCTGCATCGACGTCATCTCGAACGATTTCAGCTGGGACGAGGAGGTCTTCCTGTCCTTCCTGCCCGCCAGTCACGCTTACGAGCATAGCGGCGGGCAGTATTTCCCGATCGGGCTGGGCGCGCAAATCTACTATTCGGAAGGGCTGGAGAAGCTCGCCTCAAACATCGAGGAAGTGCGCCCGACCATGATGGTGGTGGTGCCGCGGCTGTTCGACGTGCTGCGCACCCGGATCGTGAAAGCGGTCGAAAAGCAGGGCAGACTGACGAACTACCTGATGCGCCGCGCGCTCGAGATCGGCGCCAAGCAGGCGGCGGGCTCGTCCTCGCTGCTCGACCGGCCGATGGACTTCATCCTCGGCAGGACGCTCCGTCCCAAGGTCGGCCAGCGCTTCGGCGGACGTATCAAGGCGATGGTCTCGGGCGGGGCACCGCTTAATCCCGAAGTCGGCACCTTCTTCCAATCGCTCGGCCTCACCGTCCTGCAGGGTTATGGCCAGACCGAGAGCGGGCCCGTGATCAGCTGCAACCGCCCGCGCGCCGGCATCAAGATGGACACGGTCGGTCCGCCTCTGAAGAACACGGAGGTGCGGATCGCGGAGGATGGCGAAATCCTGGTCCGCGGCGAACTCGTCATGAAGGGCTATTGGCGCAACCCCGCCATGACCGAGCGGACGATCGTCGACGGCTGGCTCCACACCGGCGATGTCGGCCATATCGACGAGGCGGGGCGGATCGTCATCACCGATCGCAAGAAGGACCTCATCATCCTCGACAAGGGCGACAATGTCGCGCCCCAGCGGGTCGAGGGAATGCTGACCCTGCAGCCGGAGATCGTCCAGGCGATGGTGGTGGGCGACCGGCGCCCGTACATAGTCGGTCTGCTCGTCCCCGATCCGGAGTGGACGGCGGACTGGTGCCGGGCGAACGGACGCGCATATGATTTCGTCGCGCTGGCCCAGGACCCCGATTACCAGCGTGCGCTGTCGGCCGCGGTGGACCGGGTCAATGCCGATCTGTCGGTGATCGAGAAGGTGCGCCGCTTCGTGCTCGCCGACGAGCCGTTCACGGTCGAGAACCAGCAGCTCACCCCGTCGATCAAGATTCGGCGCCACATGGTGAAGGAGAAATATGGCGAGCGGCTCAGCGCGCTTTACAAGCGCTGATGCGGTCCCGCCTCCGGGCGCGGCTTACCTCACCCGCCGATAGGGCGTGAAATCTCCAAGGCCGCAGCCGCCGAACTCGATCCCGCTTGTCGTGTCGAACACGACGGCGATGTCGCCGCTGCAAAGCTGCGTACCCGGCGTGCGGGTGATGAGGGCGCGACCGGAGTTGAGGCTGGGGCAGCCGCCATTTGGCCGATTGACGTAGACGAGGTTCCTCGACCGTCCTTCGAAGATGATCACATCATCGCCGACCGAACGATTGCCCCGCAAGTCGCGCCGGCTGACGCAGGATTGCGCCGGGCCGGCGCTGAAGCCGCGCAGCTCCTCGGTCAGCTTGTTCTGTGCGGCCGCGCTCATCTCGGTCGGAGCGTCGCTGACGGCGCAGCCGGCGGCGAGCGCGGCCAGCGATAATGTTGCAATGATCCTCATACGGCCTCCTCGCGCTTGAACGCGTGCGGCGGTCCAACGGATGCTAGCCGCGGAAATTGTCCTTGGCCCGCCTGAGCTCAGCAAGTGCCTGCGCAGATGAAGCGCGCATGAACGGATTTGTCGCGCGCTCGAGCGCAATCGTGGTCGGCACCGTTTCCTCGCCTCGCTGCCGCGCCGCTTCCACCGCCGACGCTCGCGTGCGCAGCGCCTGATTGTCGGGATCGACAGCCACGGCGAAGCGCGCATTTCCGAGCGTATATTCGTGGGCGCAATAGACCTGCGTGTCGGGCGCAAGCTGCGCCAGGCGCTGCATGTTGGCGTGCATCTGTTCCGCATTGCCCTCGAACAGCCGGCCGCAGCCCATCGCGAACAGGATGTCGCCGACGAAGATCAGCTGCTCCTTGGCAAGATGATAGGCGATGTGGCCCGCCGTGTGCGCCGGCATCTCCAGCACGGCCGCCTCCACGGTGCCGAGCCGCACCGTGTCGCCTTCGCGGACCAGCCGATCCAGAGTTGGAATGCGGTCCGCCTCGGCTGCCGGCCCGGTGATCGTGCAACCGGTCGCGGCCTTGATCGCCGCGTTGCCGCCGGTGTGGTCGGGATGCCAGTGCGTGTTCCAGATCTGCCCGATCCGCCATCCGCGCACATCGGCTTCGGCCAGGACAGGCTCGGCGACGGCCGGATCGATCACCGCCGTCTCGCCTGAGACGGGATCGTGCATCAGCCAGATGTAATTGTCGCTGAGCGCCGGGATCCGGACGATCTCTACCATGTGCCGCTGTTCGCCATCGAGGCCCAGGGCTCAGCCGGGGGCAGCGCGGCCCCCTCCTGCAGAAGCTCGATCGAGATGTTGTCGGGCGTGCGCACGAACGCCATGCGGCCGTCGCGGGGCGGGCGATTGATCGTCACCCCGCCGTCCATCAGTCGCCGGCAGCTCTCGTAGATGTTCTCGACACGATAGGCGAGGTGGCCGAAATTGCGGCCGCCTTCATAGCCCTGTTCGCCCCAATTGTGGGTCAGCTCCACCTGCGCATCCTCGTCGCCGGGCGCGGCCAGGAAGATCAGCGTATAGCGCCCCTGCTCGTTGTCGTAGCGCCGCAGCTCCTTCAGCCCGAGCAGCTCGAAGAAGCGGATCGTCGCCTCCGGGTCCGAAACGCGGATCATGGTATGCAGATATTTCATCGCGCCCCCTTTTCAGTTCACCGCTAGAAAGCAACGGTTCATCGACAGAGTGTCAGACCTTCGAAGCTGGCCGGGGAGTTCCGCGCCCGCATTCCAGGGAGGCATATCGTGGTTGAACGCATGCTCGGCAACAGGAACGCTCTTCTGCTCTCGGCCGCTATTCTCGCGCTTGGCGTCACGATCGGCGGCTATCTGCTCGGCGATGGCCTGCGCCGCTCGCGAATGGCTGACCGCGCGGTCACCGTGCGGGGGCTCGCCGAGCGCGACGTCACCGCCGATCTTGCCACCTGGACGATCAACTATTCCGAGCAGGGCGGCGAACTCGGCGCGGTCCAGGGCGCGATCGACCAGGACACGCGGGCCATCACCGACTTCTTCACCCGGGCAGGCTTCAAACCCGAGGACATCTCGGCCGCGGGCGTCAGCGTCAGCAATTTTTTCGACAACGATCGCGGCGGCAACGTCGTCACAGTTCGCCGCAAGCTCCAACTGCGTACCCGCGACGTGATGAAGGCGCGCTCGGCCTTCGCCCGTCAGTTCGACCTGATCAGGAGCGGCGTGGCGATCGAGGAGGGGTCCGACATCACCTACAGCTTCACCAAGCTCAACGACGTAAAGCCGCCGATGATCGCGGCCGCCACCAAGGACGCCCGCCGCGGCGCCCAGCAATTCGCCGCCGACAGCGGCACCGAGGTGGGCGGCATCCGCTCTGCGACGCAGGGCTATTTCTCGATCACCGCCCGCGACGGCGAGAGCGAAGGCTCCGGCAACGACTCGCCCTTTCAGAAGGTGCGGGTGGTGACCACGATCGAATTCTACCTGGACTAAGATCCTCCCCGGGACGGGGAGGGGGACCATGCGCAGCATGGTGGAGGGGGCTCTCCAGCCCGGTGCGGACGAAGCGCGTCCTCGACCACGTTGTTGCGCGCCGCGGCCCCCCTCGCCGGCCCGTGGAGGATCACTTGCCCTCGCCCGCATTGGCGGCGAGCGCCGCCGCAGCGGCCTGGCCCGCCGGCGAGTCAGGCGCGGCCTTGGCGGCTTTGGCGAACAGCGTGCGCGCTTCCTCGATCTCGCCGCCGACCCCGGCGACGTTGCCGGCCTGAAGGAGCACGTCCGGATCGTCCGGCGCGAGTTCGGTCGCCTTGGCGATGTCGGCGCGGGCGCGGGCGATCTGCTCTTCCCTGAGCGCGAGCGCCGAGGAAAGCACCCATGCGAACGGATCGCCGGGCACGAGCTTCAGCGCAAGATCGATGTCGGTGCGCGCGGCGGGAATCGCGCCCAGCGCCACGAGCGCCCGCGCACGGTCGAGATGCGCCTCGCCGCGTAGCTCGGCCGAGCCGATGCCGGCGACCAGCGCCGAGTCGAGCGCGGCTCTGGCCTTGGCGGCCTCGCCGGCGGCCAGCCAGGCATTGCCGGCCAGCACCCAGAACTCTCCGCGTCGGCTGTCTTTGGCGGACTCCGCTTCGGCGGCAGCGGCGGCGAACGCCTCAGCCGCGGGCGCCCAGCGCTCAAGCGCCGTGTAGGCGAGGCCGAGGCAGTGCCTTGCGGCAAGGCCGCCCCCCGCGATTCGCCAGGCGCCTGCGGCCTCGACGGCTTTCTCCGGCTGCGACCGTGCGAGTTGCGCGCAGCCCTGCGCCGTCGGAGCGGCCGGGGCGGGTTGGGCGGCAAGCGCCAATAGAGTGAGGATCAAGGGGCCTCCAGGAGGGTGCGCACGGTCGCGATCAGCAGGGCGATGTCTTGCGGGCGGGACAGGCGATGGTCGCCGTCCTTGACCAGGATCGCCTGCACGTCGGCTGAACGCACTTTCTTGCTCAGCTCCAGCGAATAGGCCCAGGGCACGTCCGGATCGGCCTGGCCGTGCAGCAGCCGCACCGGGCAGTCGATCGCGATCTCGGCATGGAGCAGGCGCAGCGCTTCGCCGCTTTCCCAGAATGCTCGGCTGGTGACATAGGGCGTCTCGGCATAGTCGGACGGGCGTTCCAGCCGGCCTTCGCGCAGGATCGTCATCTTCTCGTCCGGCGTATATCCCCAGGCGGTGAAATCCGGCGCCGCCGCGATTCCCACCAACCCGGCGATCCGCTCCGGCCAGGCGAGCGCGACCAGCAGCATCAGCCAGCCGCCCATCGACGATCCGACAAGCACGGCGGGGTTGTCGGTCAGCATGTCGATAATCGACAGCGTGTCGTCGCGCCAGCCGGCCAGCGTCTGCGCTTCGAACTCGCCGCTGCTGGCCCCGCAGCCGCCATAATCGAAACGCACCATCGCCCGGCCCTCGGCCTCCGCCCAGGCGGCAAGCGCAAGCGCCTTGGTGCCCTCCATGTCCGACATGTATCCCGGCAGGAAGACCAGCGTCGGTCCGCGCCCTTCGGTCAGCGCGTAGGAGAGCCGGCGCCCGCCTCCGATGTGCAGATGCCGCACCCCGTCCATCAGGAACGTCGATCTTCGAAGGGAGGCGTCATAGGCATCTGCCGGTCGCTATCATAGGGAGCGCGCTGTAGGACAGCGCCGCCGCGAAGGGGTGGAGGTCGGGCCGCCCTGCCGCTACATGCGCCCGCATGACGCAGCAGTTCAAAATCCGCCTCCCCGATGGTTCCGTTCGCGAAGTGGACCAGGGCACCACCCCGGCGGATGTCGCGGCCGCGATCGGGCCGGGTCTTGCCAAGGCGGCGCTGGCGGCGCGGATCAACGGCGAGGTGCGCGACCTGCGACGCCCGTTCGAGGAGGACGCCGAGCTCGCTTTGATCACCGCGCGCGACGAGGCGGACGCGCTGGAGCTCGCGCGGCACGACTTCGCGCACGTGCTCGCCGAGGCGGTGCAGAACCTGTTCCCCGGCACGCAGATCACCTTTGGCCCTGCGACGGACGACGGCTTCTATTACGATTTCGCGCCCAAGGAGCGGCCGTTCACGGAAGAAGACCTGCCCGCGATCGAGGAGGAAATGCGGCGCGTGATCGCGCGCGACGAGCCGCTCATCCGCGAAGTCTGGACCCGCGACGACGTGCGCGCCTTCTTCCTGGAGCAGGGGGAGACCTTCAAGGCCGAGTGGGTGATGGAGCTGCCCGCCGACGAGACGATCACCATGTACCGCTCCGGCAAGTGGCTCGATCTGTGCCGCGGGCCGCACCTCGCCTCGACGGGCAAGCTCGATCCGCAGGCGTTCAAGCTGACGCGTGTCTCAGGCGCTTACTGGCGCGGGGACCAGAAGAACGCGATGCTCTCCCGCATCTACGGCACCGGCTGGCTCAACAGGAAGCAACTCGACGCGCATCTTCTTCGGCTGGAGGAAGCGGCGAAGCGCGACCACCGAAAGATCGGCCAGGAGATGGACCTGTTCCACCTCCAGTCCGAGGCGCAGGGGAGCGTCTTCTGGCACCCGAAGGGCTTCCTCGTCTGGCGGCAACTCGAATCCTATCTGCGGCGGCGACTCGACGCCGCCGGATATGACGAGGTGAAAACGCCGCAGCTGATGGACGCGCGGCAATGGGAGCGGTCCGGCCACTGGGGCAAGTATCGCGAGAACATGTTCGTCGTGCCCGACGAGATCCCCTCGACCGAGGATGACGCGCCGATCCTTTCCGGCACGGGCGATCTCATGGCGCTCAAGCCGATGAACTGCCCGGCGCACGTCCTCATCTTCAAGCAGGGCATCACCAGCTATCGCGACCTGCCGATCCGCATGTCCGAATATGGCGTGTGCCACAGGAACGAGCCGCACGGCGCGCTGCACGGGATCATGCGCGTGCGCCAGTTCACGCAGGACGACGCGCACATCTTCTGCCGCGAGGACCAGCTGATCGGCGAAATCGTCGCCTTTTGCGACCTGCTCGACAGCGTCTATCGCGACCTCGGCTTCGACCAATATGCAATCAAGCTGGCGCTACGCCCGGAGCAGCGCTTCGGCTCCGACGCCGAGTGGGACAAGGCCGAGCAGGTCCTGCGCGACGCGGTCGCCGCGGCCGGGCGCGCGACGCCCGAATATGGCTGGGAGGAACTGCCGGGGGAGGGCGCCTTCTATGCGCCGAAGCTGGAATTCCACCTCACCGACGCGATCGGGCGGACCTGGCAGGTCGGCACGATCCAGGCCGACACGGTGCTGCCCGAGCGGCTCGACGCGTCCTATGTGGGCGAGGACGGCGAACGGCACCGGCCGGTGATGCTCCATCGCGCCATCCTGGGCACTTTCGAGCGCTTCATCGGCATCCTGATCGAGCATCATGCGGGCAAGTTCCCGCTCTGGCTGGCGCCCGTCCAGGCGGTGGTCGCGACCATCGTGTCGGACGCCAACAGCTATGCGGAACAGGTGGCGGGGCAATTGAGAGCCGCTGGCCTCAGGGTCGAAACCGACCTTCGCAACGAGAAGATCAACTACAAGGTGCGCGAGCACAGCCTGGCCAAGGTCCCGTACCTGCTGGTCGTCGGCAAGCGCGAGGCGGAGGAGGGCACGCTCGCCGTCCGCCCGCTCGGCACGGATGCGCGGCAGGAAGTGCTCGCGACCGACGCGGTGCTAGGCCGGCTCAGGTCGGAGTCGACGCCGCCCGACCTGCGCTAGCGTTCCGCCGGCCGACCCAGCAGGCACAGGGAGGGCGCAAGCCGCGCGTTCATGAACAGGTTGCGCTCGCGCAGCATGCGGATGAGCTGCGGCTCCGCGCGATCGAAGCGATGCGACCGCAGAATGGGCCAGCGCCGATAATCGCCGCTTTTCGTCAGATCGGTGCAGGGCCCCGGCGAGACGACCAGGACGCGGCGCCGGTCGCCGTCCGGGTGGACTGGCAACGCGCGGACTTCCGGGGAGAGAGTTAGAAAGCGCGAGGTCAGGTCGTCTGCAGCGAGCGTATCGGCGGGCTCCTGCGCGATCCAGACGCGTGCGAGAGCGCCCGCGCCTTGCAGGTCCAGTCGGTTGTAAGACGCCATGGCCGCCTTGCCCAGCAGCAGGGCGAGGCAGACCAAAACGAGCGCCCGGCTGCCCTCGCGCCAGCTGCGAGCCGCGAAGACGCCGAAGCAGACGCTCGCAACCGCCGCGACGGGCAGGAACATTCGTGGCTTGGGATCGACGGCGAGGCCGTAGACGAGCGCTCCGAAGAACAGCATCGCCCCGCCGATCAGGAAGAGCATCAGCTTGCCTCCGCCAAGCTGCGTGCCGAGCTTCTGCCGATGCAGCGCGATGAAGAGGAGGCCGCAGATCAGGCTGAGCCCGATGCCGGGGTGGGCGAGCAGGTTGACGAGGCCTTCGACACTCCAGTGCGCCTCGATCCCGACCGACGGCACCCAGCCGTCGATGTAAGCGACGTTGAACAGCGGACTCTGGCTGAGATCGACCGACGCGTCGAGTTCGCTTGTCGGGATGCGCGTGTGCGCCATGGAAAGCTTCCAGGGAAGCAGCGCGTCCCCCGTCCAGATGGCGTATACCAGAGCTTCGCATCCGATCGGGATCGCCATGCCGGCCGCGAACGCGCCTATGCTCCGGCGCAGCGCAGGGACGATTGCAAGGCCCATCAGAAAGATGGGAACTAGCGCGAGCGAGGTCGGCCGGGCCTGAACGGCAAGCGCCAGCATCGCTCCAGCCGGGAGGATCCAGATCGCGCTGCCTTTGCGGTACCCGCGCTCGACGAAGAAGGCGGCGGCAAGCACGAACGCGAACTCGGCGGTGTCGACGTTGATCTCGAGCAAGCGCTCCGAGAAGACCGGCGTGGCGACCAGCACCAGCCCGGCCAGCAGCGCTTCAAGCCGGCCGAACTGGCGCTGGATCATCAGCACGAACAGCGAAATCGCACCGACCCCGTAAATGAGCGGCACGACCCAGAGCCCGAAATTACCTTCGCCGAACCAGGCGATGGCGCGTCCCGCCGGAATGACGAGCGGGAAACGGCGCCACCAATGGTCGGGCGGCAGGCAAAAGCCCTGCTCGGCCGCGCACCGCGCCGCCGACATGTAGTGCCAATCGTCGGCGCCTCCCCCGCGATATCCGAGCGGATTGACGGCGACGATCAGGAGGGCGGCCAGCAGAACCAGGAGGAGCGGCGCCGCGTCGCTCCAGGAGAGCCGGTGCGGGCGCTGTCCGAAACGAGGGCGGTCTGCCCCGCGCGAGATGACTTGATGCTGCATATAGAAGCGAAGAGCTAAGCGGGCAGGGTGAAGAAGCCGTTAAGCATGCGCACGCGGCACGACGGCCACAGCCGAGCGGAAAAGCGCGGCTTCGATGTTCGCGCCGCCTTCCAAAATCGCCGCTCAGTCATTAGGTGGCTGGTTCCAAACGGCAACAGGAGTAACCAGCTATACGCCCCCCGATGATCCGGCGCCCAGTCGCGCCGCCAATGAACGGCCCCCGTTTCAATGAATTCATCTCCGTGCCCAAGGTGCGCGTGATCGATGAGAATGGTGAAAATCTGGGGGTGATGTTCACCCGGGAAGCGATGGAGCAAGCGGCTTCCGTCGGGCTCGATCTGGTTGAGGTATCGCCGGGCGCGGATCCGCCCGTTTGCAAGTTCCTGGACGTCGGCAAGTTCAAATATGAGGCCCAGAAGAAGGCCAATCTCGCCCGGAAGAGCCAGAAGACGCAGGAGATCAAGGAGATCAAGATGCGTCCGAACATCGACGATCACGATTACGACGTGAAGATGCGCGCGATCCACAAATTCCTCGGCGAAGGCGACAAGGTCAAGGTGACTCTCCGCTTCCGCGGCCGCGAACTCGCCCATGGTCAGCTCGGAATGCAGCTGCTCCAGCGCGTCCAGGGGGACACCGAGACGGAAGCCAAGATCGAGCAGCATCCGCGCATGGAAGGCCGACAGATGCTGATGGTGCTCTCGCCCAAGTGAAGTCGGGCGAGCTTGCCGTAGCGGCAGGCGGCTAAGCCGGTTTCATCCAAAGACTGTTTTGTTGCGGAATTGCAATAATCTCGCCTGACCAGCGGAAAAGCACGGCTTTCCGCTGGCGGCACCTCCTGATTTTGATTAGCTTTGGTCAAAACAAGCAAATCTGGAGGGGTCATGCGGAAATCATTTTGGTTCATGTCGGCGGGGCTGATGGCGCTAGCGCAGCCGGCGATCGCGCAGGAAACGCCTCAGGATGACTCGGGTCCAGGCCCTGAGCAGCAAGCTGCGGCCGGAACCGACGAGAGCGAAGTCGCTCCCCAGGACATCATCGTCACGGCGAACCGGCGCGCTTCCCCGCTGTCGGACGTGCCGATCGCCGTTTCCGCCATCACCGCGGAGACGCTTCAGAATACCGGCGCCAACGACATCCGTCAGCTCAACCAGGTCGCGCCGTCGCTGCTCGTCTCCTCCACCGGCTCGGAGGCGAACGGCTCCGCCCGTATCCGCGGCATCGGCACGGTCGGCGACAATCCGGGCCTGGAAAGCTCGGTCGCCGTGTTCATCGACGGCGTTTACCGTTCCCGCTCGGGCATCGGACTCAACGAACTGGGCGAGATCGAGCGCGTCGAGGTGCTGCGCGGACCGCAGGGCACGCTGTTTGGCCGCAACGCGTCGGCCGGCCTCATTCACATCATCAGCAAGCAGCCAAGCTTTACCACCGCCGCCACGGCCGAGCTCACTTACGGCAATTACGATTTCCTCCGCGCTTCGGCGGGAATCACCGGCCCGATCATCGACGACGTGCTCGCCTACCGGGTGGACGGCGTCTACGTGCAGCGCGACGGCTTCTATCGCGACATCAACAACGACACCGACGTCAACGACCGCGACCGTTACTTCGTCCGCGGCCAGCTGCGTTACGAGCCGACCGATGCGCTCTCTTTCCGGCTGATCGCCGACTACACGAAGCGCGACGAGAAGTGCTGCGGCGCAACCTACGTCACCAATCAGGTCAATCCGCTGATCGGGAACCTCAACAACCCAGTGTCGCCGATCCTGCAGCCCGGCGCCGTGCCGCCGCGGGTCAATGACGCCGGCAACAACATCATCAACGTGCTTCGCGATCTGGGTCAGGATCTCGGGGCGTTCAATCAGGCCTACGACCGCACCATCTACGTCACGCCCGGCCGCAGCTATGCCGGCGAGACGGAAGACAAGGGCATCTCGCTCGAGGCCAATTGGGAGCTGGGCGCGGCGACGCTCACATCGATCACCGCCTATCGCGATTACCAGAGCGATCAGGGCTCGGACACCGACTACAGCACGGTCGATATCCTGTATCGCGCGCCGGATGGCGGCGCGAGCCGCGAGTTCCAGACGTTCAGCCAGGAACTCCGCCTGCAGGGCACCTTGTTCGGTGATCGCCTCGACTGGCTGGTCGGCGCTTATTATGCCGACGAGGATCTCACCGCGACGGACAATCTGCGGTTCGGCAACCAATATGGCCGCTTCGCAACCTGTCGCCTGATTTCCGGCGGCGGGCTCGCGGCTCTTTACAACCCCGCCGCTCCGGGCTGCCTGGCTGCGCGTCCGCCTGCATTCGGTGCAGCATCACCGCTCATTTTCGCGGCCATCGATCGCCTTGACGGCATCAATAATCGCGGCAGCACTCTTGATCGCTATTTCCAGAACAGCCGCAATTATGCGTTCTTTACGCACAACATCTTTCACGTCACCGACACGGTCGATTTGACCTTCGGGCTTCGCTACACGAACGAGCGCAAAAAATTCAAAGCGACCTTCGGCAACGACAATACGGCGTGCCCTTTGAACCAAGCCGCGCTCGGCAACTTCATCAACCCGGCGAGCCCCGCTTTCAATGCAGCGCTGTTTGGCGTGTCGAATTCGATCATCGGCCTGTCCTGTCAGGGTAACTCGACCAGTGAGTTGAATGGCGTCTCAATCTCCGATCGCCGGAGTGAGGACGAGTTTACGGGCACGGGCGTGCTGTCCTGGAAGCCCAATGAGGACCTGCTCCTCTACGCCAGCTACTCGCGCGGGTATAAGGCCGGCGGCTTCAATCTCGACCGGTCGGCGTTGAAGGCGCCGAACGTTTCCTTCGCCAGCCAGGGCGGTGCGCAGGCGCTTGTCGGCAACCTGCAATTCGATCCCGAGATCAATACGGCTTACGAACTTGGCCTCAAATATTCGAGCCGCCCCTTCACCATCAGTGTGGCCGCCTTCCGCCAGGAATTTAAGAACTTCCAGCTGAACACCTTCAACGGCACTGTCTTCCTCGTTCAGACGATCAACGGCTGCTCGCTCGATCTGAACGGCGCTGACCGCGACCAGAGCATCGCTCCCGGATCGCCGAACTTCGTCAATCCGGCGATCGTTGCGGGAAGCAATTTCAACTTCAATCCCGCCGGACTGACTGGCGCCTGCCCGTCCGACAATGTTGGCTTTGGCGTGCGGTCACAGGGCGTGGAGGTGGAAGCCTCGCTTCGTCCGGCGCGCGACTTGTCCGTCAATCTCGGCATCACCGCTTCCGACACCAAGTACCGCAACAATCTCGTGGGCAGTGACACGGGTGTGCCGCTCGATCCGGCGCTTCGGCAGTTGCCGGGCAACAATCTGTCGAACGCGCCGGAAGTGGTGGTGACGGGCTCGGTCGCCTGGACGCCGGATATCGGCTCCTCAGGTCTGTCGGGGCTTTTCTACATCGATACGCGCGTCACCGGCGATTATAATACGGGCTCCGATCTGTTCCCCCAGAAGCAGCAGGACAGCTACGCTGTCGTCAACGCGCGCATCGGCCTGCGTGGGCCGGAGGAGCGCTGGGCGCTGGAATTCTGGGCGCAGAACCTGCTCAACGAGGATTATGCGCAGGTCGCGTTCAACTCGCCCTTCCAGCAGGGCGGAACCGGCGTGCCGCCCTTTGCTCCGGGCTTCAGCAGCGCTCCGTTCGCGGACCCGCAATTCCCGGGCGGCCGGCAGATCTTCTCGCAGTTCCTGGCCGAGCCGCGCACCTATGGCGTGACGGTCCGGACGCGGTTCTGAAGCCTCGTCACCCCGGCGCGAGCCGGGGTGACGCTTCCTAGGCGCTCTCCATCTCCGGTTCGCTCGCGGCTTTGAGCAGCCTGGTCCGCAGCGCTTTCAGTTTCAGAGGGTTCTCGATCTTCTCGCCCTTCGGATCCGCCAGGTAGAAGACATCCACCGCGCGCTCGCCGTAGGTTGCGATGTGCGCGGAATGAACCGTCGCGCGGGACTCGAAGATCGCGCGCGCAAGCCCGCTGAGCAACGCGGCGCGGTCGCGGGCATTGACCTCCACCACCGTATAACGGTTCGACGCGGCCGGATCGACGAACACCGCGGGCCGGATGTGGAACGTCTCGGCGCGGGTCAGCGGCAGCGCCTTGGCTTCCAGCCGCTCGGTCATGGGCTCCTGGCCGGCCAGTGCGCCAAGCACGAGGCGTTCGAGCCGCTCGAGCTGGTGCGGCTCGCTGAAGGGCTTGCCGGCGGAATCCTGCAGCAGGAAGTTGTCGAGCGCCATGCCGTCGCTTGAGGTGTGGATCCGCGCGTCGATCACGTTCGCGCCGGCCAAGCTGATCGCGCCGGTCAGGCGGTAGAACAGGCCGGGCTGGTCTTTCGCATAGACGGTGAGCAAGGTTGCGCCGCGCTCCTCCTGGATCGCCATGGTGATCGGGCCGACCTTCAACGGCTCGCGATCCGCGGCGTCAACGAACCGGGCGTTCTGCTCGAGCACATCAGGCGGCTCAGCGAGCCAGTAGCTGTCCGGCAGGTGCCATGCGAGGCGCGCGAAGCGACTCTCATTCCAGCGCAGCCGCGCCGCCAGCTGCTCCTGGATCGCGAGCACCCGCTCGCGCCGGCCGCGCTGCTTGTGGCCGAGCCGCAGACTCTCCTCGGCCGCATCGAACAAGGCGCGCAGCAGCTGGCGTTTCCAGCTGTTCCAGACACCCGGCCCGACCGCGCGAATATCCACAACGGTCAGGATCAGCAGCAGCCGCAGCCGCTCCAGGCTCTTCACGCGAGCGACGAAATCGACGATCGTCTTGGGGTCGGAAACGTCGCGCTTGAACGCGGTGGCGGACATCAGCAGGTGCCATCGCACCAACCAGGCGACGGTGTCGGTCTCGGCTTCGGTCAGGCCGAAGCGCGGACACAGTTCACGCGAGATCTCCGCGCCGATGACGCTGTGGTCGCCGCCCCGCCCCTTGGCGATATCGTGAAGCAGCACCGCCACATAAAGCACCCGTCGCGAGGCGATGTGTTCGAAGATGCGCGTCGCGAGCGGATGATCGTCCTTGAGCTCGCCGCGCTCGATCCGGGCGGCAAGGCCGATCGCGCGGATCGTATGCTCGTCGACCGTGTAATGGTGGTACATGTCGAACTGCATCTGCGCGACGACGCGGCCGAAATCGGGCACGAAGCGGCCGAACACGCCCGCCTCGTTCATCCAGCGAAGCACCAGCTCCGGCTCGCGGCCGGAACTGAGCAACTCTAGAAAGAAGCCGTTGGCCCGCGGATCGGAGCGGACTGCGGCGTCGATCAGCCTTGCGTCCCGGCTCGCCGCGCGCATGGCGAGCGGGTGGATCTCCAGCCCGTGCCGGTCGGCGAGCGTGAAGATCTCGATCAGCCGCACCGGATCCTCGGCAAAGAAACCATCGCCCGGCAGCGCGAGCCGGCCTCGATCGAGCACGAAGCCGTCGAGCTTGCGCGGGCGCCGGCGCAGGGTCGGGAAACCGAAACGGCTGCCGCGCTTGGCGAACTTCTCGTCAAGATGGGCGAGGAAGACGCCCGTGAGGTCGCCCACTGTCTTAGCGTGCAGGAAATAATGGCGCATGAAGCGCTCGACCGGCGACTTGCCCGGCCGGTCCGCGTAACGCATGCGCGCGGCGATCTCGCGCTGGTAATCGAAGGTTAGCCGCTCCTCGGCACGGCCGGCGAGCAGGTGCAGGTGGCAGCGCACCGCCCACAGGAACCGCTCGGCCTTCTGGAACTGGCTGAGTTCGGCGGGAGAAAGCAGGCCGGCCTCGACCAGCTCCGGCACCGAGCGGACGCGATAGGCATATTTGCCGATCCAGAACAAAGTGTGGAGATCGCGAAGCCCGCCTTTGCCCTCTTTGACGTTGGGCTCGACGACGTAGCGGCTGTCGCCCATGCGCTTGTGCCGCTCGTTGCGTTCGCCCAGTTTGTCGGTCACGAACGCTTGCGCGTTGCCGGCCACGACCTCGGTCCAGAAGCGGGCGCAGAGCTCGTCGAACACGCCCTCGTCGCCCCACAGATAGCGCATCTCAAGCAGGGCGGTGCGGACCGTCTGGTCGGACCCGGCGATGCGGATCGTCTCGTCCACCGAGCGGCTGCTCTGACCCACCTTCAGGCCCAAATCCCAAAGCAAGTAGAGCGTCGCCTCGATCACCTGCTCGGTCCAGGCGACCTGCCGGTCGGGCGTCACGAATGCGATGTCGACGTCCGAATGGAGCGCCATTTCGCCGCGCCCGTAGCCGCCCACGGCGAGCAGCAGCAGCCGCTCGGACCGGGTGGGGTTGGGGAGGGGGTAGAGCTGGTTCGTGACGAAATCGTAAGCGAGGCGGAGCACCTGGTCGGTGAGGAACGCGTAGGCGGCCGCGATCTCGCTTCCGGCATAAGGCCGCGCTTCAAGCCGGCGCGCGATCTCCGCGCGACCGTCGGCGAGCGCTGACTTGAGTAAAGCGGCGGCGGTATTGCGATCCAAACCGTCGAGCCGCTCAGCGAGGAGCCGCCGGCCGATGATCGCACGCTGGTGAGGGATCGCCCCTGTCATTGCCGCTCCATCTAGCGGACCGGAGCGGCTTGGACGAGTCAGCCAAGCTCGGCGTGAACGCGTTCCAGCAGCAATGCGCAGCGCGCGAGGGTCGGAGGGCTGTCACCCAGAGCGTTTCGATCCAGCAGCCGATAGTTCAGCACGGCCGAACCGGGCGGGAACTGCTCCCAGCTGAGATCGATGTGGTCGGTGCGGTCACCATCGACGCGGACGTTCCAGAAGTGGCACTCGATGGACGAGCCCGTATCGACGTCGCCGCACGCGATCTCGGACTCGGGAAAGAACCATTGGACGACGCGCGCGGTAGGATAGCATTGGCCGAACGCGGGGTTCCCTGGCCGGACGGCGCCCTGGTAAGCCGTGTGCGCGTCCCAGCTCGCCTCCAGCGCCGATCGCAGCCGATCGATTGTGACGGGCGCCTCGGTCACTGATCGCTCGTCAAGGTTTTGAGCCGATAGACGAAGTCGAGCGCTTCCCGGGGGCTGAGCGCATCGGCGTTCACTTCCGCGAGCGCCGCTGCAAGAGGATTCACCTTCGGCTCTTCCTTTGCCGCTGCGGCAAATAGCGGCAGATCATCGAGCCCGGCCGCGATCCCGCCGGTCGCGGCGCGTCCCTCCTCCAGCCTGGCGAGCACGGACTTGGCGCGCGCCAGCACAGGCGGCGGCAGGCCGGCGAGCTTGGCGACCGCCAAGCCGTAGCTGCGATCGGCCGGCCCCGGCGCGACTTCGTGCAGGAAGACGAGCTCGCCTTTCCATTCGCGCGCGCGGACATGGTGCAGGGAGAGGGCGTCGAGCCGTTCGGCGAGGCGGGTGAGCTCGTGATAATGGGTCGCGAACAGGCAGCGGCATCGGCTGCGGTCGTGGATCGCCTCCACCACCGCCCAGGCGATGGCGAGCCCGTCATAGGTGGATGTGCCGCGGCCGACCTCGTCGAGGATGACGAAGCTGCGCGGGGTGGCCTGCGCCAGGATCGCCGCCGTCTCCACCATCTCGACCATGAAGGTGGAGCGCCCTCTTGCCAGGTTGTCCGACGCGCCCACACGGCTGAACAGCCGGTCTACGAGTCCGAGCGTGGCGCGGCTCGCAGGCACGTAGGAGCCGGCCTGGGCGAGCAGTGCGATCAGCGCGTTCTGGCGCAGGAAGGTGGATTTCCCACCCATGTTGGGACCGGTGATCAGCCACAGCCGCCCATCCTCCGACAGCCGGCAATCGTTGGCGACAAAGCGGGCGCCGCTCGCCTTCAGCGCCTCCTCGACGACAGGGTGGCGGCCCCCCTCGACCTCGAAGCAGTGGTGATCCATGAATTTCGGCCGGCACCAGCCGCCCTCGGCGGCGCGCTCGGCAAGGCCGGCGGCGACATCGAGCCGGGCGAGCGCGTCAGCGGCTTCGGCGATCCGCTGCGCATCCCGCAACGCGGTCTCGGTCAGCTCCTCCAGATGCGCGGCCTCCGCCGCCAGCGCGTGCGCGCCCGCCTGCCCGACGCGGAGCGCCTGCTCGTGCAGGTCCGGCGCGTTGAAGCGGACCGCGCCTGCCATGGTCTGGCGATGGGTGAAGCCGGAATCGGACGCCATCAGCTTGTCCGCGTTCCGCGCCGGAACTTCGATATGGTAGCCGAGCACATTGTTGTGGCGGATCTTGAGCGCCGCCACCCCGGTCTGCTGGCGGTAGCGCGCCTCCAGCGCCGCGATCGCGCGCCGGCCTTCGCCTCCGGTCTGGCGCAGCACGTCCAACGCCGCATCATAGCCTTCGGCGATGTAGCCGCCACCAGCCGTGTCGATCGGCGGCGAGGGCACAAGCGCGCGGGACAGCAGATCGACGAGCGCGCCGTGTCCGGTGAGCGCGGGCAGCAGCCGGCCCAGAAGAGACGGCCGGTCGGGGAGCGCGGCGAGACGGTCGTGAAGACGCTGCGCTTCGGCGAGCCCGTCGCGCAGCTGACCGAGATCACGCGGCGAGCCCCGCCCGGCGGCCAGCCGACCGAGCGCGCGGCCGATATCCGGCAGCGCCTTGAGTTGGCTGCGCAGCGCATGGCGCAGGTTGCCGTCCCGCTCGAACGCGGCGACGAGATCAAGCCGCGCCTCCAGCGCTTGCCGGTCGAGCAGGGGCGCGCCGAGATCGCCCGCGAGCATCCGCGCGCCGGCGCCGGTCACCGTGCGGTCGACGCTGGCAAGCAGGCTGCCGGCGCGGGTGCCGCTCGCGGACACGGTGAGTTCCAGGCTCTCGCGGGTCGCGGCGTCGATCGCCATGTGATCGCCGGCCGAGCGCGGGCTCGGCGGGCGAAGAAAGGGGAGCGACTCGCGCGCGACTTCGTCGAGATAGGTGAGCAGGCCTCCCGCCGCGGCGAGGGCGGCGCGGTCGAACTGGCCGAACCCGTCAAGGGTGGCGACCTCGAAGCGCTCACGCAGGCGGCGCTCGGCGGCCATGCTGTCGAAGCCCGCGCGGCGCTCCTGCACCGGCCGGCCGGGGAAGGGATCGGGGCTGACGATCTCCGCCGCCCCCAGCCGCGCGAGTTCGGCGTCGAGCGCGGCCGGCGCCACCGAGGAGAGTTCGAACATTCCGGTCGAGATATCGGCGGCCGCGATCCCGCAGCGCTCGCCGACCTTGGTGGTCGCGACCAGCCAGTTGGCCACGCGCGTGTCGAGCAGGGCCTCCTCGGTCAGCGTACCGGCCGTGACCACCCGCACGATCGCCCGGCTCACCACCGATTTGGAGCCGCGCTTCCTGGCCTCGGCCGGGCTTTCCGTCTGCTCGGCGATGGCGACCCGGTGGCCGGCCTTGATCAGGCGGGCGAGGTAGGCTTCGGCTGCATGGATCGGCACGCCGCACATCGGGATCGGCGCGCCCTGATGCTCGCCGCGCGCGGTGAGCGCGATGTCGAGGCAGCCGGCGGCGATGCGGGCGTCCTCGAAGAATAGCTCGAAGAAATCGCCCATCCGGTAGAAGAGCAGGCAATCGGGCGCCTCCGCCTTGATCGCGAGATATTGCGCCATCATCGGGGAGGGAGAGGAATCCTTGACTGCGGTCGCCATGCGGCAGGGGTTAATGGGTAAGGCGGGAGCGGGGAACGCCTAAAAGCTCGCCGTGCGCGGAGGCGGATTTCAACCTTGCCCCGCTCGCGAGTCGCGGCCTACAGCTTGGCTTCACAGGGGGAGAGCAGCGATGAGCGAGAGCAGCGTCAAGTTTTCCGAACAGGAAGCGCTCGATTTCCACTCGCAGGGGCGCCCGGGGAAGATCGAGATCATCGCCTCCAAGCCGATGGCGACGCAGCGGGACCTATCCCTCGCCTACTCGCCCGGCGTCGCCGTCCCGGTCCGCGCCATCGCCGCCGATCCCGCAACCGCCTATGATTACACGGCGAAGGGCAATCTTGTCGCCGTTATCTCGAACGGCACCGCCATCCTGGGCCTCGGCAATCTCGGCGCGCTCGCCTCCAAGCCGGTGATGGAAGGCAAGGCGGTGCTGTTCAAGCGCTTCGCCGACGTCGACTCGATCGATATCGAACTCGCGACCGAGGACCCGGAAGCCTTCATCAATGCGGTTGCGCTGATGGAGCCGAGCTTCGGGGGCATCAATCTTGAAGACATCAAGGCGCCCGAATGCTTCATCATCGAGCAGGCGTTGCGGGAGCGCATGAACATCCCGCTGATGCACGACGACCAGCACGGCACGGCGATCATCAGCGCGGCAGGCCTCATCAACGCCTGCTATCTCACCAACCGCGAGCTCAAGGATGTGCGCGTGGTGGTCAACGGGGCCGGTGCCGCCGCGATCGCCTGCACGGCGCTCATCAAGGCGATCGGCGTGCCGCACGACAATGTCCTGATGTGCGACCGCAAGGGCGTCATCTATCAGGGCCGCGACGGTCTCGACCAGTGGAAGTCCGCCCACGCCGCCAAGACCGATCGCCGCACCCTCGAAGAAGCCCTTAAAGGCGCGGACATCTTCCTTGGGCTGTCCGCCGCTGGGGCGCTCAAGCCGGAGATGGTCAAGGACATGGCGCCGCGGCCGATCATCTTCGCGATGGCCAATCCCGACCCGGAGATCACCCCGCCCGAAGCCAAGGCCGCGCGCCCCGACGCGATCGTCGCCACCGGCCGGTCGGACTATCCGAACCAGGTCAACAACGTGCTCGGCTTCCCGTTCATCTTCCGCGGCGCGCTCGATGTCCGCGCGACCACAATCAATGACGAGATGAAGATCGCGGCAGCCGAAGCGCTCGCCGATCTTGCCCGCCAGCAGGTCCCCGAAGAGGTTGCCGCCGCCTATGGCGGCCGCGCCCAGACCTTCGGGGCCGATTATATCATCCCCGCGCCCTTCGACCCGCGCCTGATGGAGATCGTGCCGGCTGCGGTCGCTCAGGCTGCGATGGACTCGGGCGTCGCCCGCCGCCCCATTGAAGACATGGCCGCCTATCGGGTGAGCCTGCGCTCCCGGCTCAACCCGACCACCTCCCTCCTAACCCTCGCCTACGAGGCCGCGCGCGCCAATCCCAAGCGCGTCCTGTTCGCCGAGGGCGAGGAAGATGTGGTGCTGCGCGCCGCGATCGCCTTCCGCGACGGTGGCTACGGCACCCCGGTGCTGGTCGGGCGCGACGACGTGCACGATCGCCTGCGCGCCCTTGGCGTCGAGGATGCGGACAGCTTCGAAGTCCACAACAGCCGCAGCTCGGCCCGCACGGCCGAGATGGTCGATCAGCTCTACGCCCGCATGCAGCGCAAGGGGCATCTCCATCGCGACGTCGAGCGGCTGATCAACCAGAACCGCAACGTCTTCGCCGCGATGCTGCTGGAGCTTGGCGAGGCCGATGTGATGATCACCGGCGTCACCCGGCCCTATGCCCAGACGATGGGCGAGATCCGGCGCGTGATCGACCCGCAGGAGGGGGTGACCCCGTTCGGCGTCCACGTCATGGTTGGCCAGAACCACACCGTGTTCATCGCCGACACCACCGTCACCGAGCGGCCCACCACCGATCAGTTCGTCGACATCGCCGTCCACACAGCCGCCGTTGCGCGTCGGATGGGCCACGAGCCGCGCGTGGCGTTCGTTTCCTATTCGAATTTCGGCAACCCGGAAGGCTTGTTCCTCGAGAATA
Organism: Allosphingosinicella sp.; assembly: GCF_036387615.1. Lineage (GTDB taxonomy): Bacteria > Pseudomonadota > Alphaproteobacteria > Sphingomonadales > Sphingomonadaceae > Allosphingosinicella. The sequence continues at coordinate 30,863 of NZ_DASVTH010000037.1, forward strand.
TGCGGGCAGCGGTCCGCGCGCTCGACGGCATGAGCGTCGATTTCGAGTATGAGGGCGAAATGGCGCCGGACGTCGCCCTGAACCCCGCCATGCAGCGCATCTACCCGTTCAGCCGCCTGTCCGGTCCGGCCAACGTCCTCATCATGCCCGGCCTGCAATCCGCGAACACCTCGGCCAAGCTGCTGCGCGAGCTGGGCGGCGACGCCGTGATCGGTCCGATGCTGATCGGCATGCAAAAGCCGGTGCAGATCGCGCCGATGACGGCGACAGCGTCGGATCTGGTGACCCTGGCGGTTCTCGCCGCCGGCGGGATCGCCTGCTGAGAGCCATCACGTCGCCCCGGACTTGATCCGGGGCAGGGCTGCCCTTCAGACTGCCGGATAGGAGCCCTGGCCCGGATCAAGTCCGAGCCGACGTATGATCGGTGTGCAACGCACGACCCGGACGATCTCCGTCCCGCTTCGCTACACCTCCGAAACAGTAGGAACTACGCCCCCGTTCCTGCTTTATATCAAGCAACTAGGCTAAAGAGAGTTGATGCAATGACTGGCAGGCCAGCGATGCTGGCGGCGCTGATGCTCGCGCCGCTGCTGCTCGCCTCGCCCGCACTGGCGCAAGTCCAGCCGGACGAGGGCGAGGATCGAAGAACCACCTTGGGCCCGAGCTATGCTGAGATGCAGGGCCGGCAGAGCGATTTCGTCGGACAGGACGGCACGCTTTTTCCCGAGCAGCGCGGCAGAGGCGTCGGCGTATCCGCCCAGCCCTTCGTCCGCGACGACGGCACCAAAGGCACCCGTGCCGGCCTGGTCGGCAGTGTGCCGGTCGCGCCCAACATGAGCCTTGGCGTCGGTCTCTTCTCCGTCAACCGAACCAGCCCGCGCGAGCGCGGCATGCATCGGCTCCAGCCGATGCGCGACGTCAACGATCGCGGCAGCCGCATGGCCGCCGTCGGGATGAGCATCCGGTTCAAGTAAGAGCGGCAGGACCGGAAGCTGTATCTGCCAAAGCAAGGCCCGCCTTAGGTCCCGCCTCCGCTCAACTCCTTCCCTCGGCGCTGAACCTGCGCGGAGCAGGACGCAAGCAGCTGCTTCTTGTCCGCATCCGTAAGTCGCGCCACTTCTTGCTCGACCAGTGCCTCCACGTTTGCCGCGGGATCCTTCGCGTCGATCCGGCCAAGATAATAGAACATCATGATCGATGCGGCTGTTTCGACCGCTTTGTCCTTCGTGTCGCTCATTTCCGCAGCGACAAGGAAGCAGCGCACGTCTGCTGAGTCGACTGGTGGAGCTGCTGCTGCCCCCGCGGAGACGAGAAGTAACCCCAGACCAGCTGCTGCCCCGAACATCGTCATCTCCCTGTTCGGGAAATCCTATCAGGACCGGGCGCTCACGTCGCGATCTACTTAGAGACTTCGGTCACCGAGACCTGGGCAGCTTCTCCCGGATGCGCTCAAACCGCCGCACCCTCAGGAGGCGGAAGTTGGGCCATCAGCCTGTCCGCGCCGGGAGCGCCGGCAAAGAAGGCCCGAATTTCATCCCTAATCTCCTGCTGCGTGCGGGGAACCAGGGTCTCGACCGGGCTGCCCCCCGTGATGTCGTCCGTTGCGTAAACGCGGGTGTGCTTGACCGACACCAGCGCACCAGCCCCATCATAGACAATTCGGGTGACGGTGTAGTCACCGTCATATGCCCGGCGCCATACCTGTAGAACATTGCGTTCCGGCTCGGCGGGCCGGCCCCGCAGCTTCTCGAAGAAGGAGCGCACCGGGTGCGCCCGCCGCTGCTCCTCCAGCAGCTTGCGGGTGTCGACCTCGGCACAAAGCAAACCGCCATCCAGCCCGAGGTGACTGTCCGGAACGCCCGGTATCACCACCTTCGTCCACTCGACCATGAGCCGCTCCGTCAATGAAGGCTGCGCCACCCGACAACCTGACACGGCAGGTTGGCTAAACGCCAGCCCCGGCGGTGCGTTCAAGGATAGGGCGCCCTCCCGAATGGCTTCGTATCGGAGTTGATCGCGGAATCGGCATTTCGCTTTTCGGCTCTCCGCGTCCACGCTAAGCACAAAGAGTGAACGACGGACCAGGGATTGCAGGCGTCCGCAAGATCATCCATGTCGACATGGACGCCTTCTTCGCGTCCGTCGAACAGCGCGACAATCCGGAGCTGAGGGGCAAGCCTGTCGCGGTCGGCGGCTCCACCGGGCGAGGTGTCGTCGCGGCCGCCAGCTACGAGGCGCGGGTGTTCGGCGTGAGATCGGCGATGCCCTCGATCACCGCCAGGCGCCGCTGCCCCGACCTCCTGTTCGTCAAGCCGCGCTTCGATGCCTATGCAGAAGTGTCGCGCCAGATCCGCGCCATCTTCGCCGATTACACGCCCCACGTCGAACCGCTCAGCCTCGACGAGGCTTATCTCGACGTCACCGATCATCTTGCCGACCTGGGCACGGCAACAGCGGTCGCAGAACAAATCCGCGCCCGCATCCGCGCGGAGACCGGCCTCACCGCTTCGGCCGGCGTGTCCTACAACAAGTTCCTGGCCAAGCTCGCGTCCGACCAGAACAAGCCGGACGGCCTGTGCGTGATCACGCCCGCCAAGGGTCCGGCTTTCGTCGCATCGCTGCCGGTCAGCCGCTTCCACGGCGTCGGGCCCAAGACCGCCGAGCGCATGGCGCGGCTGGGGATCCAGACCGGCGCCGACCTCCGGGCCTGCAGCCTGGAATTCCTGACGCACAATTTCGGCAGCTCAGGCCCCTATTATCACGATCTCGCCCGCGCCATCTGCCACCGCCGCGTGAGCGCCCACCGTGTTCGAAAGTCGATCGGGGCGGAGGATACATTTTTCGAGGACCTACGGGAGGAGTCGGCGCTCGCCGTCGAGCTCGCCCGCATCGCCGACACCGTCTGGAGCCGCATCGACGCAAAACGGGGGATCAGCGGCCGCACCGTCACTCTCAAGGTCAAGTATCAGGATTTCCGGATCATCACCCGCTCCCGCAGCCTTGATCGGCCCGTCGCCGACCGCGACGAGTTCCTGGAGATCGGGATCGACCTGCTCCGCGCGACCTTGCCACCGCCCAAGGCCATCCGCCTGCTCGGCCTCACCTTATCGAACCTCTCGGACGGAGCGCCGCAACCTGCGCCCGAGCCGCCCGAGTTTGCACTTCCGCTCTATTGAAGCGCCTTGGGCGTCACTGTGCCGTCGAGGCCGTCTGTTCCGAAGCTTTGGCCTGCGCGTTGACACCCTCGATCCGGTTGACCAGCCCGCCCAGGTAATTCCCGAACTTGACGTTCGGCACGAACGCGACGGTGCGCAGCTTGTCCCGCGGGAGGCTCGCCGGCACCGCGATGTCCCGATCGGTGCGGGCGCGGAAGTGAACCCGCACGGGCGCGACATCGGGGCGCTTGGAGAAGGGCCCGAGAAAGGCCATCTTCAACAGATCGCCCCCATTGATCGCGCGCTGGTCTTCGGCCCAGTCGGTCGCCGGTTCGGCGACGCCGAGATCGGTTACCGTCCCGGGCTCGAGCTGAAACGCATAGGATCCCAGCGAGAAGGACGTGTCGCCGAAACCCTGGATCACCCATGTATCCGGCTCGACCTCGATCAGGTGCAGCCGCGCCGCGTCCCCTCTGACGATTTCACGGTTGCGGAAGGGTTCGACGGGGGATTGCTTGCCGGGCAGCGGGTTCGACTTGGCCTTGCCCAGGCCCCGGACATCGCCGAGCGCCGGATCGTAGCGCGCGAAGATGAGCCCGTTGATCAGCGGCATGGTCTTGCGCGATCCGGGAAGCTTCGCGAGCGGGTTCTCCATCAGCTTATACTCGACCAGAATATAAGCCTTGGCCGGGTTCAGCGTCGCCGGCACCTTCTTGAGCGTATCCGCTGCGGCGGGCGCGCCGCTGCAGCCGAGGGCGACTGCGAGCAATATCTTCGTCTTCATCGCGGCAATACCTTTCCTTCGGGCTGCGGAGCCGTGGCGAGCGTGAACAGCCTCTCGACCCGCGCCTGCAATTCCAGCTTCCTCAGGCTTTTCTCTTCCGTGTCGGACACCTCGATCCGGCGATAATCCTTGTCCGCCATGCAGGTGCGCAGCACGTTGTTCTGCATGCCGCGCCGCATGCTCCCCTCCAGGATCGGCGCGATGAAGGCGGCGGTCGCCATCGAGATCGCGTTAGGCGAATAATAAGCCGTCCGCTCCACGCGCACGCCGCCGGCCAGCTCGTTGCATTCGCCCAGATCGGCGACGAAGGTGTCTCGATCCACGCCGGCCTTGTGAAAATAGACCGGCTCAGCGGCGCCGGCGGTGGCCGGCAGCGTCGACGCCAGCAGCGCGGCGCTCCACCATCCGAAGCTGCGAGACATCCCCATCCCCCTGTAATCGTTCCGAGTCTTGAAGCCCGGCGGTGAAGATCAGGTTAGCAGCGGCGCGCAATCTCCGAAAGCGCCTTTCGCGATCACGCGTCTGGGCGTAAGCATCGATTTCCCCGGGGGACCTTGCGTACAAGGTTGAGAGGCGCCTGTTCGGGCGCGACCCGCCGAACCTGATCCGGCTGACACCGGCGTAGGGAGGGAGTGCGGCACCCCGCTCTCCGTCCGCAAAAGGAGAGCGAACATGGCCGACATTCCCGCCCGCACCGAACTCAAGGTCACGACCGGCCCGATCCGCGGCAGCCGCAAGGTGCATGTCGGCCCGCTCGGCGTCGCAATGCGCGAGATCGTGCTGGAGCCCGGCTGCGGCGAGCCCCCCTTGCGCGTCTACGACCCTTCCGGCCCTTATACCGACGGCGCCGCCCGCATCGACATCATGGCCGGCCTGCCCGAACTCCGCCGCGACTGGATCCGCGCCCGCGGCGATGTCGAGGAAGTCCTGCAGCGCGAGGTGAAGCCCGAGGATAACGGCCAGCTCGGCCCCGACCGCTCCGGCGGCGTCCAGTCCTTCCCCAATGTGCGCAAACGCGTGCTCCGGGCGAGGCCCGGGCACAACGTCTCGCAAATGCACTATGCGCGGAAGGGGATCATCACTCCGGAAATGGAGTACGTAGCGGTCCGGGAGAACCTCGGCCGCGAAGCCATCGCGAATGCCATTCGCGATGGAGTCGATTTCGGCGCCTCCATCCCCGATTACGTCGCCCCCGAATTCGTCCGCGACGAGGTCGCCCGCGGCCGCGCCATCATCCCCAACAACATCAACCATCCCGAGAGCGAGCCGATGGCGA
>NZ_DASVTH010000038.1:0-44488 GCF_036387615.1 Allosphingosinicella sp.
CCGATCGGAGTTGGACCGCCCCAACGGGTACAACACCTACCGTATGGCTGGCCTGCCGGTCGGACCCATCGCCAACCCGGGACGGGAGTCGATCGCGGCCGTGCTCGACCCGGCGCAGACTGAGGCGCTTTATTTCGTCGCCGATGGCAGTGGCGGGCACGTCTTCGCGGAGACGCTTGCCGAGCACAATGCCAATGTCGCCAAGTGGTACGCGCTACGGAAAGCCAAGGGCGAGATGTAGCGGCTAGGGAAGGCGCCTGCGGTCCACGACAGCGGTTCGGGCGGTGACCTCCTCCAGCGGCTCCACAACCACCCGCCCATGATGGCCCGTCGCGTGGATCAGGCGTTCGGCGTCTGCCATGAAGCCGACATGACCTTCAAAGAAAAGCAGGTCTCCCCGTCTGGGCTCCGCATCCTGGGCCAGCGGCTGACCGAGCGCGCGTTGCTGATCGCTGTCTCGCGGCGAACGGATGCCGCATAAGGCTAGCGAGATCTGCACCAGCCCCGAACAGTCGATCCCGCTCACCGTCCGCCCGCCCAGGAGATAAGGCGCGTCGTTCAGCCGCTCCGCGACAGCCACCGGGTCGTGTTCGTAAGCATCGAGCGGCCGAACCGTGGTAAACGGGAGATAGCCGACGTCCGTGCCCAGGAATCCGGAGCGTTCCACGCCCGTCACTCGCGCACCCATCGGGAGGTTTGTCAGCACCGGCGCGCGATTGTCCGGCGCGGAGTGGATCGGCGCATGGGCGGCTGCGACGATGTGGGTAGGTGGTGACGCATCGATCAGGTCAATGGCCGACACGTAGCCGACATAATGATCGTGACCGCAATAGCCCCATGCCCAGTGGGAGGAGAGCTCCAGCACCGCGAACGTTTCGCCCGGGAGAAGCTCGGACGACGGCGCTGACTGGGTCGAGGCGGTGGGACGCACGAACGTCGGCCGCGCGCCGCATCCGCGCATCATCGGCACGGCGTAATGAGGTGCGAACAACTGCCCGGCCAAGGCGATGTCGGCGATGTCGGTTCGGTAGGCGTGAACCCGTGGGTCGAGCCGTAGCGACGGCCCGGTCAGCGTGAACCGCTCAGCCGTGCTGGAGGATGAAGGCTCGTTCCTTGGCGGCTCGGCGCGGAGCTTGCTCCTGCTGCTCGATATTTTGCTCGAAGCCTTCAAGGAATTCCTGTCCCGTGCTGGTTTTCGCAACGAACACGTTGCGGCGGTCCGCCTCGTCACGCACGCGCCGCAGATAGCCGAGCGTGCCAAGCGTGTTCAAGGCGCGCGTGATGACCGGCTTGGACACGCCCAGGATATTGGCGAGGCCACGCACGGTATGCGGCCCCGGCGTCAGATAAACGAGCAGCATGAGTGCCATCTGACGGTTTGTAAGATCGGGCTGACCGGAGCGGACATATCCGATCAGGGTCTGCATCCAGCTCTTCAGCGAACGTTCTGACACTTGGCTTCTCCGTCTCGCCCCCGAGTTGACGTTTCGGAGCTACAACCAGTCAGAATCGCTTTCGTTTCGTAGGTTAATGCGAATTCGACGCGGGAAAGCGCGCGTCCGTCTCAGGCCCCGTAGCGAGCCTTCAGCAGCCCCCAGGCGGCGCGCAGGCCGAGCGCCTCCCCCCCTTTCGGTCGTCCTGGCTTAGCAGTCGCTCGCCAGGCGAAGGTATCGAGATGCGCCCATGGCACGCCGTCGGGCACGAACTTGCCCAGGAACAAGGCAGCCGTCACGGCGCCGGCAAACGGCGATTCGGAAGCGTTGGAGAAGTCGGCGACGTCGGAGGCGAACAGCTCGTGATAGCCCTTCCACAGCGGCATCCGCCACATCGGATCGCCCGCCGCCTCCGCCGCCGAGAGAAGATCAGCGGCAAGCGCATCATCATTGGCGAACAAGGCGGGAAGATCGGGGCCCAGCGCCACGCGCGCGGCGCCGGTCAGCGTTGCGAAGTCGAGGATCAGCTCGGGTTCGCCCTCGACCGCCTTGGTGAGCGCGTCTGCCAGGATCAGGCGACCTTCGGCATCAGTATTGCCGATCTCCACCGTCAGCCCCTTGCGGCTGCGAAGGACATCGCCAGGGCGAAAAGCGCTGCCGGAGATCGCGTTCTCGACCGCCGGAATGAGGAGATGAAGGCGCACCGGAAGGCGCGCCTTCATGACCAAGGAGGCGAGGGCCAGGGCGTGAGCTGCACCGCCCATGTCCTTTTTCATGATGCGCATGCCCGAAGCGTTCTTGATATCGAGACCGCCCGTGTCGAACACGACGCCCTTGCCGACGATCGCGACCCGCGGATGGGCACGATCGCCCCATTCGAACTCGATCAGACGAGGTTCGCGCGCGGGCTCCGCTGCCTGGCCCACCGCCGCAATCATGGGAAAGGTCCGCCTGAGCTTCTCGCCCTGTGTCACTGTCACGCTTGCGCCGCCGGCGGATGCGACTTCCCGCACCGCGCTCTCCAGTTCGGCTGGGCCGAGGTCGCTGGCCGGCAGGTTGACGAGGTCCCGAACCAACCCTGTCGCCGCTGCGAGGAGAATGCTTTCCTCGATCCGGGCCGGCTCGTCGGTCAGCAGGATGCGCGGGCCCTTGGGGGAGGGCTCGCTCTTGTAGCGATCGAATCGATACTGGCCGAGCAGCCAGCCGAGGGCCGCCGCTCCCGCGCTTGCGCCGACAAGCCTGTACGAGCCTTCAGGCAACCATTCGGCCGCTTTGGCGAGGCACCAGGAGCCGAGGCTGGCGGAGTCGCCCACCCCGACCAGAACCGACCATTCGGCCTTCTCGCCCGGCAAGAGCGCCACCTGCGCGGCCTCGCCTTTGAAGCCTTGCGCGGAGACGGCCTGACGGACGCGGTCGGGCTGGCCGGCGAGCCAGGGCTCCAGCCCTGCCTTGTCCACGGGATGAAGCGAGGTGGCGGATTGACCCTTGTCGGGCTGCAGAAGGGAAGCGAAATCGGTCATGCCGTCTCATCGACATGACGACGCGGCAAGGCAAGCGCCGCGAGCGTGCGGATTTACGCGGCCTTGCGGGGGAGCAGCTTGCGGACTTTGTCGAACAGGCTGGTCTTCTCCGGCGGCGTGGCTTCGAAGGCCTCGCCCTGACGAAGCCGAAGATATTGGCGCACCGTCAGCGAGCGGACGAATCGGCAGCCGCATTGCTCGCCATCGGACCATTTGACCTGCGCCGAGACCGGCTCCCACTCACCGAAACGCAGCGACACGAAGCTGTTGGCGGGCAGCGCCTCCGAAGCGATGAGCAACGCGCCGCCAGGAGAGAGATTGCGAACTTCGCCCTGGCAATCCGGCTGCTCGATACGCACGACCGTGCAGGGAATGGCAACGTCGCTGCGGTCGGCGGAGCGGACGCGGTGATAGGCCGGATCAGGCAGGGTCTGGTGCTGCATGGCAAGAACCCTAGCCGGCAAGTCGCAATAAAGAGTGAATGGCGGGCGGTCTCAGCGCGCCAGAGGAGACTCTGGCCCTCCGCCCCCGGACACTTCCGGCCCGATGTCGCTCAGCACGGCGATATCGAGTTCCAGGCGCGGCTCGCGCCCGGCGTCGAGCAACGCCTCGGATGCGGAACGTTTGGCAATCGCGACCCCGTCGGCGGTCCCGCAACCGGTCAGACTTGGCGAGAGGCACTCGCCGGCCAGGAACACGCCCAGGTCGTAGGAAAGGCGCTCGGCCGGCGCTGCCGCCACCAGGAAGACGGCGGAGGCGATCAGGGCGAGTTGAAGGCGCTTTGGCTGAGAAGGCATCGACTCCCCCCAATGAAGAGCGGAGAGCCTAGGCGTGGTTAACGATTTTGGAAACCGGAGTGCAACGTCGACATCTCGCTGGGCCAATTTTCCTCAGGGATGACCGGCGCTGACCGACACCCCGTATAAATCGTGTTCGTCGGCGTCTTCGATGCGGACCGGGACGATGTCGCCCGACTTGAGGTGCGTAGCATCGCGCAGGTGGACTTCGCCGTCGATCTCCGGAGCGTCGGCGGTGGAGCGGCCGGTGGCCCCGCCTTCACCGTCCGCGAGGTCGATGATGACGCTGAGCGTCCGGCCGACCTTGGCCTGGAGCTTGGCCGCGGAGATGGCGGCCGTCTTCTCCATGATGCGGGCGTAGCGCTCTTCCTTGACTTCCTCCGGCACCGCGCCGGGCAAGTCGTTGGCGGCCGCCCCGGCGACGGGCTCGAAGCGGAAGGCGCCGACGCGGTCGAGCTGGGCCTCGTCCAGCCATTCAAGCAGATACTCGAAATCGGCCTCGGTCTCGCCGGGGAAGCCGACCACGAAGGAGGAGCGGATCGCGATGTCCGGGCAGATGTCGCGCCAGACGCGCAGCCGCTCCAGCACCTTCACCTGGTTGGCCGGGCGCTTCATGGCCCGAAGCACGGACGGGGAGGCGTGCTGGAAGGGGATGTCGAGATACGGGAGCACCAGCCCCTCGGCCATTAGCGGAATGACCTGGTCGACGTGAGGGTAGGGGTAGACATAGTGGAGCCGCACCCAGGCCCCGAGCTTACCCAACTCGCGAGCGAGACCGGTCATGTGGGCGCGCACTTCTCCGCCCTTCCACGGCCAGGCGCGGTGGCGCATGTCGACGCCATAGGCCGAGGTGTCCTGGCTGATGACCAGCAATTCCCTCGTGCCGGCGGCGATCAGCTTCTCGGCTTCGCGCAGGATCGCGTCGGGGCGGCGGCTTACGAGATCGCCGCGCAGCGACGGAATGATACAGAAGCTGCAGCGGTGATTGCAGCCCTCGGAGATCTTGAGATAGCTGTAGTGGCGCGGCGTAAGCTTCAGCCCGCCGTCGGGCACGAGGTTTAGGAACGCGCTCGGCGGCATCGGAGCCGCTTCGTGAACCGCGCCGACCACCTGCTCATATTGGTGCGCGCCGGTGACCGCGAGCACCTGGGGGAAGCGGGCGCGGATGGTCTCGGCCTCCTTGCCCATGCAGCCGGTGACGATGACGCGGCCATTCTCGGCCACGGCCTCCCCGATCGCCTCCAGGCTCTCTTCCTTCGCGGAATCGAGGAAGCCGCAGGTGTTAACCAGCACCACATCGGCCCCGGCATAATCCGCGGACATGGCGTAGCCGTCCGAGCGCAGCTTGGTCAGGATCCGCTCTGAATCGACGAGGTTTTTCGGACAGCCGAGCGAAACCATGCCGACCTTGGGCGGTGAAGGAAGAACAGTAGCCATGGGATGCGCTCATGTAGGCGCCGAGTGCGGCGGTTTCTAGGCGTTACGTCGGCGGGGGTATCAAACGGCGGCCGGTCGCACGGCTGGCGTGAGCCGTAGCGCGCCGCTAAGGCCGAAGTGATGACAGAGTCCCGTTCCGCGCCCTACCTACAGCAGTTGCAGGCGATTTTTTCCGAATCCGTTCAGAACCTGAAAGGGGCGCTGCAGCGCTTCATTGAAGCCGGGGAGGTGCCCGACCCTGAGTGGCGCAAGTCGGGCGCGTTCGCCTATCCGGAGCTGCGCATCCGCTACCATGGCGATCCGGCAAAGTCCCCGGCCGGCCGGGCTTATGGGCGGCTGACGACGCCCGGTCTGTATGCGCAGAGCGTCACTCGGCCGGAGCTGTTCGCCGACTATCTGACCGAGCAGCTCGATTTCCTGCTCGGCAATTATGACATCGACATCGAAGTTGGGCGATCGAGCCAGGAGATTCCCTACGCCTATGTGATCGGCGACGGCATCGCCTTCGCCGCTGTCGCCGCGTCGGACCTGGCGCGCTGTTTTCCGGGCACGGAGCTTGCCCATATCGGGGACGAGATTGCCGACGGGGAATGGTGGTCGGCTCCGGGAGATCCGCAGCCGCTCGCATTGTTCGACGCGCTGAGGGTGGACTTTTCGCTGGCGCGGCTGCGCCATTATTCAGGCACCGAGCCCGAGCATTTCCAGCGCTATATGCTGTTCACCAACTATCATCGCTACGTCGACGCGTTCGTTCGCTGGGCGATCGAGCAGGTGCGCGACCCGGCGAGCGGCTACACCGCGCTGGCAGGGGCAGGGGGCTTGATGGTGACGGCCGCCGACGCCGACCCCGACCGAATGATCGCAGACGGCATGTGGCGGCGTCACCAGATGCCGGCCTATCACCTGATCGCCGAAGGTCGCTGCGGCATCACCCTCGCCAATATCGGCGTGGGGCCTTCGAACGCGAAGACGATCACCGATCACCTCGCGGTGCTGAGGCCGGAGGCGTGGCTGATGATCGGCCATTGCGGGGGCCTGCGCGAAAGCCAGAAGATCGGCGACTATGTACTCGCCCACGCTTATCTTCGCGACGACCATGTGCTGGACGCGGTGCTTTCGCCGACCGTGCCGATCCCGCCGATCGCCGAGGTGCAGCAGGCGTTGCAGGAAGCGGCGCTGACGGTCAGCGGCGAGGACGAGATCGCGCTGCGCCAGCGGCTGCGGACGGGCACGGTGGTGACCACCGACGATCGCAACTGGGAATTGCGCTATTCGTCCTCGGCCTTGCTGTTCAACAAGTCGCGGGCAGTGGCGATCGACATGGAATCGGCGACGATTGCGGCCCAGGGTTATCGGTTCCGCGTGCCATACGGCACCTTGCTGTGTGTGTCCGACAAGCCGATCCACGGCGAGATCAAGCTGCCGGGCCAGGCCAACCGCTTTTACGAGCGCGCAATCGACGAGCATCTGCGGATCGGCATCGTGGCCTGCGAGCTGATGCGGGCAAACAGCCGTCGGCTCCACAGCCGCAAGTTGCGTGCGTTCAACGAGCCGCCGTTCCGCTGATCAGCCCAGATCCCGCTCTGCTTTCAACGTCGGCAGGATCTCCACGATGCAGTCGCCGGGAAGGAGCGAGCGAGCCTCGGGTTCCCAGAAGCCGTGCGGGATGCCGTTGCGGTAGACACGCACACCGAGGCCGTGGGTGACCTCCTGCAACGCCTTACCGCATTCTTGCGGTTCGACTTCGCGTTCCGCGAGTCGGACGCGGCCGCTGGATGAGGCGAGGTCGGCGATGTAGTCCGAAATGTGCGCGCCATGAGTGGAGCCGGCGAGTAGCAGTCCGGCGAAGCTGACCGGGTTGATGACGGTGGTGGCGCCGGCCTGGCGGGCGAGCAGCTCATTGTCCGCATTGCGCACGGCGACGCTGATCTTGAGCTTGGGTGCGAGGTGGCGGGCGGTGAGGGTGATCAGGATCGCGGTATCGTCGCGGCCGGGAGCGACGATCATCGCCCGGGCTTCGGCGACCCGCACTTCCGTAAGCGCCTTGTCCCGAGTGGCGTCGGCCTCGACCACCGCGCAGCCGAGCGAGAGCGGCCGTTCGAGCGCTTCGGGATCGGGATCGACCACCACGACCTCGCTCGCCTTCTGACCGCGGGCGAGCAGCTCGTCCAGCGCCTCGGCGCCGCTAATGCCGAAGCCGGCGATGATGACATGGCCGGACAGGGCCCGTTGGATGCGCTCCATGCGCCATTTCTCCCAGGATCGGCGGAATACAAGGCTGTAGGCGGTGCCGATGAAGATGAGGACGAAGAAGATGCGGATCGGCGTCACGACAAAGGCGTCGAACATCCGCGCCTCGCGGCTGATCGGCACGATATCGCCGTAGCCGGTGGTGGTGATGCTGATGGAGGTGAAATAGAGGATGTCGTAGAAGTCGACGACGCCGTCATGTGTGTCCTTGAGGCCCTTGCGCTCCAGCCAGTGGACGCCAAGGGCAAGGCCAAGCAGGAACAGCACGAAGGCCACGCGCCAGGCGATCTGCGCCCAGACGGGAAGCGGGCTGGGCCGCCTCAGCGTCACGCGATCGGGGCGGCGAGCGCGCGTCATGGGTACAGCTCGAGCAGCCTTCCCATCGACGGGCCGTGGGTGAGGTCGAGGTGGAGCGGCGTCACCGAGACATAGCCGTCGGCGATCGCCTCGAGGTCGGTGGAATGACCCGGGGTCTCCATCATGGGGCCGAGACCGAACCAGAAATAATCGTAGCCGCGCGGGTCGGTGCGCTGGACGATGCGAAGGCGACCATAGTCCCGCAGCCCCTGCTGGGTGACGCGGACGCCCTTCACCTCATCGGGCGGAAGCGCGGGGAAGTTGATGTTGACCAAGGTGCGGGGCTCCATCGGGCTTTCGACGATGGGGCGCAGAACGCGCTGTGCCCAGGCCTCGGCGGCGGCGAACGGGACGGTGTCGCCCATGCCTTCGCGGGCGTAGCTCTGGCTCAGCGCGATCGAGGGTATGCCGGCGAGCGCGCCCTCCATCGCGGCCGAAACCGTGCCGGAATAGGTGACGTCCTCGCCGAGATTGGCGCCGCGGTTGACGCCGGACAGGACCAGATCGGGCGGCTGATCCTTCATGATGTGGGCGATCGCCATCATGACCGAGTCGGTCGGCGTGCCGGAGACGCAGAAGCGCCGCTCGCCGAGGTGGCGGAGGCGGACGGGCTTGGTGAGGGTCAGCGAATGGCCTGCGCCCGACTGCTCCTCCGTCGGGGCCACGATCCAGACATCGTCCGACAAGGTCGCGGCGATCCGCTCCAGGACCTTGAGGCCCGCGGCATTCACGCCGTCGTCGTTGGTGAGAAGGATGCGCATATCGGGCGCGCTATGCTGTCGCCCCGGCCCGTCTGGCAAGGGCGCAGCCGAAACCATCGGCGCGGTCGCGGGTTGATCGGGCAAGGTTCACGAGGAGAATGAGATGGAGGTTCCACATGGCAGCTGCGTGGTGGTCGCGGACGGCGCGAAGATGCTGTTCTTCCGCAACGAGGGCGATGCCGAATTCCTGAAGCTGGAAGTGGAGCGCAAGCGCGAGCAGGAGAATCTGTCGCGCCAGGAGCTGGGACGATCCGAACCGGGCCGCACCTTCGATGCATCAGGCGGAGCAGGGCGCAGCGCTTATGAGGAGACCGATTTCCACCAGTTGGAGGAAGACAAATTCGCCGCGGAGACGGCTGAAATCCTGAAGCAGCGCGCGCTTCGCAAGGAATTCGAGTCGCTCATCATCGTCGCCCCGCCGCGCACGCTCGGGGAACTGCGCAAGCACTACCACAAGGAAGTGCAGAAAAGGCTCACGGGCGAGATCGCGAAGGATCTGACGGGGCATCCCGTCGAGGAGATCGAACGGATCATTCAGGCGCAATGAGCGGCTCGAGGATGGGTGCGCCCGGGACCGCGGCAAGCAATGCGCTTCTGCTTCTTCTCACCGCAACGGCCGGTGGTTGCATGACGGCCAAGGCCGAGTCCGAGGGCGAGAATGCTGGTGGCGCTCCTGGCACAGCGTGCGCCTTGACCGTGCGTTTCGGCAGCTATGCGATGGGGATAGACGGCGCGGCGGCTCAATCCGTCGAGAAGCTGCTGAGGGCGGACCGGGCCGTGCAAGCGGTGGAACGCAGGCCATGGGGCCGGGAAGGCGAATTCGACCTGTGTGCCCGGATTGCGCGGCCGAGCGAGGCCAAACGCCTCTTCGATCGCATCCGCTCGCTGCTTCCGGCCAAGCCGCGCGGCCCGGTCACTGTTCAGCTGGCGGACGGCCGCAGCTATGGCGCTCCGCCTCAATAAGGCGCCTCGCAGCGAGGCATTGAGGAGGCTGGGACGCTACTCGGAAACAGCAAAGCCCGGCGCGCTCGAGCGAGCGGCCGGGCTTCGTTGGAGTGGTGCGTCGATTACTGGATCGGCGCGAGGTTCACCGCGGCGGTCTTGCCGCGACGATCGACTTCCAGTTCGAATTCGAGGCGGTCGCCCTCGTTGAGGCTGGCCATACCGGCGCGCTCGACTGCCGAGATGTGGACAAAGGCGTCCGGTTGTCCGTCGTCGCGGCTGATGAAGCCAAAGCCCTTCATTGCGTTGAAGAACTTAACGGTTCCCGAAGCCTTTTCGCCGGTCAACTGGCGCTGCGGAGCTCCGCCGCCGCCGCCGCCGAAGCCGCCGCCGGCTCCCCCGCCGAAGCCGCCGCCGCCGCGATCCTCGCGAGGCGCGCGCTCCTGCACTGCCATCGGCTCTCCCTCGATCTTGAGATCGGTAGCGGAAATCCGGCCACCGCGATCGACGAGTGTGAAGCCAAGCGGCTGTCCATCGGCAAGCCCTGTCAAGCCGGCTTGCTCAACCGCCGAAATGTGGACGAACACGTCTTCGCCACCATCATCGCGCACGATGAAGCCGAAGCCCTTCTGTCCGTTGAAAAACTTGACGACGCCTTTGCCTTCCCCGACGACCTGGGGGGGCATGCCGCCGCCACCACCACCGCCGCCGCCGCGAAATCCGCCGCCGCCGCCGCCGCTGAAGCCGCCGCCACCGCCGCGAAAGCCACCGCCGCCGCCGCCGTAGCCGCCGCCACCACCGCCGAAGCGGTCGCCGCCTCCACCGTAACTGCTGCCGCCGCCGCTGTAGCCGCCGCTGCGGCCGCCACCGCCGCCGTAGCTGCTCCGATCCTCGAACCCGCCTCCGCCGCCGAAGCTTTCATCGCCGCCAAAACCGTCGCGCTTGTCTCTGCCGCGCCCGCCGCGATCCCCGCGACGTCCTTTATCGAAAGTCATTCCGTTCAAATCTTTCCCGCGCCCGAAACCCTGTTTCAACCGACACGCTGGGCCATGCGCAACGGCTTCGGCGCGGATTCATGGCGCACCTTGAGCGGCCCATAACTGATTTTGTACGGCCCGGCGAGCGCTTTTGGTCATTGCTGCAGGACCCGGGCTGGCCAGCGCGAAGCCTAGGTGCGACAAGACCGCGGAACCAAGGAGAGGGCGGGCGTGAAAGCCACGATCTATCACAATCCCCGTTGCGGGACTTCGCGCAAAACCCTCGAGATCCTGCGATCTGCGGGCGCCGACGTCGCTGTCGTCGAGTATCTCAGCCACCCGCCGTCAAAGACCGAGCTCAAGCGGCTCTTGGAGCGCGCCGGTATCAGTGCGCGGGACGGGCTGCGCGCGAAGGAGCCGCTCGCGCAAGACCTTGACCTACTCAGCGGTCGGGTCAGCGATGATGCGATCTTGGACGCGATGGTCGCAAACCCGGTCCTGATCGAACGACCGCTGGTGGAGACCGAGAAGGGCGTCCGGCTCGCGCGGCCGCAGGACCGGGTTCACGAGATCCTCTGACCCATGGCGCGGTCGCGCTCCGTCGCCATCTACAGCCTGAAGGGCGGGGTTGGGAAAACCACTTTCGCAGTCAATCTCGCCTGGGCTGCCGCGGCGCAGTCCGGGCGAAGCACGTTGCTCTGGGACCTGGACGCGCAGGCAGCGGCCACGTTTCTGCTCCGTGCCGGCAATGCTGCAAGCGAGCAGGCCCAGGCGGTCTTCGCCCGGGAAATCGCCCCCGAGCGCCTGATTCGCCCGAGTGCGATCGCGGGGCTGGACGTGCTTCCAGCCGATCGTTCGCTCCGGGGACTGGACAGCTTCTTCTTCGGCCTCGGCAAGAAACGGCGGCTCGAGAGGCTGCTTGGCGAGGTCGGCCGCGAGCATGAGCGCGTGCTGCTCGATTGCCCGCCGGGGCTGACCGAGACAAGCGAGCAGGTGCTGCGTGCGGCCGACCTGGTGATCGTGCCTGTCATTCCCTCGGCTCTGTCGCGACGTGCGCTCGATGAGGTGATCGAATTCCTCGACCGCAAGGGCCTGCGCCGCGGCGCGGTTCTGCCGGTCTACAACATGGTGGATCGGCGCAGGACGCTGCACCGCCAGGCGCTGGAAGAGCAGCCCGACTGGCCGGTGGTGCCGATGGCGAGCGCGGTCGAGGAAATGGGCGTGAGGCGGGCGCCGGTCGGGGAGTTCGCCGCCCGCTCGCCTGCCGCAGCAGCCCTGTCGGACCTGTGGGCAGCAATCGAGCGACGGCTGGGGCGTTTGGGCAAAGCCGGTTGACCCGGACGGGGCCAACTCGCAATCGTGCTGCGATGTCCTCGATCGATCCGGACTTGCTGCTCCGCGCTTATGCAATCGGAGTGTTTCCGATGGCCGACAGCCGGGACGCAAGGGAGGTCTTCTGGGTCGAGCCCAAACGCCGGGCGATCATGCCCCTGGACGGCTTCCGAATGTCGCGCTCGCTCCGCAAGACGATCCGCTCCGGGACCTTCGAGGTCACGCGCGACCAGGCCTTCGCGGACGTGCTGAGGCGCTGTTCCGAACGCGAGGAGACGTGGATCAACGCGCAGATCGAAGCGGGTTTCAACCGGCTCCATCGGCTTGGCCATGCCCACTCGATCGAATGCTGGCACAATGGCGAACTCGCCGGCGGCCTATACGGCGTGAAGCTCGGCGGGGCCTTTTTCGGGGAAAGCATGTTCTCCGCCCGCGCGGACGCCTCCAAGGTGGCGCTGGCTTGGCTGGTTGCGCGCCTGACCCTCGGGGGTTTCTCGTTGCTCGACTGCCAGTTCATGACCGAGCATCTGCGCAGCCTGGGCGCGGTCGAGATGCTGCAGAGCGACTACGTCACCGTGCTGTCGTCGGCTCTGGCGGGCGGCGTGGCGGGCCCTCCGGAATTCGGCGCTTTGGAACGATTCTTGGCGTCCCCTGCCGCATCGGGACCGGGCACGTCGCCGGGGTGCGTCATCGCGCAGCTTTTGGGCCACACGTCGTAGATCGGGTGCTCGACTGCGTTCAGCGACGGCGTCTCTTTGTAGAGCCATCCTGAGAAGACGCGACGGAATTGTCCTTGCGGATTGCGAACATCAAGCTGCACGAAGGCGCCAGTCAGCTTCTGGACTTCCCAAGGTGCGGTGGTCTCGCAAGCGCGCAGACGGACCACCACGTCGCCAACGCGCAGCGCCTGGCCTGGCTTCATCTCGAGGTCGCGGGAGATGCCGTTGCGCTTGTTGAGCAGGCCTACCACGGCGACACGCTGCGGCATCGGCGTGGTGCCGGGCGCGATGGTGGCCACCGTCTGGGGAATATCCACGGTTTCCGGCTCCGGCTCGGCCTCCACTTTCTGCTTGCGCTGCGGTTGCGGCACGTCCGGCCCACCGCAGCCGGCGAGCAGCATGAGAGCGGTTGCGGCCGCGAGGGTGCGAGTCACTGCGCGGGCGCCTCATCCATCGTGCCGAGACCCTCGCTTGGCGGTGTGGAAGGAGCATCGCTGTTGGAGCGGTTTATGACGGAGCCCACCAGGCTCATCATGTCCACCGAGCCCTGGGTCTCGAGGATCGTGTCGCCATTCTTGAGCGGTGTCTCGGAACCGCCGGGGAGAAGCGCGACATAGCTGCCGCCGAGCAGGCTCTCGCTCGTAATCGCGGCGCTGCTGTCCGAGGGAACAGAGACGCTCCGGTCCAGCGCGAGCGTGACTTCTGCCTGGTAGCTTTGCGGCTCCAGCCGCTGGGCGGCGACGGTGCCGACCTTGAGCCCGGCGATCCGCACATCAGTGCCGACCGAAACTCCGTTCGCGGCCGGGAACAGGGCCTTGACCCTGATCGAGTCGGCCGCGCCGCCGCCGGTTCGAGCGACCGCGAAGGTCACGAACCAGAGCGCCGCGAGGACGACCAGCAGGCCGACCCCAGCCTCGACGAGATGCTCGCGGACCGCAGCTTTCATGGTTTATTCGGGAACCCAGGCTTCATAGTCACCGCTCGCCGCGGCGCGCTGCCCGCCACGCTCGAGCGCGCCCGACGGACGATAAGCCTGGACGGTACCAGTAAGATTCGGCTCACGCGGCTTCTCGAACTTGCGCACGGGCGGCAGCGCGTCATCCGGGACGCCATCGATCTGGCGGTGCATCCAGGCATACCAGTCGGCCGGGATCCGGCTTGTATCGTTGGGGCCGTTATAGATGACCCAGCGCCGATCGCCTTGCTTTGAGACATAGTAGAGGTTGCCGTGCGCATCCTTGCCGACCTGGCGGCCGTTGCGCCGGGTGAACAGCATCGTGCTGAACCCGGCGCCTTCCCACCAGGTGAACATGTTCTTGAACATTCCCATCGGCGCTCCGCCTAGCCGGTTCGGCGAAGGCTGCGCAAGGGTCGGCTAACGCGCGGAGACCTCGACGGCGAGCGGGCCCTTGCGGCCGACCGCGATGCGGGCGCGCAGCGACTCGTCGGGCGTGAGATCGGGAAGGCCACCGCGGCGGACCGTCTCCATGTGAACGAAGATGTCCTCCTCCGGACCATCGTCGCGGACCAGGAAGCCGTATCCCTTCAGCCGGTTGAACCACTTGACGTGTACCGGCTCGAATTCCCCGGCCTCGTCGATCAATGCGGCTGGATCGACCCGCTCGCCATCGCCGGTCCTGGGGCGGGGCTGCTCGGGCACGATCGCCTGGCTGAGGTCGATCGAGAGCACTTTGCGCGCCTGGAGCCCGCGCTCCTGCTCGGCCACCAGGCATTCGACGATCGCGCCTTCGGGCAGGCTACGCCGATCATGTTCCTTGAGCACGCTGAAGTGAACCAGAACGTCGCCCTTGGCCTGCTCGCTGATCAGGAAACCGAAGCCGCGGGTGGCGTCGAACCATTTCATCGTGCCGGTCAGCTTAATAAGCGTCTCATCTTCAGGACGCGCATGAGCTCCGCCCTGTTCAGGGGCGCCATCTTCGGCAAGCATTTCACCGCGTGAATTCATTAACGCAAGATCTACCAAGTCCAAGAACGCATGGCCTATCATGGCTTTTGCGCCCTTGTGAACCGTCTGTCCGGACTTTTTACATATTGTCTGGATTCGGGATTTCACCGGGAGCCGCATCGAGCACGCGACGAATAGTGTCCATTTGGTGCCCGGCGCGGACCATCGCCGCGAATGCGCGCTCGCGGGCAGGGCGGTCCAGAGGCTCCGCAGCGTATGGGCCGATCCGCTTGCGCTCGGCGAAGCGCAGTGCGGCGGCCCACGCGCCGTCTTCGGCCGCGGCCCTGATGGGGGCGCTATCCTCCTCGTCGATACCGGCAGCCTTGAGCGCCTGGTCGATCCGCCGACCGCCATAGCCGCGGCGCTGGAGCGAGGCGGCCCGGGCCGAGGCAAATGCCTGATCGTCAACATAGCCGAGTTCGGTGAACCGCTCGACCAGCGAGTCGAGTGGTGGCTCACGCTCTTCCGTCCATCCCCTTTCCCGAAGCTTTCTAACGAGATAGGCGGTGAGCTTCGCCCGGGTGGTGGCGTAGCGCCCGGCATAGTGGAGGGCCAGGCGCTCGAGACCGCCGCGGTCGAGGGGCGGCCTGGCCTTTCGATGGCGGTCCGATTTCAACGCGCCATGATTGTGCCATAGTCGGACCGGAATAGAAACGCTGGACGAGGGTGCAAAGCCGGCTCAGCAGCGCCGCGCCTGCCGATAGCTAAAGGACGAAGCTCGACGTGCTCGGCAAAGGTGAGGGTCAGGTAGCTCGGATGTTCGAGCATTCGGCGCCGGACGGCTACACGCCGACCAAGGACGCCCTGCCCCGCCGTTTTGCCGATTTCCGCACACTCGGCGACGCGCTCGACTATGCGGCGACGGGTTCGCGCGGCCTGAATTTCCATGACCCGCGCGGCAGGATCGCCCGCGCTTATCCTTATTCGGAGCTGCGCGAAGACGCGCTTGCGGCCGCTTACCGGCTGATCGGGCATGGGGTGAGCCCCGGTGACCGGATCGCCATGGTCGCAGAGACCGGGCCCGAATTCGCCGCCCTCTTCTTCGGCGCGGTATATGCCGGCGCCTGGCCGGTGCCGCTGCCGCTCCCGACCTCCTTTGGCGGGCGCGACTCCTACATCGATCAATTAGGCGTCCAGATGCGGAGCGCCGACCCGAAGGTCTTCTTCTATCCCGCCGAGCTTGCCGCCATAGCGGGCGCGGCGGCCAAGAGGGCCGGGGTCGAGGGCATCATCTGGGAGGTGTTCGCGCAAGGAGTCGTCGCACCGGCGGCGCTGCCCAACGCCGACCCGGACGACATCGCCTATCTTCAATATTCGAGCGGCTCGACCCGTTTCCCGCATGGTGTCGCGGTGACGCACCGGGCGCTGCTCAACAACCTGTCCGCGCATAGCCACGGCATGGCGGTGGTCGACACCGATCGCTGCGTTTCCTGGCTGCCCTGGTACCATGACATGGGGCTGGTCGGCTGCCTGCTCTCTCCGGTCGCGAACCAAGTCTCGGCCGATTACCTCAAGACCGAGGATTTCGCACGTCGGCCGCTCGCCTGGCTCGATCTCATCAGCCGGAACGAAGGCACCACTCTTAGCTATTCGCCGACGTTCGGCTACGACATCTGTTCGCGACGCGTATCCAGCCAAACCCATGTCGCCGAGCGCTTCGACCTGTCGCGCTGGCGCGTGGCGGGCAATGGCGCGGACATGATCCGGCCGGACGTGATGCAGGCCTTTGTCGATGCGTTCGCGGAAGCAGGGTTCGACGCGCGCAGCTTCCTGCCGAGCTACGGCCTGGCCGAGGCGACCCTCGCGGTATCGATCATGCCGCCCGGCGAAGGGATCATGGTCGAACTGGTCGAGGAGACTTTGCTGTCCGGCGGAGATGCGCAGCGTGATCGGCCGCAGCGTTTCCGCGCGATCGTCAATTGCGGCCGGCCGGTCAAGGATATGGAAGTGTTGATCCGCGACGAGGAAGGCCGTCCGCTGCCCGACCGCGCGATCGGCAAGGTATTCGCGCGCGGCCCCTCGATCATGGTCGGCTATTTCCGGGACGAGGAAGCGACCGCCGCTTGCCTGGACCGCGAGGGTTGGCTCGACACGGGCGACATGGGGTACATGTCCGACGGCTATATCTACGTGGTCGGCCGCGCCAAGGACATGATCATCATCAACGGGAAAAATCACTGGCCGCAAGACATTGAGTGGGCGGTGGAGCAGCTGCCGGGCTTCAAAGCTGGCGACATCGCCGCCTTCTCGATCACGATGCCGGGCGGGGAGGAAACGCCGGCCGTGCTGGTCCAGTGCCGGACTTCCGATGTGGAGGAACGCGGACGGCTGCGCGACGAGATCCGGGACCGGGTCCGCTCCATCACGGGCATGAACTGCGTCATCGAACTGGTGCCGCCGCGCACGCTGCCGCGCACCAGCTCGGGAAAGCTCAGCCGCGCAAAGGCCCGCAAGCTTTACCTGGACGGCGATATCCAGCCTTACGACATCGCCGCCTGACCAGCCTTGCGTGCTGCGGCCCCGCGCGATAGGGCCACCACCGGCCTAGGAGTGTAGCTCAGTTGGTAGAGCATCGGTCTCCAAAACCGAGGGCCGTGGGTTCGAGTCCCTCCACTCCTGCCAAGCCGAAGCGAGGAGCGTAGCGAACCAGCGCTCCGGTCGCGCAGCGACGCGAAAGGCCGGCCGGCGCGGTTCGCCGCGTTCGATGGCCTTCAGCCGAGACGCGACCGCGCTCGCCCATCGCGACGCCACCTTGCGCTCCGCCCTCCGCCCCGCTATCTGCCATGTTTCGCTTACATCGGCATTCTACTCGGCTGACCGGCCCTCCGGTCCCGGGCGGCTGTCCGAAGAACCGAAGGTGAAGCAGAAGTGGCGAAGGTCAGTCCCGGCGAATTCATGAACCAGGTCAAGGCGGAGACGGCCAAGGTGGTCTGGCCGACGCGCAAGGAGACCGGCACGACAGCCGTCATGGTGGTGATCATGACCGCCATCCTCGGCATCTTCTTCTTCGCCGTCGATTCCGCGTTCAGCGCGATCGTCCAGGCCCTGCTCGGCCTCCTCGCTTAAGGATCACCATGTCCCGCTGGTACATCATCCACGCTTATTCCGGCTTCGAGAACAAGGTGCGCGACGCCATCATGTCGGAGGCCACCCGCATGGGGCTCGACCGGCTGGTCGAGGCGGTTGAGGTGCCGACCGAGAAGGTGACGGAAGTTCGCCGCGGCAAGAAGATCACTTCGGACCGCAAGTTCTTCCCGGGCTATGTGCTCGCCAAGCTCAGCATGTCGGACGACGTCTACCACCTCATCAAGAACACGCCCAAGGTGACGGGCTTCCTGGGATCGATGGGCAAGCCGCAGGCGATCAGCGAGGCCGAGGCCGCGCGCATCCTCAACACCAAGGAGGAAAACGCCACCGCCGCGCCCAAGACCAAGGTCAGCGTCGATTACGACATAGGCGATCAGGTCAAGGTCACCAGCGGCAACTTCGCCAGCTTCACCGGCGTCGTCGAAGAGCTGGATTTCGACCGCAGCCGCGTCAAGGTCTCCATCTCCATCTTCGGCCGCGCAACCCCGCTGGAGCTGGGGTTCGAGGATGTCGAACGCATCAAGTAACCGGCTGAAAGTGGTACTTCCAGCCGGGTAGGGCAGGCGGAGGCGATCGATCGATGACCGACTCTCCCACTGTTCTGGACCTATCGGACCATCCGCACCGCAGGCTGAACCTGTTGACGGGGGAGTGGCTGCTGGTGTCTCCGCATCGGGCCAAGCGCCCGTGGCAGGGAGACGAGACGCCGCCGCTGCCCAGCGAATCGGCGGCGCACGACCCACAATGTCACCTCTGCCCCGGAAATGTCCGGGCGAACGGCATGCGCAACCCCGCCTATTCGGGCAGCTATGTCTTCGCCAACGATTTTCCGGCGCTGACCGCGATGCGCCATAGCCTGGATGCGCAGGATGACATCTTGCGGGCGATGCCGGCTGCGGGCGAGGCGCGGGTCGTCTGCTTCTCCCCGCATCATTCGCAAACCCTGCCGGAGCTCAGCCAGCACCAGGTCAGGCAAGTCGTCGACGTCTGGTGCTCCGAAGCAGCGGAACTGAGCCGTCGCTACACCTACGTCCAGGTGTTCGAGAACAAGGGCGCGATGATGGGCTGCTCCAGCCCGCATCCGCACGGCCAGATCTGGGCAAGCGACTTCGTGCCGACGCAGGTTGCCACCGAAGACGCGCGCCAGGCGGAGTGGCTTGGCGCCCGCGGGTCGAAGCTTCTGGCAGAGGTGGTCGAGCGCGAGGAGCGGGAAGAGGTCCGGATCGTGGACCGCAACGAGCATTGGCTTGCGATCGTGCCGTGGTGGGCCGCCTGGCCGTTCGAGATCCTGCTGGTCGCGCGCGACGACGTCGGCACATTGCCTGAACTGCAGGACGAAGCGCGAGAGGCGCTCGCGCAGATATTGCCGCGGATCACGGCCCGCTACGACCGCCTGTTCGCGACCAGCTTCCCCTATTCGATGGGCTGGCACCAGGCGCCTGCCACTTCCAGCCGTCCGGAAGCCTGGCGGCTGCACGCGCACTTCTATCCGCCCCTCCTCAGGTCCGCGAGCGTCCGCAAATTTATGGTCGGCTATGAGATGCTGGCGGAGCCGCAGCGCGACCTGACGCCTGAGCAAGCGGCGGAGCGGCTGCGGGCGATCGAGCCCTTTCCACAGGAGTGAATTGATTGCCGATCCTACAGACCAGACTTGCCGAAGGCTTTGCTCAGCGCTTTGGCGGCGCGCCAGACCTGGTGGTGCGCGCGCCCGGGCGTGTGAACCTGATCGGTGAGCACACAGACTATAATGACGGCTTTGCCATGCCGGTTGCGATCGGCCCCGAAACCCGCGTGGCGGTGCGCCGCCGCGGCGAGGGCGAAATCCGCGTCACGGCTCTCAATTTCGGGGAGGAGGATGCCTTCGTGCCGTCCGCCGATCTTCAAAAGGCGGCGCAGGGCGGCTGGCGCGACTACATACGCGGAACCGTGGCGATCCTGGCCAGGGAAGGCGTCGATATCGGCGGGCTGGACATAGCGGTGATGGGGGACGTCCCGATGGGAACCGGCCTATCCTCCTCCGCCTCGCTGGAGGTCGCCGTGGCGACCGCCGTCCTGGCTCTGGCCGGGAGGCAGGAGAACCCCAAGCAGGTCGCGCTCTGGGCGCAGGCCGCCGAGAACGACTTCGTCGGGATGCGCTGCGGCAATCTCGACCAGCTCGCCTCCGCCGCAACGGTTGAGGGCGCCGCGCTGCTCATCGACTGCCGGTCCCTGGATCTGCGCCCGATTAGAATGCCGTCCGATGCTGCCGTGATGATTGTCCAATCCGGCGTCGTCCGGGGCCTTGTCGAAGGCCACTATAATGAGCGCCGACGCCAGTGCGAGGCGGCTGCCGCGATCCTCGGGGTGCCTGCGCTGCGCGATGCCGATCTCGCGATGCTTGAGGCGGTCGCGGCTGATGTCGATCCACTGGTGGTCCGACGCGCGCGCCACGTGATCACGGAGAACGACCGCACGCTCGCGGCGGCCGAGGCGCTCGCGCTTGGTGACCTCCAGGCAGTTGGAGTTCTCATGCGGGAAAGCCACGCCTCTCAACGCGACGACTTCGAGATCACGGTGCCGCTGACCGATCGGCTGGCTGAACTCATGTCTGAGGCGATTGGCGAGCATGGCGGCGCGCGACAGACGGGCGGCGGCTTCGGGGGCGCCGTCGTCGGCTTGATGAGGAACGATCGCGTGGAGGCTGTGCGCGAGCGGGTGCTCTCCGACTACCGCACGCCCTCGGGAGAGCTCCCGGACGTCCGGGTCGAGCGCGCATGCTCCGGCGCCTCCGTCGAGATTGTGGGTTCATGATCGCTCTCCAGCGAAGCGGTGTCGCGTGCATCCTCGATCCGGAGCTGGGCGGCGGCGCCGCCGATGGCCTCGTGATAAGCTGCTGAGCTGCTCTGGTGATTCGTGTAAGAAGCGTGGGTGGAGCAGCAGAAACAGGGAAGACGGGGCGTGTATTTCGAGATCTATCAGCAGGGCAGCGCGATGGGCAGTGACACGCAAAGCGACCTCACCGGCGGTGCTTGGCGGTGGAGGCTGAAGGGCGCGAACGACGAAACCATCACGGGCGGTGAGAGCTACGCGGATCACGCTGATTGTCTGCGCGCGGTTTACCTGGTCCGCCGCACCTCCAGCCATACTCCTATCCGCGACGTCTAACCGAAGCTCACCACTGCCAGCTTCCGGCTGCGATTGAGATCCTGAACGGACATCGGCTGATCGGCCGAGCGTCCGCCTTCCCGCTGCACAAGCTTAGAAGAAGACGGTCCGCTGCCGGCCAGCATGAGGCCGGGAACGCTCGGCGGCGGGGTGCGCTTAGGCTCTGGAGGCGGCGCAGATGGCGGCGCCCGCAAAGGGAAGGATAACGACATGGCGCAGGAGCGGAGCGCGACGCTGTATCGGATGGTGCTGCCCGATCATGAATGCCCGTTCGGGGTTCGTGCCAAGCAGATGCTTGAGCGGCAAGGCTTTGAAATCGAGGAGCATGTCCTCGGCAGCCGCGATGAGGTGGATGCCTTCAAGAGCGAGCAGGGCGTGATGACCACGCCGCAGGTGTTCATCGCCGGCGAGCGGATCGGCGGCAGCGACGATCTGGAGCGCTATCTGGCGCAGGCGACCGCCGACTGAAGACCGGCCCTGCGCACGGAGACTTCCGGCCGGCTCGCCTCGCTCAGCCCGGTAGCAGGACCGTGTCGACGACGTGAATAACGCCATTCGACTGCATGACGTCGGTCTGCGTGACCCGCGCCTGGCCGCCCTTGCCGTCGGTCACGATCACGGCATTGCCCTGCATGGTCGCGCGCACGGTGCCGCCCGCGGCCGTCGGGTAGGTCGCCGCGCCGCCGCCTGCCCTGATGTCGGCCATGATCTGCGCGGCGGTCTTGCTGCCGGGGACGACATGGTAGGTGAGGACGTTGGTCAGTGTGCCCTTGTTGGCGGGCTGGAGCAGCGTTTCGACCGTGCCGGGGGGGAGCTTGCCGAAGGCCGCGTTGGTCGGCGCGAACACCGTGAAGGGGCCGGCCCCTGACAGGGTCTCGACCAGGCCGGCGGCGCGCACCGCCGCGACGAGGGTGGTGTGGTCCTTCGAATTCGCGGCATTCTGGACGATGGTCCGGTTGGGAAACATGGTCGCGCCGCCGACGGTCGGGTAGGCGGCCGTCGCGCTGGTGGAGGCGGACGCGCCCGCGTTGCCGCCCGTGGCCGCGGTGCTGACCTTAGTGCTGGTCGAGGGCACGCAGCCGGCGGTGGCGAGGAGGCAGCAGGCGAGCGCGGTGTTGAGGAGCTTGGACATCGAGGCAGTCTCCGTCTCTTGAATCAGGAACAGGCGGGCGCTTGCACGAGCTTTGCGCCCCTGCCGAGGCCGTAGAGAGCCGCGCCGCCCGAGGGAAGCACGATCCGGCGCTCTGTACGGTGGCTGGCAATCTGCCGCGGCGCGGCTTATCTGATGGGCGTCGCAGCGGATGTGGGTGAATGTCGCAAGGGCTGGTTGCTTACCTAGACAGCGTCAAGGCGCGCGATCCGGCGCCGAGATCGCGCTGGGAGGTCATGCTCTATCCGGGCGTCTGGGCACTGGGCCTGCACCGGATCGCGCACTGGCTGTTCGTGGGCGAGCTGTTCTTCCTGGCGCGGCTGGTCAACCACATCGCCCGCTTCCTGACTGCGATCGACATCCACCCCGGCGCGCGGATCGGGCGAAACTTCTTCATCGATCACGGCTTCGTCGTGATCGGCGAGAGCGCCATAATCGGAGACGGTGTCACCATCTACCAGCACGTGACGCTGGGAGGCACAAACCCGACCAACGGCGTGCCCGGCAAGCGCCATCCGACGATCATGGACGGGGTCGTCATCGGATCGGGAGCGCAAGTGCTTGGCCCGATCACCGTCGGGCCCAATGCTCGGATCGGCGCCAATGCGGTGGTGACCAGGGACGTGCCGGGAGGAGCGACCATGACCGGCATTCCCGCGCGCTCCACTCTGGTCGATGCCGGCCAGTATGTCCCGGGCTTCATGCCCTACGGTACGCCATGCAGTGAGATTTACGATCCGGCGACACAGAAGCTGGAGATACTGCGCTGCGAGGTCGAGCAACTGAGGAAGCGCCTGGCCGAGTTGATCGACGAACGCGACCAGGCTCAGGAACGGGAGCGGGATCGCGCCTGATGGGGACGGTGCACCCTTTTCCGGGTTCGAAGCCGACCCAGATCGGCTTCGAGCGAGCAGAACTGAGCCGTATCGTCGATCTTTACGGCCGCATGGTCGCGGCCGGCCTGTGGAAGGATTATGCGATCCAGTTCGGCAAAGACGCGGCGTCCTTCTGGGCGTTCCGACGCGCCGCTGAGCAACCCGAGGTGCGGATCGAGAAGCGCCCGGCGCTGCGCGGGCGGCAAGGCATGTGGGCGCTGATCGGCGAGAACGGCGCGGTGCTGAAGCGCGGCCACGAGCTCGGCCCGGTGCTCGCCCCGATTGAGCGCCGGCTGCTCAAGGTGGTCAACGAATAGATTCCTCCCCCCGGACGGGGAGGGGGACCGCCGCCGCAGGCGGTCGTGGCGGGAGCTTCTCGGCCGCAACACCGGGTGACCAACCCCCTCCGCCACGCTGCGCGTGCCACCTCCCCGTCCCGGGGAGGATCGATCAAGCCGTCGCGACGCGCTCCACCACCGGGAGCTTGGAGCGGAGCCCCTCCGGCAGCGGTTGCACGACGCCGCGGCGGGCGCTGTGCCAGAAGGCCGAAAGGAGGAGCAGCGCGGAGCCGATCACCAGGGCGGTGAGGGCGACGCTGAGCTCGACGGATCCATAGGTGCGGAACAGGCTGTTCAGCGCATAAAGCACATAAGCGAGCGCCGAGACGAGCAGAGCGCGGCGATCGATCGCGAGCGCGGTCAGCCCGAGAAGCACGTAGACGAGCAGCACGACCGTCGCCTCCAGCACCGTCGCACTCCCTTCCGTCAGCCCAAGCAGGCTGAAAACCGGGTGCACGATCAGCGGCGCGGCCAGCAGGTGCAGCCAGAAGGCGACGTCCGAGCGGCGCGTCTCGCGGCGGGGATCGGACGCGTCCCACCACATTGCGAACAGGAACACCCCGACCCCGAGCATGAGGCCGAAGCCGAGCATGATGTCGCTGAGGCCCTGCGTCCTGCCGAGCAGCATCTGCAGCATGCCAAAGCCCAGGCCGACCAGCGCGGCGGCGCCCGCCGCGACGGTAATCGGCACCATGAAGCGCCGCCAGTGCAGCCAGGCCGCTGCCGCGCCGATCGCCCCCGACGCCGCCACCACGCTGCCGGTGAGGACATTGTTGTCGCGCAGCGCCGCTTCGCCGATCATGAGGGTGAGGGAGAAGCCGGCCGCAGCGATGACTCCGCCCACGAAAGCGAGCAGGAGGATGATGCTGGGCAGCGCCATGCGGCGGCGGCGGGTGAAGAATTCGGCAAGACCCCAGGCCGTGAGCGCGACCGCGGCCCCGGACCAGGGCGAGGGTCCGTCGAACCCGAGGTTGGGCGGGATCGCGTTGCCGATCCAGGCGACCGCCACCAGCAGGATCACCGCCGCGATTCCGACGAAGATGTCGTTGAAGCCGGTCAGCAATCGGAAATGCTCTTCGTCCACGGCAGGCGTCGACCGGCTCCCCGCAACATGCGTACGCAGCGCCGCCGCCTGTTGTGCGGAGATCACGCCCGCCGCAACCGCGCTCTCCAGATCGCTTTCGCTGTACATCCCGTGGCTCCTGCCGTTTCTCGCCATGTAACACAGCTGTATTGCAGGCGCAATACACCAGCGATCAGGCCCGCTTGACCCTCATCGCGCGCGAAGCCAAAGCGTCCAGCATGGCGGAACCGGGTGAAATCCATCAACTCTCCTTCGAAGCGGCGCTGAAGCGGCTGGAGGAGATCGTGCGCCGGCTGGAGAGCGGCGACACCACTCTCGACGAGTCGATCGAGCTGTATGGCGAGGGCGATCGCCTGAAGCAGCAGTGCGAGGCGAGGCTCCAGGCCGCCCAGGCCCGGATCGAGCGCATCCAGTTCGGCCGCGATGGCCAGCCCGCGGGAACGGCCCCCTTCGATGGCGGCTGATCCGTCGTTGGCTGCCGCGCCGGTCAGCCTGGAATCAGCGCTGGTCCGGATAGGCGAGGATATCGACCGGCTTTTCGGCCTCGCGCTGTCCATCCCCGCCGACCCTCGCGCGCGGCTGTTCGAGGCGATGCGCCATGCCGCGATCGGCGGCGGCAAGCGACTGCGGCCGCTGCTCGTCACTGCTGCTTGCGGGCTCTTCCACGTCGATCGGGCGCGCGCGCTCCGCGTCGGGCTCGCGGTTGAATGCATCCACGTCTACTCGCTGATCCACGACGATCTGCCGTGCATGGACGATGACGATCTGCGCCGCGGCAAGCCGACCGTGCACAAGGCGTTCGACGAGGCCACGGCGGTGCTGGCGGGCGACTCGCTCCACGCGCTCGCCTTTGAGCTGCTGGCCGACGAAGCGACCCATGAAGATCCGTTCGTCCGGGTGGAGCTGGTTACGGAACTCGGCCGCGCATCGGGCCCGGCGGGAATGGCGGGTGGGCAGATGATGGATCTTGTCGCCGAACGGACGATGCTCGACCTCGGCGCGGTCACGCGGTTGCAGCAGCTCAAGACCGGCGCACTGATCGGCTTCTGCCTGGAAGCCGGCGGGATCATGGGGCGGGTGCCGGCGGAAGGGCGCGGCCCCTTGCGGGGCTACGCGCGCGATGTCGGGCTTGCGTTCCAGATCGCCGACGATCTGCTCGATGCGGAGGGCGAGGAGGCCAAGACGGGCAAGCGCGTCGGCAAGGACGGCGCGCGCGGCAAAGAGACGTTCGTGTCGCTGCTCGGCGCGGAGCGTGCGCGCCGGCAGGCCAAGCTGCTGGCCGATCAGGCGGTGCAGTATCTGGGGAGCTATGGGCCGGAAGCGGACCTGCTGCGGGCGATTGCACGCTTCGCGGTGGAGCGCGACCATTGAGCGCCGAGGGCAAAATGACGCGTACCGGAGTTTATCCCGGCACGTTCGATCCGGTCACGCTGGGGCACATGGATATCATCCGCCGCGGCGCCAAGCTCGTCGACCGGCTGGTGATCGGGGTGACGACGAACCCCTCCAAGTCGCCGATGTTCAGCGTCGAGGAGCGAATGGGTATGGTGCGCCGCGAGATCGCCGGGTTGGGCGCCGAGATCGAGGTGGTGAGCTTCGATTCGCTGCTGATGGACTTCGCCGAGCGGCAGGGCGCCTCCATGATCGTGCGCGGCCTGCGCGCGGTGGCCGATTTCGAATATGAGTATCAGATGGCGGGAATGAACCAGCAGCTCAACGACCGGATTGAGACCGTATTCCTGATGGCCGACGTATCGCTCCAGCCGATCGCCTCGCGACTGGTGAAGGAGATCGCCCTTTATGGCGGCGACATCGCCAAATTCGTCACACCGGCGGTGGCTCAGGATGTTGAGGCTCGGGTCGAACGGATTGGTCGCAAGGGATCATAAGCCATTCAGGATTTGGGCTTTACGGGGCGTTGCTCTAAAGGTTTACAGGTCATTTCCGGGGTAGGGACAAACATGCGTCTGAAAATCGTCGTCGCCCTCGTCGCGGGGCTGCTCTCGTTTGGCGCCCCTGCAGCAGCGCAAAACGCCGTGCCATCGGCGCCGCTGGCGGTTCCTGCCCTCACCCCGGACAATATCCTTCACCTCGACCTATCAACCGGCGGCCGCGTGTCGATCCAGCTTCGTCCGGATGTCGCGCCCAGGCATGTCGAGCGGGTCAAGACGCTGGCCCGGCAGGGCTTCTACAACGGCCTCCTGTTCCATCGCGTGATCGAGGGCTTCATGGCCCAGACCGGAGACCCGACCGGGACGGGAACCGGGGGTTCGCCGCTGCCCGACATGGCGGCAGAATTCAACGGCTTGCCGCATGTGCGCGGCGTTGTCTCGGCGGCTCGGGCCGACGATCCGAACAGCGCCAACAGCCAGTTCTTCATCGTCTTTGCGCCACGCTTGTCGCTCGACGGCAAGTATAGCGTGTTCGGGCGCGTGGTGAGCGGCATGCAATATGTCGACGCGATTGAGCGCGGGGAGCCGCCCGCCAACCCGTCGCGGATCGTGAAGGCCTCTATCGGCAGCGACAACCGGCCGCCGCCGACGCCGCAGGAAGTTGCCGCCGCAATGGCGCGCCAGCCGGCTCCGGTCGAGCAGGCCCAGGCTCCGGTCCCGCCGACAACGCCGGCTCCTGCTGCGCCGCCTCCGGCCGCGCAGCCGCAGACGCCCGCCACCCAGCCGTAATTGGCCGCGCTTCGTGCGCGTCGAGCTTTTCGACTTCGAACTTCCGCCAGAGCGGATTGCGCTTCGGCCGGTGGTCCCCCGCGACAGTGCGCGCCTGCTGCTGGTCGACGGTGAACGAATGGCCGACCACCATGTCCGCGACCTGCCGAGCCTGCTCCGGCCAGGCGACATGCTGGTGTTCAACGACACGCGGGTGATCCCGGCGCAGCTGGAGGGCCGTCGCGGCGACGCTCGCATCGGAGCGACCCTTCACAAGCGGGAGGGGCCGCGCGAGTGGCGGGCCTTCGTGCGCAACGCCAGGCGGGTGCGGGATGGGGACCGGATCGACTTCGGTCACGGCGCCGCCGCGATCGCGAGCGATCGCTCCGAGGATGGAAGCCTGCTGCTTTGCTTCGAGGGCGACGAGCCGGTCGAGTTGCTGCTTGAGCGGGCAGGGCGCATGCCGCTCCCGCCCTACATCGCCGGCAAGCGAGCGGCGGACGAGCGCGATGCGTCCGATTACCAGACCATGTTTGCGCGGGAGAAAGGAGCTGTTGCCGCGCCCACCGCGGCGTTGCACTTCACGCCGGGATTGCTCGCTGCTCTGCAGGGCGACGGGATTGCGTCCGAAACCCTGACCCTGCACGTCGGTGCCGGCACGTTCCTGCCGGTCAAGGCGGAGGACACGGACGAGCACCGCATGCACGCCGAATGGGGCCGGATCAACGCGCCGGCGGCGGCGCGCATCAACGCCGCACGGGCG
Organism: Allosphingosinicella sp.; assembly: GCF_036387615.1. Taxonomy (GTDB): domain Bacteria; phylum Pseudomonadota; class Alphaproteobacteria; order Sphingomonadales; family Sphingomonadaceae; genus Allosphingosinicella. Next base: position 27,593 of record NZ_DASVTH010000038.1, read on the forward strand.
AGCGGCGGCCGCGTGATCGCGGTCGGCACGACCGTGCTCCGCCTGCTGGAAAGCGCGGCCGATGAGGCGGGCGACGTCCAGGCGTTTGAAGGCGACACCTCGATCTTCATCACCCCCGGCTACCGTTTTCGTACCGTCTCCGGTCTCCTCACCAACTTCCACCTGCCGCGCTCCACCCTGTTCATGCTCGTTTCCGCACTGATGGGCCGCGAGCGCATGCAGGCGGCCTATTCCCACGCGATCGCGAGCGGATATCGCTTCTACTCGTATGGGGACGCCAGCTTGCTTCTCCCGGCCTAGTGATTAGGGCGCGCCAAGTGTCTCCCCGCTTCCAATTCTCGATCGCGGCCACCGACGGCGCAGCGCGCACCGGGCACATCAGCATGCGGCGCGGCGAGATCCGCACGCCGGCCTTTATGCCGGTCGGCACCGCCGCGACGGTGAAGGCGATGAAGCCGGCCGACGTGCGTGCATCCGGCGCCGACATCATCCTCGGCAACACTTATCACCTGATGCTGAGGCCGGGGGCGGAGCGGGTCGCACGGCTGGGCGGCCTGCACCGCTTCATGGGCTGGAAGCGCCCGATCCTGACCGACAGCGGCGGCTATCAGGTGATGAGCCTGTCTGATCTGACCAAGGTCACGGAGGAAGGAGTGGCGTTCAAGAGCCACCTCGATGGCTCGCGCCACCTGCTCAGCCCGGAGCGCTCGATCGAGATTCAGCGGCTGCTCGGCTCCGACATCGTCATGGCGTTCGATCAGCTGGTGCCGACCAGCGCGAGCGGGGATGAGCAGGGCGGGGCGATGGAGCGATCGATGCGCTGGGCGCGACGATCCCGAGAGGAGTTCGATCGAGGCGAGGAGCATGCCGCGCGGGCGGCTCTATTCGGAATTCAGCAGGGCGCGCTCGATCAGGATCTGCGCAGGGCGTCGGCCGATGCGCTGATGGAGATCGGCTTCGACGGTTATGCGGTGGGCGGGCTCGCGGTCGGGGAAGGACAGGAGGCGATGTTCGGCTGCCTCGACTTCGCCCCCGGCCAGCTGCCGGTGGACCGGCCGCGCTACCTTATGGGGGTGGGCAAACCGGACGATATCGTCGGCGCTGTCCAGCGCGGCATCGACATGTTCGATTGCGTGCTGCCGACCCGCTCGGGCCGCACCGGCCAGGCGTTCACCTGGGGCGGGCCGCTCAACATCCGCAACGCGCGCTTCGGCGAGGACCAGGGGCCGCTCGATCCGGACTGCGGCTGCCCGATCTGCGCGACCTGGACCCGCGCCTACCTCCACCACCTGGTCCGCTCGGACGAAATTCTCGGCGCCATGCTGATGACGGAGCATAATCTGTTCTTTTACCAGGCATTGATGGCGGGGCTGAGGAGCGCCATCGCTGAGCAACGGCTTGCCGCCTTTGCTCGGGAGTTCAACGCCCGCTACGCGGCTCGCGAGAGCGCACGCGCGGCCTGAGATCAGGCGGGCTTCAGCTTGATTTCGTAGAGTTTCGGCCAGCGCTTGCCGGTGACGAAAAGCCGCTTCGACTTCGGCTCGTAAGCGATTCCGTTCGCGACCTGGTCGGGATCGGCGCTGGTGTTGAGACGGGTGAGCGCGGAAAGGTCGATCCAGCCTTTCACCCGTCCGCTCGCCGGGTCGATCCGGGCGATGCGGCTGGTCTGCCAGATGTTGGCCCAGATTTCTCCGTTCACCCATTCCAGTTCGTTGAGCTGACTGATCGGGGCCCCCGCCGCGGTGACCGTGATCCGGCGCTGCTCCCTGAACGTGGCGGGATCGAGGAAGCGAAGCGCGGCGGTGCCGTCGCTGAGGATCAGGCTACGCCCGTCCTGAGTGAGGCCCCAGCCTTCGCCCTGGTAGCGGAAGGCGCCGGTCCGGCGCAGGCTCGCGCGGTCCCAGCGATGCGCGATCCCGTGCTGCCAAGTGAGGCTGATGATTTCCTTGCCCCACACCGTGCTCCCTTCGCCGAACTGATCGGCGGGAATGCTGACCGATTGCAGCACCTTGCCGTCGCTGAGCCGCACCTTGCGCACGTCCGATCGGCCGGGAAGGCCAGTGCTTTCGTAGAGGTGGCCGTCGGCGAAGAACAGGCCTTGGGTAAAGGCCTGTGGGTCATGCGGGTAGCTGGCCTTGATCTCGACGCCCTGCACCGGGACGGAGGCGGGTGTCTGGACCAGCGCGGCACCAATGAGCAGCGCGAAGAGAAGGGTCACCGGCACGGCAGCCTTTTTCCAGTCTCTGCTTTTGAGCCGCGGCAACTCTGCACAAGCGGCCGGGTTCAGCTGCCCAGGCCGAAGCTGAGGAAGCTCGGGACGGGACCATTCCAGCCTTCATCGCCCGCTTCCACCTGCTGCGGGCGCGGTTGAGGCTCGGGCCTGGATTCAGGCACGGGATCAGCCCGGCGAGCCCGTTCGGGGCGTGGCTCGCGCGCCTTCGGCTCTTCTTTGGTGGCGCGCGGCTTGGCTTCGCGAGGCTTTGCTTCGGGCTCCGGCTTTTCCGTCGGCTTGGGGCTCCCCTCCATCGGCGGGATCGGCGCGCCAAGCAGCTTTTCGATGGCGGCGAGTTGATCGGCATCGCCGCCCGTGGCGAGCGTGATCGCGACGCCGGTCGCGCCGGCGCGTCCGGTGCGGCCAATACGGTGGATGTAATCGTCGGGCTGCCAGGGAACGTCGAAGTTGAAGACGTGGCTGACACCCTTGATGTCGAGGCCGCGCGCGGCGACGTCGGAAGCGACAAGGATGTTGATCTCGCCGGCCTTGAAGCGATCCAGTTCCTTGATCCTGTCGGCCTGCTCCATGTCGCCATGGATCGGGCCGGCGGCAAAGCCTGAGCGCCTGAGGCTGGTTGCGAGCTCCTTCACCGTCGTCTTGCGGTTGGAAAAGACGATTGCGGTCTTGACCGTGTCACCGCGCAGCAGTTCGACCAGCGCATCCTTCTTCTTGCGCGCGTCGACGCGAACCAGCCGCTGGTCGATCAACAGGTTCGAGGAGGCCGGGCGCGATGCCTCGACCTGCTTGGGGTTGTTGAGAAACTTCTCGGACAGCTTCTTGATCGGCCCCGGCATGGTCGCGGAGAAGAGCAGGGTCTGACGATTGGACGGGAGCTTCGTGCAGATTTGTTCAATGTCGGGGATGAAGCCCATGTCGAGCATCCGGTCGGCCTCGTCGATGACGAGCAGCCCACAGCCGGTGAGCAGGATATTGCCCCGGCCGAACAGGTCCATCAGTCGGCCCGGAGTCGCGATCAGCACGTCGACACCGCGCTCCAGCGCCTTGACCTGATCGCCCATGCTGACGCCGCCGATCAGCAAGGCCATCGAGAGCTTGTGATACTTGCCGTATTTCTCGAAATTCTCGGCTACCTGCGCGGCCAACTCGCGCGTCGGCTCCAATATGAGCGAACGCGGCATGCGGGCGCGGCTTCTGCCCTCGCCCAATATGTCGATCATCGGGAGCACGAAGGCGGCGGTCTTGCCGGTTCCGGTCTGGGCGATCCCAACCAGGTCCTGCCCCATCAGCACCGACGGAATGGCCTGGCGCTGGATCGGGGTTGGCTCGTTGTAACCGGATTCCTCGACGGCGCGGAGTAGTTCGTCTGAAAGGCCGAGATTAGCGAAAGTCATGTCAGGTCCGCAAAACGCCTTTGCCGAACAGCGGCGCAAGGCCTGTGACTTGCGCCGCGGGCGGGCGCGAAGTCAATCCCGCAACGACGCGTGCAGCGCCCGAAACCGGTCGATCCCGCATTCGCCCCCGACCCGGGAGCGAATCGCGTCGCGGTCGGCGCAGATCAGGCCGTCCGGGTTCGGACTCAGGTAAAAGCCGTAATAATAATCGAGCGCGGGGCAGTTCCGTCCGAACCGGGCGCGAAGCCGGGTGCGGTCCCGAAGAACAAGGTCGACGCTCTTCTGGCTCAGCGCGGTTGCGGCGATGATGGAGCGCGCCGGCACGCATTTGGGGCCGCGTTTCTCCTTCCACTCGAACCGGCTCTCCTTGGCGACAGCTGCAGGGTCGGGCCGCGTCCGGATCGGGATCCGCATCATGATCTCGCGCCGGATCGTCAACTGCGCGAACTGCATAGGCGAAGCAGCGCTCGCCTCACCGGATGCATTGCCCAGCGCCGCCACCATCAGCGCCGCAGCGCTCCAATCCATCAACGATCGATCCTCATCTTCCCCGCGAATTCACCGGGCTGCTTGAACAAGCGATTAATTGGCCCGAGCAAGAGCCCCTGCTAGGATCGACTGCCATGACCTCCTCGCGCCTGCAAATGCTGGAAAGGCTCGCTTCGGGACTCGGACCGAAGGGCTTCACCCGCGACCCCGCCACCATGGCCCCCTGGCTGGAAGATTGGCGAAAACGCTATCGCGGCAGCGCGGCCGCCCTGCTCTCGCCCGCGACCACGGAAGAAGTGGTCCAGATCGTGCGGCTCTGTGCCGCGGAGCGGGTCGCGCTGGTCCCTCAGGGTGGCAACACCTCCATGGTGGCGGGGGCGACGCCGAGCCGAGACGGCGATGCGCTGCTGCTCTCGCTCAGACGCATGAACCAGGTCCGCTCCATATCGGCGGCGAGCAACAGCGCCGTTTGCGAAGCCGGCGTCATCCTGTCCGCGCTGCACGAGGCGGCCGGCGCCGTGGGGCGTCGCTTTCCCTTGTCGCTGGGCGCCAAGGGATCGGCCACAATCGGGGGGCTGATCTCCACCAACGCCGGCGGCACGCAGGTGCTGCGCTTCGGCACGATGCGGGGCCTTGTCCAGGGGATCGAGGCGGTGCTGCCCGACGGCACGCTCTATTCGGGGCTGTCCGCGCTCAAGAAGGACAACCGGGGCTATGATCTCAAGCAGCTGCTGATCGGAGCGGAGGGAACGCTCGGCGTCGTCACCGCGGCGAGCTTGCGGCTCGTGCCCGCAATCGGGTCGCGCAGCGTCGCGTGGATCGGGCTCGACACGCCGGGGCAGGCGCTGGAGCTGCTGCTGATGCTGGAGGCCAGCATGGGCGAGGCGGTGGAGAGTTTCGAACTTGTGCCGGGTGCCGCGCTCGATCTGGTGCTCGCGCACGTGCCGAACACACGGGCGCCGCTCGCTGGCGCCCACCCTTGGCACGTGCTGCTCGAGGCGACTGCGCCGATGGTCGCGCCCTCGCCCGAAAAGGCGCTCACCGCAGCCCTCCACGCAGCTTCGCAAGCCGGGCTGGTGCGCGACGCCGTGATCGCGTCCAGCGAGGGGCAGGCGGACGCTTTGTGGCGCCTTCGCGACAGCATATCGGAAGCCGAGCAGAAGGACGGACCGGCAGCCAAGCACGATGTGTCGGTGGAGGTCGGGGGGATGCCCGGCTTCATGGTGGAGGCGGCGGCGGCGGTGGAGGCTCGCTTCACCGGCACCCGCGTGATCGCCTTCGGCCATCTTGGTGACGGCAATGTCCACTTCAACGTCCGCGCGCCCGAGGGGGCCGGGCCCGACTGGATGAAGCATGACGCCCCGATCATCACCTCGTTCGTGCACGATCTGGTGGTCGCCGCCGGCGGGTCGATCTCGGCAGAGCATGGGATCGGTCAGATGCGCCTTGCCGAGCTTGGCCGGCTCGGCGAGCCGGCGCGCCTCAAGGTGTTGCGTGCGATCAAGGATGCGCTCGATCCGAACGGGATCATGAACCCGGGCAAGCTCGTCCCGCCGCCCGGCCCAACTCAGCGGAGCCTTGCCTCCGCGCCGCTTCGCCCATAGACGGGCGCGCGACAAACGGGCCGGCTCGCGGCCGCCCCCACCCAAACGGAGATAGCCAACCATGGCGAGCCAAGCGCCTCAACTGCCGCTTTTCTACAACAATCTCGAGCCGCTCTCGAGCTCGGCTCACCCCAATTACCGGACCCGCTCCGCGGATGCCGCGCCGTTCCTTGCGCAAGCGCATGCAATTCCGATCACGGTGGACGAGTTCGTCGCCGCCCAGCGTTTCTACCCAATCGTCTTCTCGGTCGGCGACAATCCGGTGCCGCTGGCGCTGATGGGGCTCAACGAGGGCGTCAACGTGTTCGTGGACGACCAGGGCAAGCTGCTCGGCGAGACCTACATTCCCGCCTATATCCGCCGCTATCCGTTCATGCTCGCGCGGCTGCGCCCCGAGGCCGAGGAATTGTCGCTCTGCTTCGATCCGACCAGCGGGCTCGTCGGCGATTTCGAGGAAGGCCAGCCGCTGTTCGACAACGGCCAGACCAGCGAGACGACCAACAACATATTGAAGTTCTGCGAGGAGTTCGAGCTTTCCGCGCAGCGCACCAACCAGTTCATGAAGGAGCTGACCGACCTCGACTTGCTGATCGACGGCGAAGTTTCGATCCAGCCGGGCGACGCGGCCCAGCCCTTCATCTATCGCGGCTTCAGAATGGTCGGCGAAGAGAAGATGCGCGACATGCGCGGGGACACGCTTCGCAAGATCAACCAGAACGGGATCCTGCATCTGGTCATGGCGCATCTCTTCTCGATGCCGCATGTCCGCGAGATATTCGCCAAGCAGGTTCAGCAGGGCAAGGGACCGCAACTCGGCGCGGCGGCGCCTGCTCTCGCCGACGCGTAGGGCTGCTAGTCGAGCGGCTTTCTTCCTCCTCCTCAAGGTTCGCCAGGAGCGACGTTCCTTCGCGCAAGCTTTGGTTCGGGTGACGAGCCGGTCAGGGCGCGATATGCCGCGCCATGACCAGTTACTACGATCTGATCGGAGTGAACTATTCCGAGCTCAGGAAGCCCGATCCCCGCATCGGCGCCTTGATCGGAAACGCGCTCGGTGATGCAAGAACCGTTCTGAACGTCGGTGCCGGAGCAGGCTCGTATGAGCCTGTGGACCGGCAGGTTACGGCGTTGGAACCCTCGCTGGAGATGATCCGGCAGCGTCCGCCTTCCGCTGCAAAAATCGTTCAGGGGCGGGCGGAAGCTCTGCCGTTCGAAAGTGGCAGCTTCGATGCGTCGATGGCGATCCTCACCGTTCATCATTGGTCCGGCCAGGCGAAAGGTCTGCAGGAGATGCGCCGGGTGACGCGAGGCCCGATCGTCATCTTGACCTACGATCCCTCGTTCCGCGGCTTGTGGCTTGCAGACTATTTCCCGGAACTGGTCACGCTCGATGAAGCGCAGATGCCGAGAATCGACGATTACGGGCGGTGGCTGGGAGTGGTGGATGTCACGCCAGTGCCTATTCCGCACGATTGCACGGACGGCTTTCTCTGCGCCTATTGGCGGCGGCCGGCGGCTTATCTCGACCCCCGGATAAGGGCAGCGATTTCCTCGTTCTGGAAGATTGGGGATATCTCGAACGCGTTGAACTTGCTGGAGCAGGACCTGAGAAGCGGCGCCTGGGCCGAACGCCATTCAGCACTCCTCAAGCTGGATGCTTACGACTGCGGCTACCGGCTGGTGGTCTCCAGTTGATCGGCTCGCCGTGCGGAAGGCCCCGCCCGCCTCAAGCACTTGAAACTACTAGGGTCCCACTTAAGTTATCACTGCGCGCTGCGGTTTCCCCCCTTATCGTAGCGCGTTACGCCCTTCGGGGCGTTCCTCCCTGAACCTTGGCCACCTCGCGGTTTTGCGAGGTGGCTTTTTTTTGCCTGCGCTACTCCGCGGCGAGCGCGTGGGGCGGATTCAGCGCCCGGGCCGCGAGCGCGGAAGCGATGGCGGCGATCAGGCCGGCGATCGTATCGAACCCGGGGCCGGGCGCGCGCAAGCTCTCGTCCAGGTAGAGCGAGCGGTCCACTTCCAGCTGCAGTGCATGGACGCCTTCGACGGGGCGGCCATGGCGCTGGGTCACATAGCCGCCTGCATAGGGCTCGTTGCGCGCGACCTTGAACCCGAACCGGCGCGCCGCGGCGGTTGCCGCATCCACATATTCAGGGGCGATGCTGGTCCCGTAGCGATCGCCCAGAACTACGCCGGCCTGTTCGGCCGCGGTACCGCCTGCGCGCGGCGGCATGGAATGACAGTCGAGCAGGATCGCGATGCCAAAGCGGGCGCGGGTCTCGTCGAGCAGATTTCCCAGCGCGCGGTGATAGGGGCGGTGCACCTCCGAGATGCGGCGGGAAAGCTCGGCCGCCGAGATGCGCCGGTTCCAGATCGCGCCGGCGCCGCTGATTCGCGACGGTACCAGGCCAAGTCCTCCGCGCGTCCGCTGCGACTGGAGCAGCGCGCGCGAGGATGGGGGCGGGGCCACCATCGCCGGGTCGATCTCGCGCTCGTCGCGATTGAGGTCGATCTCCGCGCGAGGACGCAGGGCAATCAGCGCGCTGGCGCCGTTCGCCAGCGCCCGCCAGACCAGCCGGTCGACGAGCCGGTCCTCCAGTAATTCGAGCGTTTCCAGTGGCACGCGCGATGCGCCGAGCAGGTCGGGCGCGTAGGCGCGCCCGGCATGGGGAACCGACAGCACCACCGGCGAAATCGGCGTTTCCGGTCCCACGCGCAGGAACGGCGGTTCGGCTGGGGAGTCGGGCATCGGCGGCGTAACGTTACGCCCACGCAAAATGTCCCGCAATCGGCCTGGCGGCGGCAACTTTCCCGGATGGCTTGCTGGAATATCTTAAGCGGTTCCGGCATAAGGGGGCTTCCGCGGCGCGCGAGTCCGCCACCGGGCGCTGAGAGGTGCGATGATCAGAATTCTTCTTGCTGAAGACGACGAATCGATGCGCCTTTATCTGTCCCGAGCGCTCGAACGGGTCGGATACCTTGTAGTCGCGGTTGATCGCGGCACGGCGGCGATCCCCTTGCTGGAGCGGGACAGCTTCGATCTCCTGCTGACCGACATCGTCATGCCCGAAATGGACGGGATCGAGCTTGCCCAGAAAGCGGCGGCGATCGCGCCCGACATGCGCGTCATGTTCATCACGGGTTTCGCCGCGGTCGCGCTCAAGGCCGGCCGGGCGGCGCCGCAGGCCAAGGTGCTGTCCAAACCCTTTCACCTGCGCGATCTGGTCGCCGAAGTGGACCGCCTGTTCCAGACCGAGGACATGCACGGCCGCCTTTGAGCGGTCTTGCGGACCCGGCGAGCCCCGGCTAAGGCGCGCACCGTGGGCGTGTAGCTCAGTGGTAGAGCACTGTGTTGACATCGCAGGGGTCGCAAGTTCAATCCTTGCCACGCCCACCATTTTTAGACCCCGCTAAGCTCTGTCTGACCGATTCCCTTTGACCTGCCCCGTCGCTCGGCCGAGCAGGGGATCGGTTGGAGTCTTGGTCCAGGTGGACGGCGCCGCACGCTGCGCTTATATACCGAGCGTTATGGAAACCGTCGCCACCCCGGCCGCGAAGGGCCGCCCGCGCGAGTTCGATGTGGACCAAGCGTTGGCGGCCGCGCTGCGCGTCTTCTGGCAGCGTGGCTTCGAGAGCGCGTCAATGGCCGAGCTCACCGAGGCGATGGGGATCACGAAGCCCAGCCTTTACGCGGCCTTCGGCAACAAGGAGGCGCTCTTCCGCAAGGCGCTCGATCTCTACGAACGGGAAAAGCTCGGCTACATGCGGACCGCGCTTGAAGCGCCGACGGCGCGCGGCGTTGCGGAGCGCCTGCTGTTCGGGGCGCTCGAGATGCAGAGCAGTTCGTGCGATCCGAAGGGCTGTCTCGGGGTCATCAGCAGCGTCGCGTGCGGAGCGGAAGCCGAAGGTCTCCGGTCCGACATCATCGCGCGAAGAGCATCTTCGCAGCGAGCGCTGGTGCAACGCTTCGAGCGGGCGCGGCAGGACGGTGAGCTTCCCGAGGGCCTCGAGGCCGAGGGGCTCGCAAGATATCTGCTGGCGCTCCTCCAGGGCCTGTCGCTTCAGGCGGGCGCCGGAGCGTCATGCGATCAGCTGCGGTTGCTGGTGGAAACGAGCCTGCAGGTCTGGCCCACTCGCTGATTTTTTTAGATACCAGACGGTATATATCTCTTGACGTGCTGAGCTGCTGCTTCTATACCAATCGGTATGGAAGATCGACTGGCATGCCGCCGGGCAACAGCACGGGGAAGACAATGATCAGCCGACGGCGCGTGACCCCAAGGTTCAGCCCCTAAAAGTAGTGCTGGCGGGCAGACCTGCCAGGCAAAGACACCCGTCCATCAACTTACGCCTCGGGAAAGTCGTGCTTTCCCGACCGGCGGTTCTTGCCCTCGACAGCGCTCAGCAGGAGACACGACATGGCTTATCTCGATCTGGCGAATGCTTATCCGGCAACCCTCGGGCAGTCCGGCTTTGCGATCCCCCAGCAGCAAGCCTCTGCTCAGGCGGACGGCTTGTCCGCCCTGGAATGGTCGGTCGTCGCGCTGGCCCGCCGCGACCGGATCAGCAGCCTCGGCCAGCCAAGCCGGATCGCAACCGCTATGGGACGGCTTTTCGGAACCCACAGCAATCCCCAACTGGCCGACCCGCGGCTCGAGGCGCTTCGCAGACTGGCTGTGCTGGCCTGGCACCGTGGATACGTCCTGCCAAAATCCGAGATGAAGCGCTTCCTGACGGCCGGCTTCACGACGGAACAGTTCGAAATCCTGCTCCGGAGCATCAGCGGCGCCCGCACCGCCACACAGCGGCGATGAAGTGGTGAGCCGGCTGTCTCAAAAACTCGGGTCGGCGCCCGTCATCGGGCGTGCGGCGACCGGCATGTCTCTGGTCTCGGCTCTGTTGCTGGCCGGCTGCAGCGCGGCCGAGATGCCCGATGCCTCGCCAAATGAGATCGAGGCGGCGGTCCGTGCGGCGGAGCTCGATCTTGCGCGGGTTGAGGAGGGCAGGCGACAAGCAGCCTTGCCGGACAAGGGCTCCCGTTCCTCGTTTCCACGTCCCCGTTGAGGTCGGCCGACGAGCTGGATTGCGCTTCCGGCTTCGGTCCGGCAGGCGCTTCGGCTAGCTTGATCGCTGCGGGCTTCGCAGAGACAGGACGATGCGTCGGAGTGACGGGAAATGATTCCAACGCTGCTCGGTCTCGAGCCCGAAAAATGGAGCGGGAAGCTGTTCAGCAATGGCTGGACGAGCGGGCAGAGCGGGACCTTGCCGGTCAAGGAGCCTGCAACCGGCATCAGCCTCGGCGAGGTGGCAAGCGCGTCGGCCACTGACGTGCGGGATGGGGCGGCCCAAGCCAAGTCGGCGCAGGCGAAGTGGGCTGAGTATCCGCTCGCCGAGCGCGCGCCCATTTTTCGCCGGGCCGCCCGATTTCTCGAGGCGAACGCCGATCAGGTGAAGGAGTGGATTGTCCGCGAGACCGGTTCGGTGCCGGCCAAGGCGGCCGTCGAACTCAAGCTCACGATCGCGGAAATCTACGAGGCGGCGGCCATGGTGACGCAGCCCCGCGGGTTGGTGCTGCCCAGCGAGCACAAAGTCACCAGCCTTGCACGGCGATTGCCGCACGGGGTGGTCGGCGTGATCTCGCCATTCAACTTCCCGATGATCCTATCGATGCGCGCCGTCGCTCCCGCGCTCGCGGTAGGCAATGCCGTGGTGTTGAAGCCCGACCCGCGCACGCCGGTCGTCGGCGGCATGATCATTGCCCGTGCCTTCGAGGAAGCGGGGCTGCCGGATGGATTGCTGCACGTCCTTCCCGGAGGCGCCGAGGCGGGGGAGGCGCTGGTCACCGATCCCGATGTGGCGATGATCTCCTTCACCGGATCGACCGCAGTGGGCCGGCGGATCGGCGCGCTTGCCGGGGAGCGGCTCAAGAAGGTGAGCCTCGAGCTTGGGGGCAAGAACTCACTCATCATCCTGGACGATGCCGACCTCGATCTGGCGGTCTCGAACACCGCCTGGGGCGCGTTCCTGCATCAGGGTCAGATCTGCATGGCGACCGGCCGCGTGCTCGTCCCCGCAAGCCTTGCCGCCCGTTTCATCGAGAAGCTGACCGAAACGGCCAACCGCTTGCCGGTCGGCGATCCGTTCCGTGAGCAGGTCGCGCTGGGGCCGTTGATCGATCAAGGGCAGGTCGACCGGGCGCTGGGCATCGTCAACGACAGCGTGGGAGCGGGTGCCAGGCTACGCGCGGGCGGGACGGCCGACGGCGCGTTCTTCCGCCCCACGGTGCTTGACGAGGTCGGGCCTGGAATGCCGGCTTTCGAACGGGAGATTTTCGCGCCGGTCGCGCCGATCACCGTCTATCGCACTGACGAGGAGGCGATCGAGCTTGCCAACATGACCTACTATGGTCTGTCGGCCGGGATCATCTCGGGCTTAAGCGCGCGCGCTCTGGAATTCGCGGCGCAACTCAAGGTCGGCTTGTGCCATGTCAACGACCAGACCGTCGCGGATGAGGCTCATGCCCCGTTCGGCGGGACCGGCGCGTCTGGCAACGGATCTTCCCACGGCGGGCCCGCCAATTGGGACGCGTTCACCCGCTGGCAGTGGCTGACGGTCAAGCACGCGGCGCCGTCCTATCCCTTCTGAGCGCGCTCGCGCAGCGCGAACCGCTGCAACTTGCCGGTCGCTGTCCTCGGCAACTCGCTGACGAACTCGATCTCGCGCGGATATTTGTAGGGCGCGATTGCGGCCTTCACATGCGCTTTCAGCTGCTCGGCCAGGGTCTCGCCAGGCGCATGGTCAGGGGAGGCGACGATGAAGGCTTTCACGCGTTGCCCGCGCTCCTCGCAAGGCGCGCCGATCACCGCGCATTCCTGGACGGCAGGATGGGAAAGCAGGGCGTTCTCCACCTCCGGAGCCGCGATATTGTAGCCGGACGACACGATCATGTCGTCGCAGCGTGCAACATACCAGAAATAGCCGTCCTCATCCTGGCGGTAAGTGTCCCCGGTGACGTTCCAGCTGCCCTGGACATAGCTCGCTTGACGTGCGTCATCGAGATAACGGCAGCCGGTCGGACCCTTGACCGCAAGCCGTCCGGTGCCGTGGGGCAGCGGAACTCCGTCGTCCCCCAGCACGCAGGCGCGATAGCCCGGCACGGCTTTGCCGGTCGCGCCTGGCCGGACGTTGCCCTCCGACGCGGAGATGAAGATGTGCATCATCTCGGTGGCGCCAATCCCGTCGACGATCTTGAGGCCGGTGCGCTCGTGCCAGGCGGTCCAAGCCGCGGCTGGCAGATGCTCGCCGGCGGAGACACAGGTGGTGAGGCTGCTGATGTTGCGCCCGTTCAACTGGCCCAGCATCGCCTTGTAGGCAGTCGGCGCGGTGCCGAGGACGTTCACTCCGTATCGCTCGATCCCTTCCAGCAGACTGGCGGGTGTGGCTTGCTCCAGCGTGACGGCCGTGCCGCGAAAGCGGAACGGGAAGATGAGCAGCATGCCGAGCCCGAAGGTAAAGGCGATCGGCGCCGAGCATGCCCAGCGGCGGCCATGCTCGGGCTTCAGGATGTGGCGCGCGAATGCGTCGGCCGGGGCGAGGATGTCGCGGTGGAACTGGACGCAGCCCTTGGGCCGCCCGGTTGTGCCTGACGTGAAGGCGATCAGCGCCGGATCGTCGCTGCGCGTTTCGACCGGCTGGAAGCTGGGCGCGAGCGCGCTGATCCGCGTTTCGAGATCGCCGCGGCCATGATCCCCGTCATAGCGGAGCAGCGAGCGAACGGTGCCGGCCAATGCAGCCCCGTCGCGGAAGTCCCCGATGTATCGGCTGTCGACGATGGCGTGGCTGATCTGCGCCCGCTCCAGCACCGTGGCGATCTCGGCTGGGCGAAGCATCGGCATGGTCGCGACGACGATCCCGCCGGCCTTCAGCACGCCGAGCCAGACAGCGAACAAGGTTGCTCCGTTCGGGCCGCGCAGCAGAACGCGATTGCCCGGCCGCAAGCCCTCCTCCTCGACCAGCAGTCGAGCGATCCGGTCGGACATGTCCTTGAGCTGGGCGTAGCTCCACTGCCCGTGCGCGTTGATGACGGCGGGGAGGTCGCCGTCACCTTCCGCCACGGCGCGATCGATCAGCTCGACCGCGGCGTTGAGGCGCTCAGGGTAGCGCAGCTCGGGAAGGTCGAACGAAAACTCCGGCTGCGCCTCTGGAGCCGGCAGGCGATCACGGACGAAGCTGTCATAGGTCACGGTTCCGGCACCACGGCGGTGGTCTCGATCTCGATGCGCGCGGCGGGCTCGACCAGGCGGCTAACCTCCACCACCGCCATCGCCGGATAGTTGCGGCCAAGCAGTTCCCGATAGGCCGCCCCGATCTGCGCGAGGCTCGCCACATATTCGTCCCGGTCAGTGACATACCAGGTCATGCGCACGACATGCTCCGGCCCTGCGCCGTCCTGGGCCAGCACGGCAAGCGTGTTGACGAGAACCTGGCGGAACTGGCCGGCCATGTCCTCCGCGGTGAACCTCTCGTCATTATCCCAGCCCACAATGCCGGCAGTGAAGATCAGGCGACCCCGGGCGGATATGCCGTTCGAATAGCCTTTCGGGCGCGGCCAGCCGGGCGGAAGCAGCGCCCTCATCCGCGATAGCCGGCAAGGTGCGCGCGGGCGATCACCAGTTTCTGCACCTCGGACGCACCTTCGTAGATCCGCAGCGCGCGTATTTCTCGATAGAGGCTTTCGACGGGCACTCCGTGCGTGACCCCGAGGCCACCGAAAATCTGCACGGCCTTGTCGATCACGGTCTGCGCGCTGTCGGTGGCGTGTAGCTTGGCGAGCGCGGCCTCGCGGCTGTTGCGCTGGTCCTTGACGTCCCGCAGCCAGGCGGCGCGGTAGACGAGCAGGGCGGACGTTTCGACATCCAGCACCATCTCGGCAAGCTTGCTTTGCGTCACCGGATTGTCGGCGAGCGTGCCCGATCCAAGCCGCCGGGACACGGCGCGGCGGGTGGCCTCGTCCAGCGCGCGGCGTGCAAAGCCGAGCGCCGCGGCGCCGACGGTGGTGCGAAACACGTCCAAGGTCGCCAGCGCCTGGGCAAAGCCGCGGCCGGCCTCGCCGATCAGGGTGGAGGCGGGAAGGGCCATGTCGGTGAAGTGCAGGGTGGCGAGCGGATGGGGCGCGATCACCCGGATGCGCGCCGCGACATGGAGGCCGGGCGTGTCGGCATCGACCAGGAAGGCGGAAATGCCCTTCGCGCCAGGCGCCTCCCCGGTGCGGGCGAACAGGACATAGAAGTCGGCAATGCCGCCGTTCGAAACGTAAGTCTTGGCGCCGTTCACACGCCAGCCGCCGCTGTCGGCCTCCGCGTGCGTCTCCATGCTGGCGACATCGGAGCCGGAGCTGGGGTCGGTAAGGGCGAAAGCCGCGATCTTCTCGCCGCGCGCTACGGCGGGAAGATAGCGATTCTTCTGCGCTTCCGACCCGAACAGGCTGATCGTGCCTGAGCCGAGCCCCTGCATGGCGAAGGCGAAGTCGGCGAGGCCGCTATGTCGGGCAAGCGTCTCGCGGATCAGCGCGAGCGAGCGTACGTCCAGCTTCTCGTGGGCCCCGCCATAAGCCGCGGGCACGCAGTGGCGCAGCCACCCGCCGGCTCCGAGCGACCGGACCAGCGTGCGGCATTCGAGATCGACATCCTGCTCGTCATGCCCTTCCGGCAGCTCGGACCGGCACCAAGCCTCCAGCTCCAGAGCGAGCTGTCGATGGCTCTCATCGAAGAACGGCCAGTCGAGAAAGGTGAGATCGCTCACCGCTGCTCAATCACCTTGGAACTCCGGCGTTCGCCTGGCGGCGAAAGCTTCGAACGCGCGGCGGAAGTCTTCCGTGGCCATGCAGATCGACTGCGCTTGCGCCTCCATCTCAATCGCGACGTCCAGACTCACCGCCCATTCCATGTTGAGCTGCGTCTTCGTGATTCCATGCGCGAAGTTGGGGCCGCTGGCGAGGGCACGGGCCAGCTCCTGCGCCTCATCCATAAGCGTCTCGGCCGGAACGAGCCGGTTGTGAAATCCCCAGCGCTCGCCTTCTTGTGCGCTCATCACGCGGCCGGTGAAGAGGAGTTCGGACGCACGGCCTTGGCCAATAATCCGCGGCAGGATCGCGCAAGCGCCCATGTCGCAGCCGGCAAGCCCAACGCGGGTGAATAGAAAGGCGGTCTTTGTGGCGGGCGTTGCAAGGCGGATGTCCGACGCCATAGCGACGATCGCACCTGCGCCGACGCAGACGCCATCCAGGGCGGCGACGATCGGCTGCGGGCAGGCGCGCATCGCCTTGACGAGATCGCCGGTCATGCGCGTGAAGGCGAGCAGGCCGGGCATCCTCATCTCGGTAAGCGGACCGATGATCTCGTGCACGTCTCCGCCCGAACTGAAATTTCCGCCAGCGCCGGCGATCACGACCGCCTTGACCTCCGGCGCGTAGACCAGCGCGCGGAAAGCGTCGCGCAACTCGGCATAGGAGTCGAAGGTGAGCGGGTTCTTGCGCTCCGGCCTGTTCAGCGTGATCGTCGCCACGCCGGCCTTGAAGGCCCAGAGGAAATGCTCCGGCTGGAAGCTTGTCGGGTCGAGGCTCATGCGGACGTACCCCCGTCAATCGTCACAGCGGCCCCGTTCACATCCTGGCTTTGCGGTAGGCACAAGCTCAGGATCATCGTGGCGACCGCATCGGGATGCACGAGCCGGCCGTTCGCGTTCATGTGCGCGATCGCATCGCGGGCGCTCTCCCACGCTCGTCCGGTTCTCTCGGCCACGCGCGCGACCGACTGGTCGGTCATCGGCGTATCCACGAAACCCGGGCAGACCGCGTTCACGGTCAGGCTGGTTCTGGCGAACTCGGCCGCAAGCGAGCGCATCAATCCTAGGAGGCCATGTTTGGCGGCGGAATAATGTGCGGCATAGGGCACTCCGCGCAACGAGGCGACCGAAGCCACGAACACCAGCCTGCCGTGAGAGCTTGCGAGCAGATCCGGAAGCGCCGCCTGAGCACAGTCGAAAGCCGCGGTGAGATTGACCGCGAGAAGCCTGTCCCAGTCATCGCGTGCGATTCGGCCGAATGGCGCGCTGTCCCCCGCGCCGGCGTTGACGATCAGGATGTCGATCGGGCCGTGGACCCCCCGAGCCTCGTCGAACG
>NZ_DASVTH010000039.1:0-35679 GCF_036387615.1 Allosphingosinicella sp.
CGCCGCCCGAACACCGACCAGCTCGGCCTCGACAGCGCCGGCGTCACCCTCGACGATCAGGGCGCGATCGTCGTCGACGCCGACAATCGCTCGAGCGTCGTCAGCATCTATGCGGTCGGCGACGTCACCAACCGCGTCCAGCTGACGCCGGTCGCGATCCGCGAGGGCCAGGCCTTTGCCGACACGATGTTCGGCAACAAGCCGACCCGGGTCGATTACGAGAACATTCCCTCGGCCGTGTTCAGCCACCCGCCGATGGCCGGAGTCGGCCTCACCGAGGGCCAGGCGCGCAACAAGGTCGGCTCGATCAAGACCTACACCGCCGATTTCCGCCCGATGAAGAACGTCCTCGCCGGCCGCAACGAGCGCGCGCTCTACAAGATGATCGTCAACGGCGAGACGGATGAGGTGGTGGGGCTGCATATGATCGGACCGGATGCCCCCGAAATCCTGCAGGCCGCCGCCGTTGCGGTAAAGGCTGGGTTGAAGAAGAGCGCGTTCGACGACGTGGTCGCGATCCACCCGACGATGGCGGAGGAGCTGGTGCTGCTGAAATGATGCCGATCGAAGCGGTGCTTCGATCGCGGAGAACTTGCCCTCATGCCACCGCTTACCCGGAGCTGGCCGAACGGCTGTCCTTTCTTGCTTGAGCCCGAAGAGAAGGGCAGGGCTTCGACGTGCTCAGCCTGAGCGAGCGGTGTTTGGGATTCGGGGAATGGCAGCAAACTCCTACATGACCGGCTTCGGCAGCCATTTCGCCACCGAGGCGGTTCCTGGTGCGCTGCCTGTCGGCCGCAACTCACCGCAGCGGCCGGCGTTCGGCCTCTATGCCGAGCAGTTGAGCGGCACCGCCTTCACCGCCCCCCGACACGAGAACCGACGCTCCTGGCTTTATCGGATGCGTCCCTCGGCCGAGCATCCGCGATACCGTCGCTACGAAGGCGCCAGTCTGTTCGCGCCCGGCACCTGCAAAGGCGACTTGCCGCCCAATCGCTTTCGCTGGAGCCCGCTTGCCATCCCGGCCGAGCCGACCGACTTCGTGGATGGCATCGTCACCATGGTGGCGAACCGATCACCGGAGGATCTGGAGGGCGTCGCCGTCCATATCTACCGCGCCAATCGCGACATGGCGGACCGCTTCTTGGTCGATGCGGATGGCGAGCTCCTCGTCATTCCGCAACAGGGCCGGCTGACGCTGCTCACCGAAATGGGCCGCATCGAGATCGCGCCGGGCGAGGTCGCCTCCGTGCCGCGCGGCGTGCGTTTTCGCGTGCTGCTGCCGGACGGGGAAGCGCGCGGATATTTCGCGGAGAATCATGGCTCGCTGTTCCGGCTGCCCGACCTCGGGCCGATCGGCTCCAACGGGCTCGCCAATCCGCGCGATTTCGAGACGCCGGTCGCGGCCTATGAGGATCGCGACGGCCCGGTCGAGCTCATCCAGAAATATATGGGCTCGCTCTGGGTAACTGAACTCGATCATTCGCCGCTTGATGTGGTCGCCTGGCACGGCAACCTGGCGCCCTGGCGCTACGATCTGCACCGCTTCAACACAATCGGGACGGTCAGCTTCGATCACCCGGACCCGAGCATCTTCACGATGCTGACCTCGCCCTCGGACGTGCCGGGCCGGGCCAACGCCGATTTCGTGATCTTCCCGCCGAGATGGATGGTGGCGGAGGATACGTTTCGCCCGCCCTGGTTCCACCGCAACGTGATGAGCGAGTGCATGGGCCTGATCCACGGCGCATACGACGCCAAGGCCGAGGGCTTCGCACCGGGCGCGCTGTCGCTCCACAACTTGATGGCGGGCCACGGCCCTGACGTGGCGAGCTGGAAGGGGGCGAGCGAGGCGGAGCTCAAGCCGCACAAGATCGAGGGCACGATGGCTTTCATGGTCGAAAGCTGCTGGCCGTTTCGCCCGACCGACTACGCGCTCGGATGCGAGGCTCTCCAGAGGGATTATGACGCGACCTGGGGCGGTTTTCCGAAGGCGCGGCTTCCCGGCTGAGGATATTGCGGCGCAGCCGCTCGTTCGAACCCCGAGGAGATGCGACATGGCCGATAACAAACCCACTCCGGACGATGCGGCGGGCGGCGCCGAAGGCGGCATGGCGGAGGGCAGCGCCGGTGGGCCGGGGCAGGGCAACAGCCTCAAGGATTTGTCGGACGAGGCGGTCCGCGAACTGGAAAACGAGGAAGAGCCCCACGCCGGTCGCGGCGATTATGGCTGATCACCGGCTGGTCACTCCCGCGGAAGCGGGAACCCAGCCTGGTGGCGGTCCTGCTCTTAACAAGAAAGCTGGGTCCCCGCTTCCGCGGGGATGACAAGAGCTCGGCTGTCAGGCAACTCGCAACAGATGTCCGACGTCCTCATCATTGGCGCCGGCCATAACGGCCTCGTCTGCGCCTTCTATCTCGCCTCACGCGGGCTGAAGGTCAAGATTCTGGAGCGGCGCCACATCGTCGGCGGGGCGGCGGTGACGGAGGAGTTCGCGCCCGGGTTTCGCAACTCGACGGCGAGCTACACGGTCAGCCTCCTCAATCCCAAGGTCATCCGCGACATGAGGCTGTACGAGCACGGTCTGCGCGTCGTGCTGCGCAAGATGGACAATTTCCTGCCGACCTACGGCTACGAGCATCTGCTTGCAGGACGTGACGGCCTGACCCGAGCGGAGATCGCCCGGCACTCTCCCGAAGATGGGGAGGCTTATGACCGCTACGCGCGCGATCTCGAAGGCGTGATCCGCGTCCTCAAGAGCTGGCTGCTGCGCGCACCCCCCAACGCCGGCGGCGGTCCGTCTGACCTGCTCGCGCTTTTGCAGCTGGTCGGCAGCGTCGGGCGGCAGAGCCTGGACGAGCAAAGGCTGCTGTTCGACTTCTTCACCAAGAGCGCGGCCGACATTCTTCGCCGCTACTTCCGCACGGATATCGTCCAGGCGCTGTTCGGGTTCGACGCGGTGGTCGGCAACTATGCGAGTCCGGAGACGCCGGGCTCCGCTTATGTGCTGCTCCATCATCTGTTCGGAGAGGCGGCGGGCGTCCCGGGCGCCTGGGGGCACGCGGTCGGCGGCATGGGCGCGATCACCCAGGCGATGGCGAAAGCGTGCGGCGGCGAGGGCGTGGAGATCGCCCTCGAAGCTCCGGTCGAGGAGATCATCGTCGAGCGGGGTAGGGCAGTAGGCGCCGTCTGCGGAGGAAAGGCATGGCGCGCCAGGGCAGTCGTGGCGGGCGTCAACCCCAAGCTGTTGTTCGATCGTCTGCTTCCGGACGGCGCCGTCGCCTCGGAGATCGCCCACCGCATGTCGGGCTGGACGTCCGAATCCGCGACATTTCGAATGAATGTGGCCCTGTCGGAGCTACCCCGCTTCACCAGCCTGCGCGATCCCGGCGATCACCTGACCGCCGGAATCATCATGGCGCCCAGCCTCGACCATATGGACCGCGCCTTTCTCGATGCGCGCCGTCAGGGCTGGTCGCGCGAGCCGATCGTGGAGATGCTGATCCCTTCGACTCTCGATGACAGCCTCGCCCCGCCGGGAAGGCATGTGGTGAGCCTGTTCTGCCAGCATTTCCCCTATCAGGTGCAAGGCGGCTGGCCGGCCCGAAGGGACGAGGCGGCCGACCACATTATCAACGCGGTGGACCGCTACGCCCCCGGCTTCGCCGGGTCGGTGATCGGACGCTCGGCCTTGTCCCCCTACGATCTTGAAGAGCGCTTCGGCCTGGTCGGCGGCGACATCTTTCACGGCAAGATGGGACTCGACCAGCTCTTTTCCGCCCGCCCGATGCTGGGCCACGCCGATTACCGCATGCCGCTTCCCGGCCTGTATCTGTGCGGCTCGGGCGCGCATCCGGGCGGAGGCGTGACCGGCGCGCCTGGGCATAATGCGGCGCGGGCGGTGCTCGCCGATCGAAGAAAGCTAATGCGCTTCAGCCGTTAAGCGCTTGATATCAAAACCAGGCGCGATCGCCCCGGACGTAACGCGCCTCGAAGTCCTCGTCGCTTGTGACGAGATAGATGATGAACTCGATGAACGCGATCACTCCGATCACGATCGTCGGGATGAACAGCAAGATGATTCCGAACAATGTGCAGAGCAGCATCGTGAGTCCAGCACCGTTCTTGCCGAGATAGAATTTGTGGATGCCGAGCCCGCCGAGGAAGAAGGCAAGCAAGGCCGCGACGATCCGGTTCTTGTCGCCGGCCAGCGGGCTTGCCCCCGCAATCGTGTAGACCGCCCGAGCTTCGGCACCCTCCGTCTGGAAATCGACGATCTGCCCTGCGCTCGGATGCGCCTGCGGCTTCCATTCGGAGTTGGCGAAGTGGTAACGTTGTCCGTCGTCCCCGGAAATCTCTCCAGTCATGCGTTGATAGTCGAAAGCCAGCACGCGTCCCCGCATTTTCATTTCCCCCGTTCCAACAGGCGGGGAGGATACACGCAATGCGCGGGCGGGAAAGGGCCCGTTGATGGGGCTGGAGCCCGGGCCTAGAGGGGCGGCATGAGGACCAGAGCCGCAATTGCCGTCGCCCCGAACCAGTCGCTTGAGATCCACGAGGTCGACCTAGACGGCCCGCGCGCCGGCGAAGTGCTGGTCGAGATCATGGCGACGGGCATCTGCCACACCGATGCCTACACGCTGGAGGGCAAGGATTCGGAGGGTATCTTCCCGTCGATCCTGGGGCACGAAGGCGCCGGCATCGTCCGGGAGATCGGGCCGGGGGTAACCTCCGTCGAAGTCGGCGATCACGTCATCCCGCTCTACACGCCCGAATGCCGGCAGTGTAAGTCGTGCCTCAGCCGCAAGACCAATCTGTGCACCGCGATCCGCGGAACGCAGGGGCGGGGGCTGATGCCGGATGGGACCAGCCGCTTCCGGCTCGGGCGCGAAACCATTCACCATTATATGGGCTGCTCCACCTTTTCGAACTTCACGGTGATGCCTGAGATCGCGGTCGCCAAGGTCCGCGAGGACGCGCCGTTCGACAAGATCTTCTATATCGGTTGCGGGGTCACGACCGGGGTCGGCGCCGTGATCTGGACCGCGGGCGTGGAGCCGGGCGCGAACGTCGCCGTCTTCGGGCTCGGCGGGATTGGCCTCAACGTGATCCAGGGCGCGCGCCTGGCGGGCGCGGACCGGATCGTCGGCATCGACATCAATCCCGCCAAGCGCGCCATGGCGGAAGCGTTCGGCATGACGCACTTCATCAACCCCCACGAGATTGGCCGCGAAAAGGTCGTCGCTGCGGTGATCGACGCGACGGATGGCGGGGCCGACTACAGCTTCGACTGCACCGGCAATACCGACGTGATGCGACAGGCGCTGGAATGCTGCCACCGCGGCTGGGGCAAGAGCGTCGTGATCGGGGTCGCGGAAAGCGGCAAGGAGATCGCCACTCGGCCCTTTCAGCTGGTCACCGGCCGGATGTGGACCGGCTCGGCCTTTGGCGGCGCACGCGGCCGCACGGACGTGCCGCGCATCGTCGACTGGTATATGGACGGCAAGATCGCAATCGACCCGCTCATCACGCACAAGATGCCGCTGGAGCGGATCAACGACGCGTTCGATCTGATGCACCGGGGCGAGAGCATACGTTCGGTCGTCGTCTACTGAGGAGGCTGCCGCTCAGCTTGCCCCTCCTGGCCAGCTGTCTTAAGTCGCGGCACCATGACGTCCACCAACGATATCCGCCGCTCCTTCCTCGATTATTTCGGGGCAGCCGGGCACCAGATCGTGCCCTCGTCGCCCCTCGTGCCGCACAATGACCCGACCTTGATGTTCGTCAACGCAGGGATGGTGCCGTTCAAGAACGTCTTCACCGGCCTCGAGTCCCGGCCATATCAGACCGCAACGTCGTCGCAGAAATGCGTCCGTGCCGGCGGCAAGCACAACGATCTCGACAATGTCGGCTACACCGCGCGCCACCACACCTTCTTCGAGATGCTGGGCAATTTCAGCTTTGGTGATTATTTCAAGGAAGGCGCGATCGGATATGCGTGGCGCTTCATCACGCAGGATCTCGGCTTTGCCAAAGATCGCCTGTGGGTGACGGTTCACCCGACCGACGATGAGGCGGCCGCGCTCTGGCGTAAGATCGCAGGCATCGCGGAAGAGCGGATCGTCCGTCATCCCGACAATATGTGGGCCATGGGCGACACCGGCCCGTTCGGTCCGAACAGCGAGATTTTCTTCGATCAAGGCGAGAGTCTGGCGGGTGGTCCGCCGGGATCGCCCGACGAGGATGGCGACAGGTTCCTCGAATTCTGGAACCTCGTCTTCATGCAGTTCGAGCGGTTTGCCGACGGCAGCACGGTCAACCTGCCCAAGCCGTCGGTCGACACGGGCATGGGCATGGAGCGGGCGGTCGCCCTGCTTCAGGGTGTTCCGTCCAACTACCAAATTGACCTCTTCCGCAACCTGATCGAAGCCAGCGAGGAGTTGACCGGAACCAGGGCTATCGGTGCGCAGCAGCCCAGCCATCGCGTCATCGCCGACCATCTGCGTTCGACCAGCTTCCTGGTAGCGGACGGCGTGCTGCCGGCGAACGAGGGTAGGGGTTACGTGCTCCGCCGCATCATGCGCCGCGCGATGCGACATGCGCACCTGCTCGGCGCCAGCGAACCGCTGATGCACCGGCTCGTTCCGGCACTTGTCGCCGAGATGGGTGCGGCCTATCCCGAGCTGGTCCGCGCCCAGCCGCTGATCGAGGCGACGCTCAAGCAGGAAGAGACGCGGTTCCGCCAGACTCTCGACAAGGGCCTGAAGCTGCTCGACGAGGCGACGGCGTCGATGACGCCGGGCGACACGCTCGCCGGTGAGACCGCGTTCAAGCTCTACGACACGTACGGCTTCCCCTACGATCTTACAGAGGACGCGCTGCGGGCGCAGGGCTTCCAGGTCAATCGCGCGGGCTTCGACGCCGCCATGGCCGAGCAGAAGCGCGCCGCTCGCGCAGCCTGGAAGGGCTCGGGCGCGAAGGCATCGGACGACCTCTGGTTCGACATCGCGGAGGAAGCGGGCGGCACCGAGTTCACCGGCTACACGGCTGAGGAAGGCGAGGGCGCTGTCGTCGCCTTAGTGAGGGACGGCGCGCGCGTGGACGAGGCCGGACAGGGCGACGACGTCCTGATCGTCACCAACCAGACTCCCTTCTATGCGGAGAGCGGCGGTCAGCTCGGCGATACGGGAGAGATCAGCAACGAGAATGGTTTGCGTGCCGTCGTTAGCGACACGTCCAAGCAGCTCGGTCGCCTCCATGTCCACCATGCCCGGATCGAGAGCGGAGCGGTCGCGATCGGCGATCCGGTCAAGCTCCGGATCGACAGCGGCCGCCGCTCAGGCATCCGCGCCAACCACTCGGCGACGCACCTGCTGCATGCCGCACTTCGCGAGCGGCTGGGCAAGCATGTCGCCCAGAAAGGTTCGCTCGTGGCTCCCGACCGGCTCCGCTTCGACGTTTCGCATTCAAGCGCGATGAGCCCCGGCGAGCTCACCGCGGTCGAGGACGACGTCAACGCGCAGGTCCGGGCCAACACGCCCGTCACCACACGCCTGATGACTCCGGAAGAGGCGATCGAGGAAGGCGCGATGGCGCTGTTCGGCGAGAAATATGGCGATGAGGTGCGCGTCGTCTCGATGGGCACGGATGGCGGGCGCTATTCGGTCGAGTTGTGCGGCGGCACCCACGTATCAGCACTCGGCGAGGTCGGTCTGTTCAAGGTGCTTGGCGAGAGCGCAGTCTCGTCCGGCGTTCGCCGAGTCGAGGCGCTGACCGGCGATGCCGCCCGAGCCTACCTCAACAGCCGCGATGAGAAGCTGCGCGCGGCCGCGGCCGCGCTCAAGAGCAGCCCGGACGAAGTGCCTGCCCGCGTCGCGGCGCTGCTGGATGATCGCCGACGGCTCGAGCGCGAGCTGGCGGAAGCGAAAAAGGCGCTGGCGCTTGGCGGCGGCAAGGCGGCTGACGCGCAGGGTCCTGAGCAGGTGGCCGGGCTCGGCTTCATCGGCCAGGTGATCGAGGGGCTCGACCCCAAGGGCCTGCGCGGCCTGGTCGACGACGCCAAGAAGCGGGTCGGCTCCGGCGTGGTCGCTCTGGTGGCGGTGAACGAGGGGCGCGGCACCGTGGCGGTGGGGGTCAGCGACGATCTGGTCGGCCGCCTCAGCGCGGTTGATCTCGTTCGCAAGGCGGTGGCCGAACTGGGCGGACAGGGCGGCGGGGGGCGACCCGACATGGCGCAGGGCGGCGGACCGGATGGCGCCAGGGCTGCCGATGCGCTTCAGGCAGTTCGCGCGGCGATCGAACAGCAGGTGGTAGCCGCCTGATCAGGGCCGGAGTGCGTCCCGCAAGCGCCGCCGGCCGAGCTCCGGTTGCTCGGATAGCTGGCCGAGCTTCATGATCTCCTCACGAAGCTGGGCCCGCTTCTCGTGGATGGAGGCGATCACCGGGCCCATGGCCATGCCGAGATCGACGAGCACCGCTTCGGACAGTTGGAGCGAGGATTCGAGCGTCTCCGGTACCGCGTCGGTGGCGCCGGCCCGGTAAAGCTCGGCCGCATGCGCCGCATCCCGGGCGCGGGCCACGATGGTGAGGTTGGGGCACCAGCCACGCACCTTGCGGGTGAGCCGGACCGTCAGCACCGGATCGTCCATCGTCAGGATCAGCGCTGAGGCATGGCCAAGGTTGAGCCGATCGACCAGCTCCGGGCGGGACACGTCTCCGAAAGTGATCGGCACGCCCTCGCGCCGGCATGCCGCCACCGTGTCGATATTGGAATCGACGGCGAGATAGGGTCGGCCATGCGTTTGCAGCATTTCGGCGACCAGCCGGCCGACTCGGCCAAAGCCGATGATGACCGCCGCCGGCTCCTTTTCTCCCGGCCTGATCACCGGCAGATCCACCTCGGCGGTGACGTCGACCTGCCGCGCCGCGATCTGGCCGAGCTTGGCGAGCAATGGAGTGAACGTCAGCCCAAGCGCGGTGACGATCTGCCAGAAGGCCGCGGTCTCCGGGCTGATCAGCTGCGCCGCCGCCGCGGCCGAAAGGACGATCAAGGTCGTCTCCGACGGGGAGGCCATCAGCACGCCCACTTCGGCCGCGACGCTTTTGCGAACATCGGAAAGCAGGACCAGAAACGCGGCGGTGACGGCCGTCTTGACCAGCATGACGGCGACCATCGCGAACAGGATCGTCTCCCAATTCGCCGCGACGACCCGCAGGTCGACGCTCATTCCCACGGTGATCAGAAAGATGCCGAGCGCAAGCCCGCGAAAGGGCGCGGTGATCACTTCAACTTCGCTGTGATAGTCGGTCTCGGCGATGAGAACGCCCGCGAGCAGGGCACCCATGATCGGCGACAGGCCGACCGCGGTCGTAGCCAGGCTGGCGGCGATCACGACCAGCAGGCTTGCCGCCAGGAAGAGTTCCGGGCTTTTGGTTCGCGCCGCCTGGGCGAACAGGCGCGGCAGGAGAAAGCGGCCGAGCACGAGCAGGATGCCGATTACGAGTGCGCCAAGGGACATGGTGGTGACCAGACCGCCAAAGCCGCCGGCCGCCGCGAACGGGGCTAGCGCCCCTAGGGCGAAGATGATCGGGACGATCGCCAGATCCTCGAACAACAACATGCCCAGGGCGGAGCGGCCGACCGGGCTGGTGGTGCCGACGAGGGGCAGTACGATCGCGGTCGAGGACAGGGCCAGCGCCAGACCTAGCGCGAACGAGCCCGACCAGCCCTGGCCGAACATGAACAGGCCGAGCGCGAGCAACAGCGCGGAAATCAGCAATTCGGCCGCGCCCACCCCGAACACCATGGTCCGCATCGTCCACAGCCGCCGGAAGGAGAGCTCGAGCCCGATCCCGAACAGCAACAGGATGATCCCGAATTCCGCAAAGGGCTCGATCGCCGCGCGATCCGTGATCGTTACATAATCGAGCCAGGGATAAGCGCCCGCCAACGAGCCCAGTCCGGCCGGGCCGACCAGCAACCCGACCAGGATGAAGCCGATGATCGGGCTGATCCGAAAGCGGGTGAAGGCCGGGATGACGATCCCCGCCGCTCCCAGAATGACGAGCGTGTCCTTGAAACCGGCATAGTTGAGTTCGGCCGCCATGAGGCTCTTATGCCGGATTCAGATCGTCATGCCAGCGCAGGCTGGCGTTCCTGTACGCGCAAGTCACAGGGACTCTTCCGGCCCGGGCCCCCAGGCTTCGCTGAATGTCAGCCGCCACCGGGCGTATCGGTCCCGGTACGAGGAACAGAGGGCGCGGGCCGGCTTTCCGGCGGGTTGGGGTTCCAGGCGATCCGGTAAAGGTCGAAGCGTCGGTCGGCGAGGTTCTGGACCGTGCCTTCGGCGCGCGCCCAGGTGAGATCGGCGAGGTTCACGTCGGAGATGGTCAGCGTCTCGACATTCTCACTCGCCTCGGCCGCTATGCCGTCGCGCGCGAACGGGAAGTCGCACGGCGTCAGGATGCAGCTCTGGGCATATTGAATGTCCATATTCTCGACGTTCGGAAGATTGCCGACATTGCCGGAAAGGACGACGTAGCATTGGTTCTCGATCGCCCGCGCCTGGCTGCAATAGCGGACGCGGAGGTAGCCTTGCCGACTATCGGTGCAGAAGGGGACGAAGATGATCCGCGCGCCTTCATCCACCAGACGGCGGGCAAGCTCCGGAAACTCGGAATCGTAGCAGATCAGCACGCCGATCGGGCCGCAGTCGGTCTGGATCGCGTCGATCCGCTTGCCGCCCTTGATCTTCCACCAATAGCGCTCGTTCGGCGTCGGGTGGATTTTCTCCTGCGCGTGGACCGATCCGTCGCGCAGGCACACATAGGCGACGTTCTGGATGTCACCGTCCTCGGTCCGGGTCGGATGCGATCCGCCGATGATGTTCACATTGTAGCGCAGCGCCATACGGGACAGCTCGGATACGAGCTTGGGGCTGTGCTCGGTCAGCTTGTCGATCGCCTCCATCGGCGTCAGCTCCCTCTGCTCGAAGGCGAGCAGCTGGAGGGTGAACAACTCGGGGAAGACGATGAAGTCGGATCGGTAATCCGCAGCGACATCAACGAAATATTCGACGTTCCGGATGAACTCTTCGAAGCTCTGGACCGCCCGAGCCTGGAATTGGCAGGTGGCGACACGAACGCTCTCGACATCGCGCGGCACTCGAAACTGCGGCGGCTCGTCCGGGTTCACGTACGGGTTGCGCCAGACCATGTGGACCGCAGACCCTCCCGACTGCGCGTCCTCAGGCAGATAGTTGTGCAGCACGCCGAGCGGCTCGAAGCCGTTCGAAAGCTGGAAGGTCAGCACCGGATCCTTGATCCGCCCCGCCTTGACCTCGTCAAGATAGGCTTCCGGTGTTTTCAGGCGGCGCTTGGCACGGGCAAAGCCTGGCATGCGCCCGCCGAATACGATGCCTTTGAGATCGAGCCGTTCGGCCAACGCCTTGCGAATGTCGTATAATCGCTGACCGATCCGGACGCCGCGAAGCGCCGGATCGACGCACATCTCATAGCCGTAGAGCCAGTCTCCGGTCGGATCGTGGCGCGATCCGAAGCCGTCCCCGGTAATCTCTTCCCAGCTGTGCGGAGCAAGCGCGATACGCTCGTCGAGCCGCATGGTCGCGCAATAGCCGCCGATCTCACCTTCGTAGATCGCGACGAACTGGCCCTCCGGATAATTGTTGATCTGCCCCCGAACCATGCCGCGGCTGTATCCGGGCATGCGGTCGTAGGCGCGGTCGACCAGCGCGATGATGCCGGGCACGTCGCGCGGCGTCGCCTGCCGCACCTCGAGCTTGGCGGATGTTCTCGGGGTGCGGCGGGGCGACTTGGCCATCAGGCCGAAGCCATCGCTTTCTCAAGATTGGCGCGGATCGCCTCGAAGAATTGCTCGGTCGTCATCCAGCTCTGGTCAGGGCCGATCAGGATGGCCAGATCCTTGGTCATCTGGCCCTGCTCGACCGTTTCGACACAGACGCGCTCCAGCGTCTCGGCAAAGCGAGTCACTTCGGGCGTGTCGTCGAACTTGCCCCGATGCTTGAGCCCGCCGGTCCAGGCGAAGATCGACGCCAGCGGGTTGGTCGAAGTCGCCTTGCCCTGCTGGTGCATGCGAAAGTGACGTGTGACCGTGCCGTGAGCGGCTTCGGCTTCCACGGTCTTGCCGTCCGGAGTCATGAGGATCGATGTCATCAGGCCGAGCGAACCGAACCCCTGCGCGACCATGTCCGATTGCACGTCGCCGTCATAATTCTTGCAGGCCCAGACGAACTTGCCGCTCCACTTCAGGGCGGACGCGACAAGGTCGTCGATCAGCCGATGCTCGTAAACGATCTTCAGCTCGTCGAACTGGGGCTTGAATTCGCTCTCGAAAATCTCCTGGAAGATGTCCTTGAACCGCCCGTCATAGGCTTTGAGGATGGTGTTCTTGGTCGACAGGTAAACCGGCCAACCGCGGCCGAGGCCGTAGTTGAAGCTGGCGCGGGCGAAGTCGCGGATCGAATCGTCGAGATTGTACATGCCCATCGCGACGCCGGAGCTCGGAAAGTCGAATATCTCCTCCTCGATGCGCTGGCCGTCCTCGCCTTCCCAGATCATGCGCAGCTTGCCGGGCCCGGGCACGCGGAAGTCGGTCGCCTTGTACTGGTCGCCAAAGGCGTGGCGGCCGACGGCAATGGGGTCGGTCCAGCCGGGGATCAGGCGAGGCACGTTCTCGATGACGATCGGCTCACGGAAGATCACGCCGCCCAGGATGTTGCGGATCGTGCCATTGGGCGACTTCCACATCTTCTTGAGGCCGAACTCCTTCACCCGGGCCTCGTCCGGCGTGATCGTCGCGCATTTGACGCCCACGCCATGCTGCTTGATGGCCTGGGCGGCCTCGACCGTTACCTTGTCATCGGTCGCGTCGCGATGCTCCATGCCGAGATCGAAGTAGAGCAATTCGATGTCGAGATAGGGCTGGATCAGCCGCTCTCGGATCCATTGCCAGATGATGCGGGTCATCTCGTCGCCGTCGAGCTCGACGACGGGGTTTTTCACTTTGATCTTGGCCATGAGGCTCCCCTGAGGTTTGCCCGGCCTTAGGCGAAAGCCCGCGCGGGGATCAACCGGAGCCGTCCTGGCACTTGGGCTGGTTGTTTCGGCCGCGCCCCACGCCTAAGGATTGCGGCCATGACATCGTTGGAAAAACCGGACCTGGTCACCACCAACGTCCGTTGGCGCTGGCCCGCCGTTCACCCGGAGGGCCGCAAGTTCGTCGTAATCTCGGCGGCGATAACCGGATTGTTCGCCTTCCTGGCCTGGGAAACGATCGCCTGGCCGCTGCTGGGGGTCACGATCTGGGTCGCCGCTTTCTTCCGAGACCCGATCCGGACCACGCCGAAGGGGGACGGGCTGATCGTCGCGCCCGCGGACGGGCTGATCACCATGATCACGCGCGTGCCGCCGCCGCGCGAGCTGACCGGGGACGATGCGCTGCCGCCCAACCCACTGGTCCGCATCTCGATCTTCATGAGTGTGTTCGACGTGCACATCAATCGCACCCCGATACCCGGCGAGATCAAGCGTGTCGTCTATATCTCGGGCAAGTTCCTCAATGCCGATCTCGACAAGGCCAGCGAGGAGAATGAACGCCAGCATATCCTGGTCGAGGGCAGGGACGGAATGCGGGTCGGTTTCACGCAGATCGCCGGCCTGGTGGCCCGCCGCATCGTGCCCTGGGTCAAGCCGGGCGACCTGGTCGGGGTTGGCCAGCGCGTCGGCCTCATTCGGTTCGGCAGCCGGGTCGACGTCTATCTTCCGGCCGGAGTGGCGCCGCACGCCTTGCTGGGTCAGCGTACGATCGCGGGCGAGACCATCCTCGGCCGCCTGGCCGGTCCGGAGCTGCTGGGCAGCGTCAGCCAGTGAAGGGCGGGGAGCGGCGCCGGCCGCGCGGCATTCCGCTCCGTGCCGTGATCCCGAATGCGGTCACCGCGCTCGCGCTCTGTGTTGGGCTAAGCGGTGTGCGTTTCGCGATTGCGGAGGAATGGGAGCGCGCCATCGCAGCTATCGTCATCGCCGGCGTGCTCGACGGAATGGACGGGCGGATCGCCCGGGCGCTGAAAGGTCAGAGCCGGTTTGGGGCCGAGCTGGACTCGCTGTCCGATGTGATCGCGTTCGGCGTGTCGCCCGCGATCATCGTCCACCTCTGGTCACTACAATATTGGCCGCGCTTCGGCTGGATGTTTGCGCTGGCTTATGCCGTCTGCGCCGCGCTTCGCCTCGCCCGCTTCAATGCCCAGATCGACGTCGAGGAGCAGCCGCACAAATCGGCAGGCTTCCTGACCGGCGTTCCCGCTCCCGCGGCTGCCGGTCTGATGCTGTTGCCAATTTTTCTGTGGGAGGCGAGCGAAGGGGCTCTGCCCTGGTTGCGTGACCTGACCCTGGTCGCGCCCTGGTCTGCGCTGGTCGCATTCCTGATGGTGTCGAACCTGGCGACCTTCTCCTGGACGTCGCTTCGACTGCGCCAGGGCGTCCGGCTGTGGGTGATCCTGCTCGTGGCCCTGATTGGCGGCGCCCTGTTTACGGCGCCGCTGGAGACGCTGAGCGTGATCTCGATCCTCTACGTACTCTCGATCCCGTTCAGCATTGCAAGCTACGCCAAAGTCAAACGGCAGCGCGCTGCGGCGACGCTGCGCGGCTCGCAACTGGCCGAGGACGGGCCGACGACCTGACGCTGCGGACCCAGGGCCGCGCCGCCTGGCGGGCCGGAACCTCACCGCGAAGCGCAGCGAGTATCTCGTGCAGATGCTCTTTGACGGTGACGAAAAGAATGGCGAGCGCGCCGACCATTACGGCCGAGAAGAAAGCGAGCGCGGCGATCTGACCCACAGTTAATCCCCTTTGTTATCCACAGCCCAACGCGCCTCCCGTGGATTTGTTTCCGCTAATCCGTTGGACAGACACAATGTTCATGATCCGTTCCGATGTCAAGCTGGCTTCTTGCGCCGAAGCGGTCGGAATCTGCGTTAACCAGTTAACTAATCCGGAACGCTCATATCACTTCGAGTGCGTAGGCGGAGCCCAGCCGGCTTGCCAACGCAGGATTTCAGGCCTAAATGCGCGCCCATCCCACATGCGGAGCCAAACATACCGGTGCCTTGAAAGAGGTTCTCGGCCCCGCAGAGGACCAACCGGAGGAGAATAATCATGGCGTCCAACGCCACGACGTCGAATGGCGTCAGTATGCAGTCGTTGCTCGAGGCCGGAGCGCATTTCGGCCACCAGACCCACCGCTGGAATCCCAAGATGAAGCCGTATATTTTCGGCGAGCGGAACGGGGTCCACATCATCGATCTGTCGCAAAGCGTTCCGCTGTTTGCCCGCGCGCTCGATTTCGTGCGTCAGGCGACCGCGTCTGGCGGCAAGGTGCTGTTTGTCGGCACCAAGCGCCAGGCGCAGGAGCCGATCGCCGAGGCCGCGCGCCGTTCGGGCCAGCATTTCGTCAACCATCGCTGGCTGGGCGGCATGCTCACCAACTGGAAGACGATTTCCAACTCGATCAAGCGCTTCAAGAGCCTTGAAGAGCAGCTTAGCGGCGACACTGCCGGCCTCACCAAGAAGGAAGTGCTGCAACTCACCCGCGAGCGCGACAAGCTCGAGATGAGCCTCGGCGGCATTCGCGACATGGGCGGCATCCCTGACGTGATCTTCATCGTCGACACCAACAAGGAAGAGCTCGCCGTCAAGGAAGCCAATGTGCTCGGCATCCCCGTAGTAGCGATCCTTGACTCCAATTCGAGCCCGCAGGGCATCGCGTTCCCGGTCCCGGGCAATGACGATGCGAGCCGGGCCGTGCGCCTGTATTGCGATGCGATCGCCGACGCGGCGCTTGCCGGCAAGCAGGGCGGCGCCGCGCGTCGCGGCGAGGATATCGGCGCGATGGACGCTCCGCCGGCCGAAGCGGCGCTCGCCGACGCGTAACGATCTTGTGCTCCGGCGAAGCCCAGAGCGCAGCGAACAAACAGTTCTGGGCTCCTGCCTTCGCAGGAGCACAGACGTATGGAGATATGAACATGGCTGAGATCACGGCCGCATCCGTCAAGGAGCTGCGCGAGCGCACCGGCGCTGGCATGATGGACTGCAAGAAGGCGTTGAACGAGACCAGCGGCGACATGGAGGCGGCAATCGACTGGCTGCGCACCAAGGGCCTTGCGGCCGCCGCCAAGAAGGCCGGCCGCACCGCCGCCGAGGGTCTAGTCGGGGTGGCCGTCAGGGGCACGCGCGGAGCTGTCGTCGAGGTGAATTCCGAAACGGACTTTGTCGCCAAGAACGAGACGTTCCAGGAGTTCGTCCGCACGGTGGCCGAGCTGGCCGTAACCGGCATCGGCACCGTCGAGAGCCTGCTCTCCGCCGACTATCCGGGCGGCGGCTCCGTCCAGGAGAAGCTGACCTCCAACATCGCCACGATCGGTGAGAACCAGTCGCTGCGCCGCAGCGCCGTGTTGCAGGTTGGAGACGGTGTCGTCGTCTCCTACGTCCACAATGCGGCAGCTTCGAACATGGGCAAGATCGGCGTCCTGGTCGCGCTCGAATCGACCGGTGACAAGGCCGGCCTCGAAGCGCTCGGCAAGCAGCTGGCCATGCACATCGCCGCGGCCAACCCGCGGGCGCTGACGGGCGAGGAGCTCGATCCGTCCACGATCGAACGCGAGCGCGGCATCGCCATGGAAAAGGCGAACGAGTCCGGCAAGCCCGCCGATATCGTCACCAAGATGGTCGACGGCGCGATCGCCAAGTTCCGCAAGGAAAATGCGCTGCTCAGCCAGCTGTTCGTGATGGACAACAAGACCAAGGTCGAGGACGTCGTCAAGGCGCACGCCAAGCAGGCCGGTGCCCCCGTCGAGCTCAAGGCCTATGTCCGCTTCCAGCTCGGCGAAGGCATCGAGAAGCAGCAGAGCGACTTTGCCGCCGAGGTCGCCGCCGCGTCGGGCGTAAAGGCGCCGGAGCGGGATCCCGCCCCGGCCGAGTGAGCACGGCTTCCCTCTCTTGATGGGAGGGGAGCGCCTGCTTAAGGTGCCGCCGCTTTCCCCGATCCCGACTGCCTGGACCCCGATCATGCGCCCGCGCTTCAACCGCATTCTCTTGAAGCTTTCGGGCGAGGCGCTGATGGGGGAGGGGCCGTTCGGCATCGATCCCGAGACCACGTCACGCATCGCCGGCGAGATCGCCGCGGCCAAGCAGGCCGGACATGAGCTCTGCATCGTCGTCGGGGGCGGCAATATCTTCCGAGGCTTCGCCGCCGCCGCAAAGGGCTTCGACCGCGCACAGGCCGACTATATGGGCATGCTGGCGACGGTGATGAACGCGCTCGCCATGCAGAACGCGCTGGAGCAGATCGGCGTCGACACCCGCGTGCAGTCGGCAATCCCGATGGCGAGCATCTCCGAGCCCTATATCCGGCGCCGCG
Organism: Allosphingosinicella sp.; assembly: GCF_036387615.1. Lineage (GTDB taxonomy): Bacteria > Pseudomonadota > Alphaproteobacteria > Sphingomonadales > Sphingomonadaceae > Allosphingosinicella. The sequence goes on from NZ_DASVTH010000039.1 coordinate 17,448, forward strand.
CGATGCGGCACATGGAAAAGGGAAGGGTGGTGATCTTCGCCGCCGGCACCGGCAACCCGTTCTTCACGACCGACACCGCGGCCGCTTTGCGTGCCGCCGAGATGGGCTGCGACGCCCTGTTCAAGGGAACGAGCGTCGACGGCGTCTATGATGCGGATCCCAAGAAGGTCGCCGGAGCCAAGCGCTACGAGAGCCTGAGCTTCAATCGCGTGCTCGCCGATAACCTCAAGGTCATGGACGCGAGCGCGGTGGCCCTGTGCCGCGACAACGATATCCCGATCGTGGTGTTCAGCATCCGCGAGCAGGGCAACCTCGCCCGGGTGCTGAGCGGTGAGGGCACCGCCACCATCGTCCGCAACGAGGAGTAAGAGATGCCAGCCTATAGCAAAGCCGATCTGGGGCGCCGGATGCACGGCGCGGTCGAGGCGTTGAAGCATGATCTTGGCGGGCTTCGCACCGGGCGCGCTTCGATCAGCCTGCTCGAGCCTGTCAACGTCGAGGTTTACGGCGCCAGCATGCCGCTGAATCAGGTCGCCACAATCTCGGTTCCCGAGCCGCGGATGCTTTCCGTCCAGGTCTGGGACCGATCCAATGTCGGCGTCGTGGAAAAGGCGATCCGCTCGGCCGGCCTTGGCCTCAATCCCATCAGCGAAGGCCAGACGCTGCGCTTGCCGATCCCGGACCTCACCGAAGAGCGCCGCAAGGAGCTTGCCAAGCTCGCCGGCCAATATGCCGAAAAGGCCAAAATCGCGGTGCGGAACGTTCGCCGCGACGGTATGGACTTGCTCAAGCAGGACGAGAAGAAGCACGAGATCAGCGAGGATGAGCGCAAGCGGCTCGAGACCGAAGTGCAGAAGCTGACCGACGAGACGATCGGCGAGATCGATGCCGCCGCGGCCGCTAAGGAAAAGGAAATCCTCGGCAAGTGATTCCAGCTCCGGCCAGCGCCAAGGAGCGGCCGGACAGCACCGGCGCGTCAGCGGTGCCGCGTCACGTCGCGATCATCATGGACGGCAATGGACGCTGGGCGAAGGCGCGCGGGCTGCCGCGCGTTGCCGGCCACCGGGAAGGCGCTGAGGCTGCGCGCAAGGTGCTCCGCGCGGCCGGAGAGGCCGGCGTCGAGTGCCTGACGCTTTACGCCTTTTCCTCCGAAAACTGGCGGCGGCCCGAGGCCGAAATCAACGACCTCATGGGCTTGTTGCGCTTCTATATCGGCGCGGAACTCAACAGCCTCCATCGCGAGGGCGTCCGGCTCAGGATCATCGGCGATCACAGTGCTTTCCAGACCGATGTTGCCAGGTTAGTTGATGATGCGGTCGCCAAAACGGCGGGCAACCGGCGGATGACCCTCGCCGTTGCCCTGAACTATGGCGCCCGGGCGGAAATAGTGAGGGCGGCGCAAGCGCTGGCTCACCGTGCTGCCGTAGGGGAGATCGCGCCCGCCCAAATCGACGAAGCCATGATCGAGGGCGCGCTCGACACCCGCGACTTGCCCCCGCTCGACCTTCTTATCCGAACCTCCGGCGAGGTCCGACTGTCCAACTTCCTGCTCTGGCAGGCGGCTTATGCCGAGCTGATCTTTGTCGACACGCTCTGGCCCGACTTCGACGGCGACTGCCTTCGTGCCGCGCTTGTACAGTTTAAGGCGCGCGAGCGGCGATACGGGGGGCTATGAGCGGCGACGCCGAGGATCCGATCGCCAGGTCCGACCTGCAGACCCGCTTCGTCATGGGCGTGGTCATGGCCGCCGTCGCTTGCCTGGCCATCTATGTGGGTGGGTGGCTGTTCCGGTTGCTGGTTGCTGCGGGTGCGGGCCTGATGTTGGTCGAATGGGGCGACATGCACCGGGTCGGGCGGCGGTCGAGCATCGCCGCTGCCGTGCTGCTCGCGCTGGCGCTCTTGGCCCTGACCGGCTGGTACTATCCGCCTGGCGAGATGGACATCGACCCGCTGAGCGGGCTCCCGGCGATTGCCCCGGAGAGCTTCGACATGTTCGTGCGCCTTTTTCTGGTCCTTGCCGGGGCGGCGGTCGTCAGCGGGATTGTCTGCCGGCGAGTAACGATGGCAGGCGGCTTCCTTTATATCGCGCTGCCCGCCTTGGCGCTGCTCCTGCTAGAATGGGCTTGGTTCGCGCTGGTCTTCTGGGCGATGCTGGTCACCTGGGCGACGGATATCTTCGCCTACGCCGCCGGGCGAACGATCGGCGGGCCGAAGCTCGCCCCTCGGATCAGCCCGAACAAGACGTGGGCGGGGCTTGGCGGCGGCGTCCTCGGGGCGGCCGCGGTCGGCTGGCTGATCGCCTCCTGGTTTGACCTGGGGTCGCCCTTCACCTGGATCGGCGGGGCGATGGGGCTGCTCGCGCAGGCGGGCGATCTCTACGAGAGCTGGCTGAAAAGGCGCGCCGGCGTCAAGGACAGCGGCACCATCCTTCCCGGCCATGGCGGCGCGCTGGACCGGCTGGACGGCCTCCTGCCGGTCGCGATTGCCAGCCTGCTCATCCTGATGGCCGGGCTGTGGACCGGATGACGGCAAAGACCGTCACCATCCTCGGCGCGACCGGATCGATCGGCAAGTCGACGATCGATCTGATCTCGCGCAACCCGGGGCGGTTCGAGGTCATCGCACTGACGGCGCACACGGACGTGCAAGGACTCGCCGCGGCTGCCAGGCGAGTGGGTGCGCGCCATGCAGTGATCGGCTCGGAGGCGCTTTACTCCGAGCTTCGTGAAGCGCTGGACGGCAGCGGCACGCAGCCGGCTGCCGGCCCGGATGCGGTCGTGGAGGTCGCCGGTTCGGGCGCCGATCTCACCATGGCGGCGATTGTCGGGTGCGCGGGCCTCGCTCCGGTGATGGCGGCTCTGAAGAGCGGCCGGACGGTCGCGCTCGCCAACAAGGAGTCGCTCGTGTCCGCCGGCGGCGTGATGACCTCGGCGGCGGCCGAAAGCGGGGCCATGATCCTGCCGGTCGACTCCGAGCATAATGCCATCTTCCAGTGCTTCGATCATGCTCGTCCGCACGGCATCCGCCGCATCGTGCTGACGGCGAGCGGAGGTCCGTTCCGGACGCGCTCGCTGGAAGAGATGCGGCAGGTCACTCCCGCCGAGGCGGTCGCTCATCCGAACTGGTCGATGGGCGCCAAGACCTCCGTCGACTCGGCCACGCTGATGAACAAGGGGCTGGAGCTGATCGAGGCCTTCCACCTCTTCCGGCTTGGAGCCGACGCCTTCGACGCCGTCATCCACCCCCAGTCAGTGGTTCACAGCCTGGTCGAATATGTGGATGGCTCGGTGCTGGCCCAGCTCGGCGCGCCCGACATGCGGATCCCGATCGCCTACACGCTCGCTTACCCCGAGCGGATGGAAACGCCGTGCGAGCGGCTCGATTTGGTCCGGACCGGGCGGCTCGACTTCGAAGCGCCGGATCTCGAGCGCTTCCCCGCGCTTGGCCTCGCCAAGGCAATATTGGCCGAAGGTGGAGCGAAACCCGCAATCCTCAATGCCGCCAACGAGATAGCGGTTGCCGCCTTTCTTGATTCGCGGATCGGCTTCCTCGATATAGCCACAATCGCCAGCGAGGCGTTGAGCGTGTACGATCCGCCGGCGCCGCGGTCGGTTGATGAGGTGTTCGAGGTCGACGCCAGAGCGCGCGAGATCAGTTCCGACATTGTTGGGAAGTACCTGCATTGAGCCAACCCAGTATCCTGATGACGGTCCTGTCCTTCCTGCTCGTCATAGGGCCCCTCATTTTCATTCATGAAATGGGTCATTATCTCGCCGGGCGCTGGTTCGGCGTGAAGGCGGATGTCTTTTCGATCGGCTTCGGCCGCGAGATTGCCGGCTGGACCGACAAGCGCGGCACGCGCTGGAAGGTCGGCTGGATGCCGCTTGGCGGTTATGTGAAGTTCGCAGGGGACATGAATCCCGCCAGCCAGCCTTCCGCGGAATGGCTTTCGCTTCCGGCCGAGGAGCGTAACCGGACCTTTCAGGCCAAGTCGGTGTGGCAGCGCTTCATCATCGTCGCGGCAGGCCCGTTCGTGAACTTCCTGTTCGCGATCCTGGTTTTCACTTTTCTTTTCGCCGCGATCGGCCAGCCGCGAACGCCAAACGTCGTTCCCGGCGTCCAGGCGGGCTCGGCCGCAGAGCGGGCGGGCCTCCAGAAGGGCGACCGGATCGTCTCGATCAACGGTTCGGCAGTCGAGCGATTCGAGGACATATCGGGCTACGTCCAGATCAGGCCCCGTCAGGCGCTCGAGATCACCGTCGATCGGAGTGGCCGCGAACAGGTGCTGAGGACTGTCTCGGATGCTGTCGAGGTGAGCGACAAGTTCGGCAACAAGGCGCAAATGGGGCGGCTGGGCGTGCTCTGGCCGGACCAGGTCCGCGAGAAACTCGCGCCGCACCAGGCGGTTTGGGCCGGCATTCGCCAGACCGGAGTGATCGTCGAAACCATGGTGGTGACGCTTGGGCAACTCGTTGTCGGGGATCGCTCCGTCAAGGAATTGGGCGGGCCGCTAAAGATCGCGCAATATTCGGGTCAGCAGGCGACGCAGGGCTGGCTAGACTTCGTTCTGTTCATGACGATCATTTCGATTAATCTGGGATTCATCAACTTATTGCCAATCCCGTTGCTGGATGGCGGACACCTGCTCTTCTATGCAATAGAAGGAGCCAGGCGTAAGCCGCTGAAACCGGAGGCTCAGGAGTGGGCATTCAGAACTGGCCTCGCCGCCCTTCTTGCGCTGATGATCTTTGTCACGCTGAACGATCTGGCGTCTTTCGGGGTGTGGAAGGCGCTTGGCGGGTTGATCGGCTGACGATCATCGGGCAGGGCAATCGTTAACAGGGTTAGTTTGGCCGGATCACTTTTCGGCTCAAGAGTTTAGAGGCGGGGACGCGTGACAGCGACGACCAGTTTTTCCAGCAGCCGTCGGCTGTGTGCGATGCTTCTCATGGGTACCGCGCTCGGCGCGCTTGCCGCCTCGCCCGTAATGGCGCAGCAGCAGAGCGCGACCCCGGTTTCGGCCGCTCCGGCTGCCGCAGCGCAGGACGCGCTGGCTCCCGTCGCAGTTCAGCCCGCGCAAATCATCCGCTCGATCACGGTGCGCGGCAACCAGCGGCTCGAACCGGAAACGGTCATCTCCTACATGCCGCTGCGGGTGGGCGAGCAGTACAACAACGAACGGCTCGATGAGTCGCTGAAGACGCTGCTCGCCACCGAACTGTTCGCGGACGTGACGATTGGCGGCGCGGATACCGGCAATCTCGTCGTCCAGGTTCGCGAGAATCCGGTCATCAACCGCATCGTCCTTGAAGGCAACAAGCGCCTCAAGGAGGACAAGATCCGGCCCGAGATCCGGCTTGCACCGCGCCAGATCTTCACCCGCTCCAAGGTGCGCGCCGACGTCGCCCGCATTGTCGAGCTGTATCGCCGGCAGGGCCGCTTTGCCGCCACTGTCGAGCCCAAGATCGTGCAGCTCGACCAGAACCGCGTCGATCTTGTCTTCGAGGTCGAGGAAGGTCCTAAGTCGCGCGTCCAGCAGATCAACATCATCGGCAACCAGCGCTTCTCCGACAGCGAGCTGCGCGGCGAGATGGCGACCAAGCAGGCGCGCATCACCAGTTTCTTTAGCGGCAATACGAGCTACGATCCCGACCGGCTCGCATTTGATCAGCAAAAGCTCCGGCTCTTCTACCTCACCAATGGATACGCCGATTTCCGGGTCGTTTCCGCGGTCGCCGAGCTGACGCCGGACCGGCGCGACTTCATCATTACGTATGTCGTCGAGGAGGGCGAGCGCTACAAGTTCGGTGACGTTAAGGTCGAGAGCGAAATCCGTGACTTCAAGCCGCTTGATCTGTCCAAGACGGTGCCCTTTAAAACCGGCGACTTCTATGACGCCAAGAAGGTCGAGGACACGGTTACATCGTTGACCGAAACCGCCGGCCTGTTCGGCTATGCGTTCGCGGACGTTCGGCCCCGCTTCGATCGCAACAAAGATACAAAGACGATGTCGGTGACGTTCAACATCGGCAACGCACCGCGCCAATATGTCGAGCGGATCGACATCAACGGGAATACGGTCACGCGCGACAAGGTCATTCGCCGCGAGTTCCGGCTCGCCGAAGGTGACCCGTTCAACTCGCTGCGGGTCAAGCGCTCGCGCGACCGCATCCAGTCGCTCGGCTTCTTCCAGGACAATCTGGAGGTCGAGCAGACGCAGGGTTCGGCGCCCGATCGGGTCATCCTCAGCACCGACCTGGAAGAGAAGTCGACCGGCGAGCTGCAATTGTCGGCGGGCTTCTCCTCGCTCGAGCGGTTCCTGATCAACCTCTCGATCCGCCAGCGCAATTTCATGGGCAAGGGCCAGGAGCTGCGCGCCGGGATCAATTATTCCAGCTTCTCCAAGTCGATTGAGCTGGGCTTCACCGAGCCCTATCTATTCGATCGCAACATCGCAGTCGGCTTCGATGTTTACCGGCGCGATTATCGGAGCTTCAACTTCACCCGGGACGAAACCTCGTACGAGCAGGTGACGACGGGTGGTCAGCTTCGCGCAGGCGTGCCGCTAACCGAATATGTCCAACTCGCGCTACGCTATGGCCTCAACTTCGACGAGATAAACCTGGGCAGCGAATCCTTCATCGACCCTGATGGGCCGGGCCCGGAGCCGGTGCAATGCGATCCATTCCAGGCCGGTCGGTTCCTGTGCGAACAGATCGGGGACCGAACTGTATCGTCGCTTGGCTATTCGCTCGTTTACAACACGTTGAATAACAGTGTTCGACCGAGTTCCGGTCACCGGGTGATCTTCAGCCAGGATTTTGCGGGGCTTGGTGGCAGCGTACGATATCTGAAGAGCCGTATCTCCGGATCGAAGTATTGGCCGCTGGGCGCTGGCTTCATCGGCTCGCTCAGTGCCGAGGGCGGTTACGTCAAGAGCTTCAACAAGTCGCCAGGCGAGGGCATCGACCCCGTCCGCATCACCGATCGTTTCTTCCTCGGCGAAGGTCAGATTCGTGGATTCGACATCCGCGGCGTCGGTCCTCGCGTGATCCGGACGCGTCTCGATCCGAACGGCGACCCGATCGAGGAGCGCCAGGTTTTCGACGAGCCGCTCGGCGGGCGCGCGTACTATCTGGGCCGCGCGGAAGTTGAAATTCCGCTCGGCTCGGGCGCAAAGGAACTCGGCTTGCGGCCTTCGGTCTTCATGGATGTGGGCGCCGTGTTCGGCGTGAAGCGGCCCTTACCGACCGCGAACTTCCCGACGGACCCGACGACGGGGAAGTTGCGGCCTTTGATTCGACCTATCCTGACGGCGGAAGGGCTGCGGCAATGTTCCCCACCGGCTCCGCCAGCGGGGTCGCCTCCCGGATCGATCGTGACCATCCCGAATGATCCCGCTGCCACCTGCCCGGCGAACTTCAACCTGCTTGCCAATTCGATCGACCCATTCCTCGAGAACTTCGTCGGAAATACGCCCAAGCCACGCGTCTCCATCGGCTTCGGCGTCAACTGGAACTCACCTTTCGGGCCGTTCCGGATCGATATCGCCAAGGCGCTCGTCAAGGCGGAGGGGGACGATGCCAAGCTGATCACTTTCAACGTAGGGACTGCATTCTGATGACCAAATTCCTCTTCGGCTCGGCCTTGGCCGCGCTCGCTCTCGCCATTCCCGCCGCCGGCGCCGCGCAGCGCCTTGGCCCCGCCGTTGTCGCGGTCGTGGACACCGATCGCATCTCGCGCGAATGCACCGCCTGCCGGGCGGCTGCTACGCAGCTGCAGAATCAGGGCAATACGCTGCGCACCCGCGCCCAGACCCTGCAGCAGCAGCTGCAGACGCAGGGAACGCCGATCCAGCAGGCGGTCGCCGCGCTGAACGGTCGCCAGCCGGACGCGGCGCTTCAGACGCGGATCACGGCCTATCAGACCCAGCAGAACAACGCCCAGCAGGAGCTCGCTCGCGGCGAGCAGAACCTGCGTTCGATCCAGGCGCACGTCCAGCAGCAGATCGGCACCCGTCTCCAGCCGATCATCAGCACCGTGATGAACTCGCGCGGCGCCAACATCGCGGTTGATCGCGGCGCGACCCTCGCTGCGGCGCCAGCGCTGGACATCACGAATGAGGTTCTTGCACAGCTCAACCAGCAGCTGCCGAGCGTCAGCGTGACGCCGCTGCCGCAGCAGCCGCAGCAGCAGCGCAACCAGGGCCGGTGAACTCCGAAGCAGGTAGCGTCGCCGCCGCGCAGAGCCGAGCACCGCTCGACATCCGCGCGGTGATGGCGGCGCTGCCGCATCGTTACCCGATGCTCCTTGTCGATCGCGTCGAGGAGCTCGTCCCCGATCGGCGCATCGTCGCGATCAAGGCGGTGACGATCAACGAACCCTTCTTCCAGGGCCATTTCCCCGGCCGGCCGATCATGCCCGGCGTACTGATCGTCGAGGCGCTGGCTCAAGCGGCTGGCGTCCTGGCGGTGGAGTCACTCGGCCTCGCCGGTTCGGGCAAGCTCGTCTACTTCATGGCCATCGACGGTGCGAAGTTCCGCACGCCGGTCGAGCCGGGCGTGCTGCTCCGCCTGGAGGTGGAGTTCATCCAGAAGCGCGCCACCGTCTGCAAGTTCGCGGGCAGGGCGCTGATCGAGGGCAAGCTTGCCGCCGAGGCGAACTTCACCGCCATGATCGCCGATCCGCCGTCAGGCTAAGCCGGCGACCAACCCTCGGCTGATCGTCTGATCCCGAAGACTTCGTGGATGGTAGATCCGCCCAGCAGGCAATCTGGGGCGCCATCGGCGGCAAGGCAGCCGCCTGCCATCACGATCAGCCTGTTCGCGTAACGAACCGCGAGATCGAGATCGTGGATGGCGAGCAGGACCGCCTGGCCATTATCCCGCGCTTCGTTGCGGATGAGCTCGAGAAGCTTCAGTTGCCAGAGCGGGTCGAGGTTCGACACCGGCTCGTCGAGCAGAAGCAGGCGCGGTCGCGGCGCGAGAGCGCGGGCGATCAGGACCCGGCTTCGCTCGCCTGTCGACAGCCGATCGGTGCGGCGGTGAAGAAGCTCTTCAAGGCCGAGCGCCTCGACCATCGGCTCGATCTCCTCATCCCGCAAATCCGAGCCGAGCCGGATCAGATCGGACGCGACCAGCGGCCAGGCGATGTCGCGAGATGCAGGCAGGTAGGAGAGCAGTCGCTGGCGGTCTGCCGGCCCAACCCCCTGCGGGTCGTTGCCGTCGATCAGCACCTTGCCGCTGGGCCGCCCGACGCCTGCGATCGCGTGCAGCAGGCTGGTCTTGCCGCTGCCGTTCGGACCGACCAGGCAGCAAAGCTCGCCGGCATCCAGGCTGATGTTCGTCGCGGTCAGGCGGCCTGGCAAGGCGAGGCCTTTTGCGGCGAGGACGGCGCTCATCGGCTGAGACGCCAGCGCATGCGGGCGACCAGCCACAGGAAGAATGGCGCGCCGAGCAGAGCGGTGACGACGCCGATCGGCAGCACGCGCCCAAGCGGCGCTTCGCGCGTGACGAGATCGGCCGCGAGCAGCAGCCCCGCCCCAATCAGCGCGGCCGGCAGGATTGCCCGTCCAGGATGGCCGCGGGTGAGCCGGCGCGCGAATACGGGCGCGACCAGGCCGATGAAGCCGATCGCGCCGCAGATCGCCACGCAGGCGCCGACCCCGATTGCGGACAGGCAGACAATCTGGAGCCGCAGCCGCGCAAGATCGTGGCCGAGCGACTGCACCACCTCCTCGCCGAGCGTTAAGCTGTCGAGCGGTCGGGAGAGGCGCAGCAGCAGCGCGATCGTGACCAGCGACGGCATTGCCGCGAATGCGGCCTGGCTGAGGCTCCGATCGACCAGCGATCCGAGTAGCCAGTCATAGGCGTCGTAAAAGGCGAAGGGGGAGGGGGCGAGCGCCAGCGCCAGCGTGGTCAGCGCGCCGGCCAGCGCGCTGATTGCCAGACCCGACAGCAGCAGGGTGCCCGTTTCCGCTCGGGGTCCCGCCAGCGCCAGGAGCAGGAGCAACGCTCCGATCGCCCCCGCCACTGCGCCGACGGCGTGCGCGAACGGCGCGTTGAAGCCGAGCAGGTAGGCGACCACCACCGCGCCCAGCGCCGCGCCGCTCGTCGTGCCCGTCAGATCGGGCGAAGCAAGGGGATTGGCGAACAACGCCTGGATCGCCGCGCCGGAAGCGCCCAGCATTGCCCCATAGACGAGCGCCAGCAGCGCGCGGGGAAGCCGCAGCTCCACCAGCACGGCGATGCCCAGAGCGCGATCCTGCTCGATCAAGCCGGCGAGCGGAGCAAGGGGCAGCAGCAGCGAGAGCGCGAACAGGGCGGCCAGCACCGCCGCCACACCCATTCGCGACGTCATTCCGCCACGCCCCTCAGCCGAACGATCTCGCTGATCAAGCCTGGACCCATGCAGGTCCAGCGCCGCCCGTCAGTGGCGACCGAACGCGACCGGGCGCCGCGCACCAGCCTGTGCCGGAGCCAGCTTTGATCGGCCGAATATTGGTCCGCGCGGTAATCACTCCGGAGAATGAGGCGGGGCGGGCGAGTCAGGAATTCTTCCAGGCTGATCCGGTCACCCGGCAACGAGCGCTGGCGAAATCCGGCCAGCGCCATCCATTGTGCCGCCAGCCCTGTGGCGCCGACGCTGCGGCCGCCCCCACCCAGCCATACCGTGTCGATCTGCCGCTCCGGCTTGGTCCGCAGCAGTGCCGCGATGCGCCGCAGCAGGACGCGCCCGGCTTCAGCCCTTCCGAGCGCATGCGCCACGGTCGCGATGCTTCGTTCGATGTCGGCCAGGCTCTGCGGATAAGGCAGGTCGACGACCCTGATCCCGAGCCGGCGCGCGATGCCCGCCTTGTCGCCCGATCCGCCGCCCATCGTCAGGACCAGATCGGGCCGCAGCCGCACGACCGAGAGCAGGCTGCCGTCGTTCAGCGGATGGCGCCGAGCGGACCGCCACAGCACGGTCTCCGCCGGCTTGTGCGACAGGTGGGTGACCGAGGCGATCTGGCCGGGCTCGGCGAGCATCAGCAGCAGCTCGTCCGTGCAAAGGTTGAGCGAGGCGACCCGGCGCGGCGCGGCGCCCGCCGGAACTGGCATGAGCGCCAGGCTAGCGGCCAAGACGCAGGCGAAGACCCGCATAGACCGTCCGTCCTGGCGTGTTGTAGCCGATCACATCCTGGTAGCCGGCATCGAACGCATTTTCTACGCGTGCATAGGCCTCGATCCGCTCGGTGATGCGATAGCCGAGCTTGAGCGATGCCAGCAGATAATCGTCAAGCGTGACCAGCTGCGCGGGGAAGACATCGAAATCCGTGTCCTTCCGCTCGCCGACATAGGAGAGCGCCGCCCCGAACTGGATCGGCCCGACCTGGCCGTCGGCGAACAGGTTCGCGCTGTGGCGTGGGCGGCGCACCTCCCGAACGGCAAGATCGCCTTCGGCGCTGCGCTCGTTGGCGTCGAGATAAGTGTAGTTGAAGGAAAGCCGCATCGGCTCGAAACGGTACGCGCCCTCCAGCTCCACCCCGCGTCGGCGGCTTCGCCCGCTCGCATTGGCGGCGCTCGAGATGAAGGTGGCGGGATCGAATGTGCCGATGATCTCGTCGCGCAGCCGATTGCTGAACCCGGTCACCCCCAGACTCGCCCGCTGCGAGCGCCAGCGCAGGCCCGCCTCGAAGCCCTTGGAGCTTTCCGGGCGCAGCTCCGGATTCCCGAGGAACGATCCCGGGAAGAAGCCGAACAGATCGTAGAAGGTCGGTTGGGCGATACCTTCGCCATAGGCGCCGTGGAGCGTGATCCGCTCAACCGGACGGAACAAGACCGCGGCGCGGAAAGTGGTGGCGTCGTCAAAAGCGCTGAATCTGTCGTGCCGCACCGCCAGATCCGTCGCGAAGCGGTCCGACCAGTCGGCGCGCCATTCACCGACCAGCGCGGTCAAGTCGCGCGCGCGGTCCTGGTCGGTGCCGCCGAAGAAGCTCTGATCGCGTGCCCGAAATTCCTCACCCTCATGTTCGGCGGCGGCGGTGAAGCGGTGCCGCCCGCCGGCCAGCGCCCACTCCTTGCTGAGCTGCGCACCGAGCGTGAAGCGTTCGCCAAAGGTGCGGTTGAGCGGCTCCTCGCCGAGCCGATTACGGTTCGCGCTGGAAAGATAGCTGCCGTCGATCATCAGCGACCAGCCATTGTTCTCGATCTTGCCCCAGCTGCGAACGGCCGCGATCCGGTTCTCCGTCTCGTCCAGCGTGTCGACACGGCGGAAGCTGACCGGATCGAAACCGTCGAACTCGCTGCTGCCCTCGACATAGTGGCCGACCAGCCCGAGTTCGCCGCCAGGGGAGGGGCGGAATACCGCTTTCAGGCTGCCGGCCTTGTTCTCGAAGCCGTCGCGTTCGCCGCCCGACCCGAAGCTGTCGATCCCGTAGCTGCGAATGAAACCGGCCGAGCCCGAAAGGCCGACCGGACCCGTCTGGACCGCGAACTGGCCGGAGGCGCGGCTGCTGTCCAGGCCGCCATATTCGCCGAGCGCACTCAGCGCATTTCGCTGGCCCGGATCTGATGTCTCGACAGCGACGACGCCGCCCAGCGCTTCCGATCCCCACAAGGCCGATTGCGGACCTCGGACGATCTCCACGCGGGAGAGAAGGTCGCTGGTCAAAAGCTCGAACCGCGCCTCATTGCCGGCTGCCGGATCGTTGAAGCGGATGCCGTCCAGGAACAGCAAGGTGTGGTTGGCCTCGGCGCCGCGGATGCGGACCTGCGTCTGGCTCCCACGAGGCCCAGTGGTCGCGACCGACAGGCCGGGGGAGAGCCGGAGCAGGTCGCTCGTCATCGGCAGTGCCAGCGCCTCGATCGCCTCGCGGTCGAACAGGCTGGCCGAAACGGCGGTGTCCTCGACCGCGACGGGTTCGCGCGATGCGGTGACGACGATTTCGGGGCCGACGCTCGCAGGTGGAGCGGCAGCGGCCAGGAACAGCAATGGAAACATGAACAATCCTCCGGAAACGACACCAATCGCCGTCTCGGAGGAACCGGAGCGCTTGTCCGCACGCCGGTGCCACGCATCACAGGCTGGACCCGGCCGGATGCGGACGACAGCGCGGGCAGGTCTCCTGGCTTTGCGGGTCGCGGCCCGATCTCTCCGTTGTGGAGAGGAGGCTCGCCGCTTACAGTTGCGGGCACAGCGCCGGATCTTCACCGGCTTCCCTTTTCACCAAGCCTTGCGGCTTGGCACCTTCGCTGCCAGTGCCGCTAGGCTTGGTAGGCCAATCTTGTCAATCAGCTGGGCAGGGGTTAGGAGCGCGCCTTCCTTTGAGGCTGGTCGGAACCAGCTGCCAGCAGAAAGCACGATCGATGAAGACCAACACCCATCCCGATTACCACATGATCAAGGTGCAGATGACCGACGGCACCGTGTTCGAGACCCGCTCCACCTGGGGCAAGGAAGGCGACACGCTGCAGCTCGACATCGATCCCAAGGTCCACCCGGCCTGGACCGGCGGCACCGGCAAGATGCTGGATTCGGGCGGCCAGGTCGCGCGGTTCAACAAGCGCTTCGGCGGCCTCACGCTGGGCGGCGGCAAGAAGTAAGCAGCGCGAAGACGCCGCGTGGTCCCGCAGATCGAGACCGCGCGGCTTCGACTTCGCGCCATCCGCACCGACGATCTCGATCGCTGGGCGGCCGTTTGTGCCGACCCCGAGGTCGTGCGCCACCTCGGCGGCACCCCATTCTCCCGCGAAGACACCTGGCGGCGGCTGCTCGCTACCGCCGGCTCCTGGGCGATGCTCGGCTATGGCTACTGGTGCGTCGAGCGCAAAGCGGGCGGCGGGATGATCGGCCATGCCGGCTTCGCCGACTTCAAGCGCGAGATGAGCCCGTCCATCGAGGGGGTGCCCGAAATGGGGTGGGTGTTCGCCCGTGAAGCCCAGGGGCAGGGCTATGCCGGGGAGGCGGTGGCCGCCGGGCTGGCCTGGGCCGACGAGGCGCTGAAAGGTTGCGAGATCGCCGCCATCATCGGCCATGAGAATGCCGCCTCGATCCGCGTCGCGGAAAAAGCGGGCTTCAGCACGCGCGAGGAGGCCCTGTACAAGGGCGAGCCGATCCTGATCTTCCGCCGTCCGGCGCGGCTCTGAACTGTCCATATCCGGACAAGCTCCTGTGCATATACGGACGCTGTGACGCGCAAGATCACGGGAATCTGCGAAGCGTCTCTTGGCACGCCGCTTGCTACGTTCGTAGCAGCCCTTGAGGAGATCAACGTTATGCGACGCATCCTTGCACTTGCCGCCCTCGCCATTTTTCCGTCCCAGGGCGCCGCTGCTGAGACCGTGCCCGTGGCCGGCTTTCAGTCCGTCCAGCTTCGGGGAGGCGGCGAGGTGGTCGTCCGTCACGGCCCGGCGCAGCGGGTCACGATCATTGAAGGCAGCAGCGCAGTCACCCGCTTCGAGGTCAAGGGCGGCGGTAATCGCCAGCTGGTCATCAGCGTCTGCGAGGATCGTTGTCCGCGCAATTACAGGCTCAAGGTGGAGATCGTGACGCCTACGCTAGCCGGGATGGCGATCGAGGGCGGCGGCCGCATGGCCGCAGCCGGCAGCTTCCCGCAACAGCCATCGCTCGGACTGGCGATCAGGGGCGGCGGCACGATCGATGCGCGCACGGTGGCCGCCGCCTCCGTCGGCGCGGCCGTGAACGGCGGCGGGTTGATCAACACGCACGCGCTGCGGCGGCTCGGCGCGGCCATCAACGGTGGGGGCGCGATCCGATACTGGGGCGACCCGGCCATCAGCACTGCCATCAACGGCGGCGGCGCCGTTACAAGAGGCGGAGCGGGAACTCGCTAGGCGTCATGCTCCCCCAAGCGGGGGCTGCGGCGTTCCGACACCTGACGTTTGCCGTCGATCACGATCGGTGAGGCAAGGCCCGGCATCCCGTCCGGCGCGATCCGGAGCCCGCGCTCGGCGACCTGCGGATCGGCGAAGACTGCGTCCATGGGGTTGATCGGCCCCGCCGGGATGCCAGCCGCCTCGAGCGCCTGGGAAAGGTTGGCGCGGCTCCACCGCCGGGTGGCGGCTTCGACGAGCGGGATGAGCTCGGCCCGGTTGGCTACGCGCGCGGCGTTGGTGCGGTAACGTTCGTCCGTCGCCAGCCCGGCGAGATCCAGGATGTCGCACAGGCGGCCGAATTGCCGGTCGTTCCCAACCGCGACGATCACCTCGCCGTCTTCCGTCCGGAAAGCCTGATAAGGGACCAGATTGACGTGTCCGTTGCCCATCCGGTGCGGGACCTTGCCGGACACCATCCAGTTCAACGCCTGGTTGGCGAGCACCGCGACCTGGCTGTCGAGCAGCGCCATGTCGAGGTGCGCGCCTTGGCCGGTGGCGTCGCGCGCGCGCAGCGCGGCGAGGATCGCAACCGTCGAGTAAAGCCCGGTGAACAAGTCGGCATAGGCGACGCCGCTCTTTTGCGGCGCGCCGTCCGGCTCCCCGGTCAGCGACATCGCCCCGCCCATGCCCTGGATGATGAAATCGTATCCGGCGCGGGCGGCGTAAGGCCCGGTCTGGCCGAAGCCGGTGATCGAGCAATAGACGAGGCCCGGGTTCAGGGCGGACAGGCTGGCATAATCCAGCCCGTAGCGCGCAAGCCCGCCGACCTTGAAATTCTCGATCAGCACGTCGGCGCCGGTCACCAGCGCACGCACCTGCTCCTGCCCGGACGCGCTCTCCAGGTCGATCGCGACCGACTTCTTGCCGCGGTTGCAGCTGTGAAAATAGGCGGCGCTCCCGTCCGGGGCGAAGGGCGGGCCCCAATGGCGCGTGTCGTCCCCCGCGTCCGGCCGCTCGACCTTGATCACCTCCGCGCCGAGATCGGCAAGCAGCTGACCCGCCCAAGGTCCGGCGAGAATCCGGGCGAGCTCGATCACCCGCAAACCGGCGAGCGGCTTGTCCACCTCAGAAGGCCGCGTGTCCGGTGATCGCCCGGCCGAGGATCAGGCCGTGCACATCGTGGGTGCCCTCATAGGTGTTGACGGTCTCCAGGTTCGCGCTGTGCCGCATCACATGGAACTCCGCCGAGATGCCGTTACCGCCATGCATGTCCCGCGCGACGCGGGCGATGTCGAGCGCCTTGCCGACATTGTTGCGCTTGATGAGGCTGATCGTCTCCGGGACGAGCTCTCCCTCGTCCATGCGCCGTCCGACTCGCAGCGCGGCCTGGAGGCCGAGCGTGATCTCCGTCACCATGTTAGCGAGCTTCATCTGGACGAGCTGGGTCGCCGCGAGCGGGCGGCCGAATTGCTTGCGGTCGAGCGTGTACCGCCGCGCGGCGTGGAAGCAGGCTTCGGCCGCGCCCATCGAGCCCCAGGCAATGCCGTAGCGGGCGCGGTTCAGGCAGCCGAACGGCCCCTTGAGACCGCTGACATTCGGCAGCAGGTTGGCCTCAGGGACCTCAACGCTGTCCATCACGATCTCGCCGGTGATCGAGGCGCGTAGCGACAGCTTTTCCTTGATCTTGGGGGCGCTCAATCCCTTCATGCCCTTGTCGAGGACGAAGCCGCGGATCTTGCCGTCATGCGCGTCGGACTTGGCCCACACCACGAACACGTCGGCGATCGGCGAATTGGTGATCCACATCTTGGCGCCGGAGAGGCGGTAGCCGCCATCGATCTTCTCCGCGCGCGTCCGCATGCTGCCCGGGTCCGAGCCGGCGTTGGGCTCGGTCAGGCCGAAGCAGCCGACCAGCTCGCCGCTGGCAAGGCCCGGCAGGAACCGGCGCTTCTGCTCCTCGGTCCCGTAGGCATTGATCGGGTGCATGACCAGGCTCGACTGGACGGACATGGCGGATCGGTAGCCGCTGTCGACCCGCTCCACCGCGCGCGCGACCAGGCCGTAGCTCACGTAGTTCAGGCCTGCGCCGCCATATTCGACCGGAACCGTCGCGCCGAGCAGCCCGAGCTCACCCATCTCGCTCATGATCTCGCAATCGAACCGCTCGTCCATATAGGCGTCGGTGACCCGCGGCTGCAGCCGCTCCTGAGCGTAGGCTTCGGCCGTGTCGCGCACCAGGCGCTCCTCGTCCGAAAGCTGCCCATCGAGGTTGAAGGGGTCCGCCCAGTCGAACGGCAGGGTCGTCGCTTCGCTCATATTCGTCTCTGCTTGTCGGGATCTGGCCGGCTTTAGCGGCTTCGGCCGTGCTTTGCCAGATGAGCGACACATCGATCCAAGTGCCTGCCAGCGAGCGAAATTTAGCATCGCGCTGACTTCTGACTCTGCTATGGTGGGTGCGTCGGCGGGGGCTGACTTTTGTCACGGGCGGGGGGAGTCACCTAGAGGAGCGTATCAGTGAACGTTGAAAACCCGCGGGAATTCCTGGACCGGCGCCAACTCCTGGGCGCGCTTCGGAGCCTGAGGCGCGGCGATTTCTCGGTCAGGTTGCCCGAGGATTTGCCCGGCACCGACAGCGAGATCGCTTCGGTGTTCAACGAGGTGGTCGCTCTCAACCAGCAGATGACGCAGGAATTCGAGCGTCTCTCCATGGTGGTCGGCAAGGAAGGCAAGATCACTCAGCGCGGGCGCGTCAAGAACGCGACCGGCGGGTGGGAGACGGCGATCCGCTCGGTCAACGAGCTGATCGAGGACATGGTCCAGCCGACCGCCGAAGTCGCGCGCGTCATCGGCGCGGTCGCCAAGGGCGATCTCTCGCAATCCATGACGGTCGAGATCGACGGCCGGCCCCTGCGCGGCGAGTTCCTGCGCATCGGCAAGGTCGTGAACGCGATGGTGGAGCAGCTCGCCTCCTTCGCCTCCGAAGTGACCCGCGTGGCCCGCGAGGTCGGCACGGAAGGCCGGCTCGGCGGACAGGCGACCGTGAAGGGCGTCGCCGGCACCTGGAAGGACTTGACCGACAACGTGAACGCGATGGCCACCAACCTGACGGGTCAGGTGCGCAACATCGCTGAAGTGACGACAGCGGTGGCCTCCGGCGACTTGTCCAAGAAGATCACGGTGGAGGTGAAGGGCGAGATCCTGGAGCTCAAGAACACCATCAACACCATGGTGGACCAGCTCAACTCATTCGCCTCCGAAGTGACCCGCGTTGCCCGCGAAGTGGGCTCCGAAGGCAAGCTCGGCGGCCAGGCGCGGGTGCCCGGCGCCGCCGGCCTTTGGCGCGACCTGACCGACAACGTGAACGAACTGGCCGCCAACCTCACCACCCAGGTGCGCGCCATCGCCGAGGTGTCCAC
>NZ_DASVTH010000040.1:0-20781 GCF_036387615.1 Allosphingosinicella sp.
GGCCCGGAGCGGCAGGAAATCGTCGAAGCGGCCGCGCGTGACCGTGGAGACCGTGATCCGGTCGGCGGCGATAGTCTGGCTCTCCCCGTCGGGAGCATAAGCGTAAAAGCCCGTTGCGGCGAGCACGAGCAGGCCTGCGCCGATCGCGATCTTGACCCGCTGCGGGAGCCCCTTCTTCTCGACCGCGCGGTCCATCGCGCCGCCGCTCTGCGGCCGGACTTCATCGCTCTTCATTCGCACTACGCTCATGGTCGCCCCTCCGCCCAGCTACTCAGCAAGGGTTATGCCAGCCTGATCCGCGGACCATTGAAGCGGGTGCGCGGCGAGACTGTCCGTTTCCGGACAGAAGCTGTCCGTGGCCGGACATCCCGCACGCACTCGGTTCAAGCGGCATTGTCGGCTGCGCTGTGCGCGGCAAGCTCGAGCGGCTGCGGCTGAACGGAGACCGGTTCCAGCGCCGCCAGCAGCATCAATCCGCTGACCGCCATCCACAATGTCGCTACAAAGGCGGTTTTCACATTGGTCATCTTCATTCTCCCCTTGGGTCTTCGTCCCTGTGGACCCAAGCTCAGCACGAGGCGTGCCAACCGGGCTAAGTTGCTGAAAATCAAGCTATCCTGATAAAGTCGGCGAACGGCCGCGGCGGCGGGGCTGTCCGCAATCGGACAAGGATGTCCGTGATCGGACGCTGGCGCCGCCTGCCTGGCACACTTTTTGTTTCGCTTGGGACAGGACTGGTTTTAGGAGTGATGCCGTGAAACGGGGGGCCTTCTCACGCGCAATCGTCGTTGACGACGATCCTGACATACTCCTGTCGGCGCGGCTGTTGCTGCGCGACCTGTTCGAACGCGTCCAGACATTCCAGTCGCCCGAAGAAGCGCTCCGGGCGATGGACGAGGGCCATGTCGACGTGGTGCTGCTCGACGCGAATTTCGGCCGGGGCGCCACCAACGCGGCGGAAGGGTTTCACTGGCTTGCCGAAATCCTGAAACGCGATCCCGAGGCTGTGGTGGTGATGATCACCGCTCATGGCGGCGTCCAGATCGCCGTCGAGGCGATGAAGCGCGGCGCCACCGACTTCGTCTCCAAGCCCTGGGCGAACGAGCGCCTGCTGGCGACGGTCCGGACCGCCGCCGCGCTGCGCAATTCGCGCAAGGCTGCCATTACCGAGCGCAAGCGGGCGGCGGCCGTGACCGCCCCCGCGGCGGGGGGCGAGGCGCCACTGCTCGGCCATTCCCCGAGCATCGCGCGCGTTTACTCCCTGATCGAGCGAGCTGCCCCGACAGAGGCCAATGTTCTCATCCTTGGCGAGAACGGGACTGGCAAGGAGTTGGTCGCGCGCGAACTCCACCGCCGCTCCCGCCGTTCCGATCAGGTGCTGGTCTCTGTCGATCTCGGCGCAGTCGCCGAAAGCTTGTTCGAATCCGAACTGTTCGGTCATGTCAAAGGCGCGTTCACTGATGCTCGGGGTGAGCGGATCGGGCGCCTCCAGGCGGCGGACGGAGGAACGCTGTTCCTGGACGAGGTCGGCAATCTCCCCCTCCACCTCCAGCCCAAGCTGCTGACCGCGCTCGAGCAGCGTCAGGTAATTCCGGTCGGCGCGAACCGGCCGGTGCCGATCGACGTGCGCGTGATCGCCGCGACCAACTTGCCGCCCGAGCGTCTCTCGGACGAAAGCCTGTTCCGGCAGGATCTGCTCTTTCGCCTCAACACTGTCGAAATCGAGCTTCCGCCGCTGCGCGAACGCCGCGAGGACATTCTGCTGCTCGTCGACCACTATGTCGCGTTCTACTCTAAAAAATACGGCAAGCCGCCCCGCCGCCTGCCGTCCGAAGTCGCGGCAGCGCTGGAAGCCTATCACTGGCCCGGCAATGTCCGGGCGCTCCGTCACGCGGCTGAAAGAGCGGTGATTCTGGCTGGGGATGACGCCTTCACGGTCGAGGACTTCTCGCTCTCGCGCGCTGCGCCGGCGAGGATGGCGACGCCTACTCCTGCAGCGGTTACCCAAGCGAGCGACCTCAATCTCGATCGCGCCGAAAAAACGATGGTGGAACAGGCGCTGAAAAGGCACGCCTACAACATCTCGCTTGCCGCCGCCGAACTCGGCTTGACCCGCGCCAGCCTGTATCGCCGCATGGACAAGCATGGGCTCTGAGGCGGCACATCGAAGGTGAGCTTCCGCCGCACGTTCTTGTTCGGGTTGATCTGGCGTGCGGCCCTGCTGCTGCTTACCGTTTTTGCGTTCGTGGAGGCGGTGGAGCGGGAAGGGCTGGGCGCCGCACGCTTGCTCGCGGGGCTCATCTGCCTGGGCGCGATTGCCGAGCTCTGGCGCTTTGTTCAGCGGACCAACCGCGAGCTCGCTCGCTTCGTCGACGCGGTCCGCTTCGGCGATCTATCCCAGAACTTCACGCACCGTAACGAGGGAAGCGGCTTCGGCGAATTCGGCGAGGCGCTCGAGCAGGGCATTCGCCGCCTGCGCGAGGAGCGGCACAGGCTTTCGGATGCCAACCGCTTTTACGAGGCGGTGCTGGACGATGCGCCGACCGCTCTGCTGACGGTGGACGGGGAGGGCAGGGTCGAGCTCGCCAACAAAGCGGCGCGACGCATGCTCGTCCGGCACAAGGGTGTGCGGATCGAGGATTTCCGCGACTATGGCGATGCTTTCGCCGGCTCGCTGACCGACGTCTCGGTCGGCCAGCCCCGGCTGGTTCCGCTGACCCTCGATACGGTGCCGCAGACCGCGATGGTGAGCGCGGCGGCCGTGCATCGGATGGGCGGCACGGTCCGCGTCATCGCCGTTCAGCCGATCCAGGGCGAACTCAATGCTGTCGAGATCGCCGCGCAAAGCGACATCGTGCGGGTGCTCACCCACGAGATCATGAACTCGATGACGCCGGTCACCTCGCTTGCACATACGGCGGCGGATCTGATCGCGGAGGCGGATGGGGGCAACGACCCGGCCATTTCCGACGCGCGCGCCGCAGTCGAGACCTTGGCCCGGCGCGCCGACGGCGTGATGCACTTCGTCGAATCGTATCGCCAGATCAGCCGCACCCCGGAAGTGCGCCGCCGCCTGTTCGATGCGGCGCCTTGGGCGCGCGAGCTGGAAGCCCTATTTCGCGCTAGCCCGAGTGCTGAGGGCGTCGGCTTCAAGCTGACGGTCGTCCCAGACAATCTTACGATCGACGTCGATCCCGATCTGATGTGCCAGGTGCTGATCAACCTGCTCAAGAACGGCGCCGAGGCCGCGCTGGGGCATGCTTCCGTGCCGGCCGTCTCGCTGGCTTGCTTCCGAAGCAAGGGTGGCCGGCTGCAAATTGATGTCGCCGACAACGGTCCGGGCGTGCCGGAAGACTTGCAGGGTGACGTATTTCTTCCCTTTTTCACTACCAAGCCCAAGGGGACGGGCGTCGGCCTCAGCCTCGCCCGGCAAGTGGTGCTCGCGCATCGCGGCGCGATCAGTCTGGATCGGAGCCCCGAGGGGGGAGCTCTGTTCCGGATCGTTATCTAGCCGTCAGCGCGTCGGCCACGTCACGCACCTGGTGACGTATGTCGGGTACGGCGACAATCTCCCAGAACGCTCCGCGAGTGATCGGGCCGACCGCGCGGAGGGTCTCGCAAGCGCCTGCAACCGAGACGGTCCGGCACTGCCGATCCACGTCAATCCCGATCCGGCATCCGTCCGGCCGGATGCGGCCTGCGGCGAGCAGTGCGTCGAGCAGCGGCTCGCGAGCGCGGCTGATGTCGCTCTGCGGGCCGGTGCAGTTGACGATCCGGCGAACGCGGGTCGTGCTTTCAAATCCGCTTGTCCGGGAGCGCCAGCTTAGCCGCGCACCGCCGCCGTCCGCCACGACCGAAAGGATCCGTCCGGACCTGGCCTCCAGCTGCCCGCTCGAAATCATGCCCTCCACGCGTCCGGCGATGCCCGGCGCGATCCGGTGACGGTGCACATCCCACCAAGAGCGCAGGTGGCGCAGGAAGCGGCGGCGTTCGGCCAGCCCCGCCTCCGCCCAGATTGCCTGAGTGACGGGACGAAGCGAATCCACCGCGGCGCGCCAGCCGATCCGACCGGCCTTGATCCGCACCAAGCGGAGCAGATCGATGCAGCGCGGCTCTGGCATGTCCTCCGGCTCGACGAAAGCAGGCGCAGCGTCGGCATGGGCCCTGGGCAGAAGCCCACGGCGGCTAAGCGCCAGGATGCGGCCCTTGAAGCCTCGGCTGTCGAGGAGCAGGGCGGCATCAATCGCGGTCAGGCCGGTTCCGATCAGGAGAACCGTATCGCAAGGAGCCAGGCCCTCCGCCAGATCGGCGCCCCACGGATCGACATGATAGACGCCGTCCGCCAACCCGGCCGACGTGATTTCGCGCGGCGTCCCGGGCGGAAGATTGCCGAGCGCCAGCACGACGGCATCGGCCCCGATCCGCTCTCCCCCCCCCAGTCTCACCGTCTCCCCTCCGGCGGTGGCGGCGACGTCCAGCACTTCGGTCCGCTTGACGCTGAGCCGCTCGCCCGCCCTGCTCCGCGCGTCGTCGAGCAGGCTTTGCAGGTAGCGGCCGTAGGTGCGCCGCTGCGCGAAGCTGTTACCGTCGCCCTCGCCCCCCCGGGCGAGCCAGGCGGCAAAGTGGTCCGGCTGCTCCGGCAAGGCGCTCATGCCGGAAGCTCGGACGTTGAGCAGGTGATCGGCGTGCGGCGTGCTGTAAGCCACGCCCCGCGCCAGCCGATCTTCGCGCTCGACCAGCGACACGCGCGCGCCGCGCTCCAGCAGGCGGATGGCCTGGAGTGTCCCGGAAAAGCCGCCGCCGATCACGGCGACATGGGGAGGACTCAAAGCTGCGGTTCCAGCTCCGCTTCAGACGAGAACTCATCCAGCGACACCGGATCGGCAAGGCTCAGCCCGTCCAGGATGCGCGCCGTCTCGTCCCGGACCATCAGCATGACCCGGTGAAGGCGGCATTTATCCTCGCTCACGCAATTGCTGCACGGCTCGTAAGCAAGACGGCTCGCGCAAGGCAGCAGGCCGAGCGAGCCGCGGGTCAGTCGCACGATCTCGCCATAGCTGATCTTTTCCGGCGGCCGGGCGAGCCAGTAACCGCCCTCGCGCCCGCGCATCGTCTCGATCAGGCCGTCGCGCCGCATTTGCGAGAGCATCACGGTCAGGAACTTGGCCGGGATATTCTGCGCCTCGGCGATCTCCGTCAGCTGCACGGGCCCCTGGCCGAAGCGATCGGCCAGGTGCAGCAAAGCCCTGATCGTGTAGCGGGTCCGTTGCGAAAGCATGGGGGCTAAATGGCTTGGCTTGGCCGGGGTGGCAACCCGCGGCGCGGACTAATCCGGCACAAGCTCCTCCAGAACGGCACGAAGGCGGGCAAGGCGCTTGCGCGGGTCTTCAAACCGCTCCTTGAGCAGCAGGCGATCTCCCTTCTGCTCAAACCCGTCGGGCTGCCCGGCAAAGTCCGGTCGCGGGGTCAGGGCGATGGCTGCCGGCCCGGCATCAATCCTGGCTATGCTTGCCGCGCGGGCGAGCTGGCGCACCTGGGCGAGTGCGATCAGATCCTGCACTTCGGGTGGCAGGCTGCCGAATCGATCTTCCAGCTCCTCGCCGAGCGCATCGAGATCGGTGGTGGAGGCCAGGCGGGCGATGCGGGCGTAGAGGTTGATCCGGATCTCCTCTTCCGGGATCCAGTCTTCCGGCAGGCGTCCGGCAAGGCCGAGGTGGAGCTCAGGCGTCCAATCGTCGACATGCTCGCCGCGCGCGGCTCTGAGCGCCTGTCCGAGCAGACGCTGGTAAAGGCCGAGCCCGATCAGCTTGACGTGTCCGGCCTGGCTCTCCCCGAGCAGCTCGCCGGCGCCGCGCAGGTCGAGGTCGCGCGCGCTGATCGCGAAGCCCGCGCCGAGCTGGTCGAGCGCTTCCATGGTCCGGAGGCGCTTGGTTGTCGCGGGAGCCATCTCCACGCCCTCTTCCGTCAGCAGCAGCAAGTAGCCGCGCTGGCGGCCTCGCCCGATACGGCCGCGCAGCTGGTGGAGCTGGGCCAGGCCGAACCGGTCGGCGCGCCAGATCAGCATCGTGTTGGCGCGGGGGATATCGAGCCCCGCTTCGATGATGTTGGTGGCGAGCAGGATGTCGCCGTCCCCGCTCGAAAAGCGGATCATCTCCTCGTCGATTTCCGCCGCGGGCATTTTGCCGTGGGCCCGGCGGACGCGCAGGTCCGGCACGAGCCTGACCAGACGCTCGGCCATGGGAGCCATGTCCTCGATGCGCGGGACGACCACAAAGCTCTGGCCGCCGCGGCGTTTTTCCCGAATGAGAGCCGGTCGCACGAGTTCGGACGCGAATGCGGCGACGCTGGTCCGGGTTGGCAGTCGTCTTGCCGGAGGAGTGGTGATCAGCGAAAGGTCTTGAAGGCCGACCAGCGCACCCTGCAACGTGCGTGGAATGGGCGTGGCGGTGAGCGTCAGCACATGCGCACCTTGGCTGAGTTCGCGTAACCTGCGCTTGTCCGCCGTGCCGAAGCGCTGTTCTTCGTCGATGATGATGAGCCCGAGATCCTGGAACTCGACCCTGCCGGCCACTGCCTTTGTCCCGATAACGATCCGGATCGATCCTTTGGCAAGGCCCTGCTTCGTCTGCCGGACCTCCGCCGGAGTCGACAGGCGAGACAGCCCGGCGACCTCGACCCCGAACCGCGCGAAGCGTCTGCGGAAGAGCTCCAGATGCTGACGCACCAGAACGGTCGTCGGGGCGACCACCGCGACCTGCTTACCGCAAAGCGCAGCTGCCGCTGCGGCGCGAAGCGCGACTTCCGTCTTGCCGTAGCCCACATCCCCAACGACGAGCCGGTCCATCGGCTTGCCTGAAGCCAGGTCGGCGCGCACTGCTTCGATCGCGCGTGCCTGATCCTGCGTTTCGTTGAACGGGAAGGTGGCGGCGAACCTCTCATATTCCGAAACGGCTGGATCGAGGACGGGCGCGGTGCGACGCGCGCGCTCTTCGGCGAGCCCGATCAACTGCCGTGCCGTCTCTGCGATGGCGAGGTCGATCTCCGCCCGGCGCTTCTGCCAGCTGGAGCCGTCCAGCTTGTCGAGGGTGACTGCCTCAGCCTCGGCGCCATAACGCCACAGCCGATCCGCTTCCTCGACCGGCACTAGCCGTTGGGCACCGCCCGCCTGCTCCAGGCGAACGGCGTCCGCCGCGAGATCGTCTGTCGCGACCACCTCGATGCCGCGCAGAATTCCGAGGCCATGATCCTCGTGAATGACCGCGTCCCCAAGTTGAACGTCGGTAATCCCCTGCCCGAGCGGATCGGCGCTGCTCGGGCGCCGGGTGTCGCCCGCGCGCTCCCCGAGGATATCCACCGCGGTGACGACCATCAGCCCGTCCTCGATCCAGCCGCGGCCCAGTTCGACCGTGGCTGCCAGCACCGCGCCGGGCTCCGCGCGCAACACGTCCGCCCAATCACTCACCAGCCGGGGGGCTTCGCCCACGCGCCGCTCGATCCGGCGCGAAACGAAACGCACATCTCGGGCCGAACCGGCGATCAGGATGCGTTTGCCCTCGCTTCGGGCTTGGTTGAAGGCCGTCAGGAAGGCGCGTTCCGGATTGCGGGCTTCGACGAAACGAGCTCCCGTGATTTCTCCGCCGGGCGCGAGTTCATGGCGTGCCCGTCGTGCGAGCGCCTGATCCCAGGCACGGAACAGCACCGCCTCGGCTCGTTTGTCGGCCGCCTCTTGGGCGAGCTCGACGAACCTGTCTCTGCGCTCGAACGCGTCCGGATCGAGTGCCACGGCGGCCGCAGGCAGGTGATCGAACAGGCTGACCGCATCGCCTCCTATCGCCGGTTCGGCAGCAGGCCTGAGTGTAAGGACCTGGAGGTTCTCGCCGCCTCCAAGCTGGGTCACCGGATCATAAGTCGATATATTCTCAATCCTGCCCGTATTGACGTGGATACGGGTCGGTCGATCGGCGTCGGTCGGGAAGAGATCGATCGTGCCGGCCCGAACCGCGAACTCCCCCGGCTCATCGACGCGGTCGTCGGGGAAGTAACCGATCGCTCCGAGCTCCGCCGGCAGCGTTTCGCCATCGATAGGGTCGCCGACTCGCAGACTGAGCGGAGGCGCGGCGAAGGCGCTGGGCGGCGCGACCTTCTGGGCTGCGGCCGATGCGTCGGTGACGAGCAGCACATGCCGGCCGTCGCGATCGTGGAGCGCCGCCAGTGCCGCGACCCGCTGGCCGGCGATGGCGGGGGAGGCGGGCGCGCCTTCCCCCGGCAACGTGTCCGGGGGCGGGCACCACAGGACGAGCGCGGGGCTCAACGCCGCGACGGCGCGCGCGATCGCCTCGCCGCGCCCTTCGCCGGAAGCGACCGCGATGACGTCGCCTTGCGCGACCGCCTCGCACAGCCGCGCCACCGTCGGGCCGAGCGCGGCGTGGCGGCCGCGCTGATTGATTTCGTCCCGCGCCATCTCACCCCTTTGTCGAAGAAGCGGAACAACGAGGGCGGCACGCCGCCGTTCCAGCGGGAACCGACGCGGCCGAAGTTCATTGCGAGCACGACATGAACCAGCTTGCGCTCCGGCCTCGCCGCCACCCGCTCAACCCGGCGCTTCGCAAGACCTACGACCTTCGCGGCACCGTCGGGCGCACGCTGACCGAGGAGGATGCGCGCTCGCTCGGGCTGCGCTTCGCCGCGCTCGCCCGCGCGCGAGGACTGTCGCGCATCGCCGTGTCCCGGGATGGCCGACTGAGCTCCCCCGGGCTGGAGGCGGCTTTGGGGGAGGGACTGGTCGCTGGCGGGATGGCGGTGCACCGACTGCCGCTGGGCCCGACGCCGATCGTCTCGTTCGCCGTGCACCGCCTCGGGCTCCACGGCGGGATCATGGTGACGGGGTCGCACAATCCCCCTGACCAGAATGGCTTTAAGCTGCTGCTCGGCGGGGATCCGGTGCACGGGCCAGCGCTCGCCGGCCTATGGCAGGCGGAGCCGACTGAAGTCGCCGGAGGCTCGGTTTGCGACGTGGACGTGAGCTTCGAGTATTTCGCCGCGCTCGCCGCCGAAGTGGAAGGCCTGGAGCTGGGCCCGATCGCCTGGGACAGCGGCAACGGCGCAACCGGCGCGATGGTGGAGCGGCTGACGGCGAGGCTCGGCGGGCCGCACCACCTGCTGCACACCAGGATCGACGGGCGCTTTCCCAATCACCACCCCGATCCTTCCGTTCCGGAGAACCTGCTGGAATTGCAGGCGGCCGTGCGCCGGGAAGGGTGCGCGCTCGGCTTCGCGTTCGACGGGGACGGCGACCGCGTCGGCCTTGTCGACGAGACGGGCGCGATCGTCTGGGCGGACCAGCTGATGCTGCTGCTCTCCCGCGACATGCTTCGCGAGCGGCCGGGCAGCGCGGTGGTGGCGGACGTCAAGTCGAGCAACCTGCTGTTCGACGGGATCGCGGCGGCGGGCGGGCGGCCGGTGATGGGCCCTTCCGGCTATGTGCTGGTGCGCGAGCGGATGATCCGGGAGGGGTCGCCGATGTCGGGCGAGATGAGCGGGCACATCTTCTTCGGCGATCGCTGGCACCATGCCGACGACGGGCTGTACGTCGCGATGCGAACGCTCCGCGCGATCGCCCGGTCCGGCCGGAGCCTGCGCGCGTTCCGGGAAAGCCTGCCGGCGACCTACGCCACGCCCGAGCTGCGCCTGGCCTGCCCCGATGCGGAGAAGCAGGCGGTGCTCGCCCGGGTCGCCGCGCGGCTCGAAGCCGAAGGGGCCGCGGTGGACCGGACTGATGGCCTGCGGGTCAGCACGACCGAGGGCTGGTGGCTGCTGCGCGCGTCAGGGACGGAGCCCAAGCTAACCGCGCGGGTGGAGGCAAGCTCGCCGGAGGGGCGGGAGCGCCTGCAGGCCGAACTGTTCGAGCGGTTGGAGGATGCCGGGACGAAGCCTGGCGAGCGCGGCTAGAGTAGAGCATGATCAGTTCACCTTGAACCGCTCATCCTGAGGAGCCGCCGAGCGAAGTCGAAGCGGCGTCTCGAAGGACGGGTGCACGGCCCTTCGAGACGGGCCTCCGCCGAGCTCAGTCCCTCCTCAGGATGAGCGGCAGTCTGATCATGCTCTAGCTCGTTCGTATTAGGCGACGAGCGGCGGTTCGGCGGTGTCCTGCGGGACGGGGCGGAGCATCTGCATGGCGGAGCGGTAACCGTCCAGCGTGCCGACATCGACGTAGGACTCGCCGGCGCGGACGCCGACTGCTTCGCCGCCCTGGGCCAGCCAGGCGTTCACCAGGGTGCCGACATATTCGTCCGGCTCCGGCCGGGCACGCCAGAAATCGTGCAGTTCGTGAAAGACGTGGCCGGGCATCTTGAACGCGCCCCAGATCCAGTTCGAGCGTGCGTCGGGCGACTTGACCTGGATCTCCTCGACTCGGCCCGCCGCGTCGGTGACAACCGCGTCGAAGAAGCGTGGCTGCTCGACCGGGAAGAGCAGGAAGGAGAGCTTGTCGTCCGGCAGCGCGCAGAGCGCGTCTTCCGGGAACCAGATGGTGTCGGGCAGGCCGACCAGCACCGGCTCGTCCTTCGGTACGACTGGGCGGGCGCGGAAGATGGCGTCGCACAGGCCGGTGGCGCGCGGCTGGACGACATAGGCGATGTCGGCCGGAGTGACGCGGCCGGTGCCGTAATATTCCATGATGTCCGATTTGCCGGGCGAGATCACGAAGCAGATCTTGTCGGCGCCGGCGCGGACCATGCGCTCGACCAGATATTCGCTGACCGCCTTGGGCCGCTCGGTCAGCGCGTCCGAGCGTCCGCCGACGGGGAGCAGCTCTTTCGAAAAAGCGAGCGGCTGGATGCGCGTACCGTTGCCCGCCGCCGGGATTACGCCCCACATGCTTATTCTCCCGCCATCAACATGGGCTCGCTCGCCTGGGTGGAGGAGCCGCCGATGTCGCGCAACAGTTCCACCAGTTCGCGGGCGCGGTGTTCGGAGGTATGTTCGTCCAGCACCCGCGCGCGGGCAGCGGCACCCATCCGCTGGACTTCGCCGGCGGGCAGGTCGAGCGCGGCGACCGCGTCCGCAGTGTCGCGCGCGATCAGCACTTCCGAACCCGGCTCGAAAAAGGCGTCCAGCCCCTCCCACCAGTCGCTGAGCACGGCGACGCCGCAGGCCGAGGCCTCGAACAGCCGACCCGACGGGCACCAGCCCATCTCCGCCATGTCGCGCCGCGTGACATTCAGGGTCAGACGCGAGGAGCAGAAGAAGCTGGGATGATCGGGCGGCGGCAAATGCTTCACGAAGAAGATGTTGTGGGTCCAAGGGAAGTCGGGCGGGTAGTTGGCGCCGCCGAGTACGAAGCGCTGCTCCGGCCGCTGCCGCGCAGGCCCGATGAACAGGGTTTCAAGCGCCTGCTGCCGATCGGCGGCGTAGGTGCCCAGATAGGAGATGTCGCCGCGGAAGGGCTCGGCCGGTGCGGCCGGTCGATGCTGGACCGGATCGACATGGCCGTAGAGGGGCGCGGTTCGCCTTGCGCCGAGGCGCGAGCGGAGCGCCCGCAGTGCCTCGCCGCCGGTATAGCTCAGCACCAGATCGAAATCGCCAAGGCCGTGTTCGGGCAAGTAGGCGACCGGCTCGCCCGCTCCGAGCCGGGCCAGCGTGACCGGCGTGTCGAGGTCGTAGAAGACGGAAAGAGCGGGGGCATGGTCCGCGATCAAGGCGGCGGCTGCGAGCGCGTCGGGGCAGTAGGAGGTGACGAGCGCCACGTCGGCGCGGCGGACTTCGGCCTTTGCTCGCCCAGCAACGCTCTCCCACTCGGGGTAGAGGATCAGCTCCGCGTCGCCTTCCAGCCGATGAAGATCGCGATTGTTTGCGTAATAAGGCACGTCGCGCTCGAAGAAGACGATCTGGTGGCCAAGCCGGGTCAGCGCGCGGATGAGTCCCCGCCACAAGGTCGCATGACCATTTCCCCAGGAAGAGCTTACCGTCAGGCCGAAGATCGCAAACCTCAAACCCGATACCCTCCCGCTTCGGCCGAGATCGAACCGCTTCCGAACCGATTGGTTCCGGCGCTGGCGCTAGCAGTCACTTTTAGAACGTGTTCGCGAGGAACTCGTTGACGCGCCGCTCGGCGTCGGCAAGCGCCCGGGCGCTCGTTTTCTGGCCGTTGAACGCGGCGGCCACTTCCTCGCCGATGATCCCTTCGATCGCGTTCTGGCGCTGAACGCCGGTCGGCAGCGGGCGTCCGATGCTTGCGAGCGGACCGATGTCGGCGCGGTGCGGGAGCGCGCGAAAGGCGGGGCTATCCACCACCGCCTTGAAGGCCGGCAGGTGGCCGGTGCGCGCCCACTCGCCATTATGTTCAGCGACGTGGCGGAAGAAGCGGGCGATGGCGTCGCGCTGCTGCGGCGTGCGTTCGCGCTTGGGCACGGCCCAGGCATGGCCGGAAACGTAGGAGGCGTCGCGGCCCCACAGGCGGGGATATGGGAAAACGGCATAGCCGTCGTGGAGCGGGCGGCCGGGCATGTTCGCCTCCTTCTCGAACGAGCCGATCATCCAGGTGCCGGTGGGGTAGACCCCGCCCTCGCCCGAGACGAAGCTGGCGATCGCGGCGGGCGTATCCTGGTTGAGCGTGCCCAGGCGTTCGACGCTGATCCGGCGGAAGAAGTCGAGGATGCGAACGGCTTCAGGCGTGGTGAGCTCGATATGCCGCGCGTCGGGGAAGAAGGCCGCGTCCTGCGCGAGGAGATAGGTGTAGAGATTGCGCGCGGCGTAGGCAGGGTCGCCGACCAGGCTCTGGATCAGGTATGGCTTGCCCGTACGCGCCTTGAACTGGCGCGCCTGCGCCAGGAACTCTTCCGGGCTGCGGGGCAGGACCGGCTTGCCGTTCCGCATCAGCCCGGCCTGCGCGAACAGCCTGGTGTTGACGTGGAACAGGCCGCCGTGCGTGTCGAACGGAAGGCCGTAAAGCCGGCCGCCGATCGTCGCGGCGCGAAGACTGGCCTCGGTCAGGCTCGATGCGTCGAGGCCCGCAGCGCGCAGGTACGGCTCGATGGGTTCGAGCAGCCCTTCGGCGGCGTAATCGGACAGGACGCCGGTGTGCATGGTGACGAGGTCGGGCGGATCGCGCGCGGCCATCTGCGCGGTGAGCTGGGGATAGCCGGGCCAGGCGACGACGTTGCTGCTGACGCGCACGTCCGGGTTCTGCGCGTTGAACTTGTTGATCGTTGCGGTGATGATCCCGCACTCGCCTTCGGCCTTCGCCGGATCCACGGCGCGGCCATATTCGGCGCCGCATTCGCCAAAGAAGCGCTGCAGGTAGATCTCCGCGCGCTCGTCCTTGCCGCCGCCGCACGCCGCGAGGAACAGCGTGATCGCCAGAAGCAGGGTGCGCCTCATTTCACCGCCGTCCCGGCCATGGCGCGCACGATCTGCTTCTGGAAGATCAGGTAGACGATGAAGATCGGGATCGAGGCGAACACGGCTTGAGCCATCAGGAAGCCCAATCCGCTGGTCTGAGCATAGTTCATCTGCGCCGAGGCGAGACCAACCGTCAGCGTATACATGTCGCTCTTGGTGGCGGAGATGAGCGGCCACCAATAGCTGTTCCAGGTGCCAAGGAAGGTGAACACGCCGAGCGTGGCCTGCGCCGGCAGGGTGAGGGGGAGCAGCACCTTCCAGAACGTCCGGAAGCGAGACGCGCCGTCCAGCATCGCCGCTTCGTCGAGATCACGGGGGATGGCGCGGAAATATTGGGTCATGAAGAAGACGCCGAACGGCCCGGCGAGACCCGGAAGGATGAGCCCCGGATAGCTGTTGTGGAGGCGCAGGTCGGCGAACAGCTGGTGCTGAGGCAGGATCACCGCCTGCTCTGGGATGGCGAGGCCCAGCAGCACGAAGATGAACAAAGTGCGGCGGAACGGGAATTCGAGCCGGGCAAAGCCGTAACCGGCGAGGCTGCACAGGACCAGAACGCCGATCGTTGTGCCGATCGAGACGAGGAGGCTGTTACCGAGCCAGCGGAATACCTGGTTGCCGCGCAGGATCGAGGCGTAATTCTCGAGCGTGTATGGTGGGGCCAGGGCCGCGCCGCTATTGCCGACGAGTTCGGCATTGTCCTTCAGAGACAGCAGCAAAGTCCAGACCAGCGGCGCCAGCATGAGCGCGGCCGCGAGCAGCACGCCGGCGAGCGCGCCCGGTGACCAACCCGTCCGCCTTGCGTCAGCGGCCACCTTCGCCCTCCCGGGTGCGGGAGGTGGCCCAATACTGGGTGAGCGTCACTAGCAGGATGAGCAGGAAGAGGCTCTCTGCGACCGCCATTCCATAGCCCAGCTCCCAACGCCCGAACGAGACCTCGAAGATGTACAGCACCACGGTGCGGGAGGCGCCGCTGGGGCCGCCGGCGGTGAGCAGTTGCGATTGGCCGAACATCTGCAATTGCGCGGCCGTTTGCAGCATCACGACCAGGATCACCGTGTGGCGCAGCGAGGGCAGGGTGATGCGCAGAAAGGTCTTCCAGATGCTCGCGCGATCGAGCGCGGCTGCTTCGTACATGTCGCCCGGGATCTGCTGCAGGCCAGCGAGGAACAGCATCATGGGCAGGCCCAGCGACCACCAAATGGTGGTCAGCGCGAGCGCCCAGAGTGACCAGGTCGGGTGGCTGAGAAAGGGAATAGGCTCGGTGCCGAGCGCTTGCGCGGCCTCGCCGAGCAGCCCGGCGTCCGGCGCGAGCACAAAGCGCCAGATCAGCGTCACGATGGTGACCGACAGAACGGAGGAGGAGAAGAAGATGCCGCGGAATATGGCCGCGCCGCGTGTGGCTCGGTTGAGCGCGAGGGCCAGGGCGAGTGCGATGGCGGTGAGCACCGGAACGATCATCAGCGCCAGCACCAAGGTGTTCGTCAGCGACTGGATGAAAGTCGCGTCGGCGAACAGGCGGGCATAGTTGGCAAAGCCGACAAACGATCCACCGCCGAACAGGTCGACGCGCTGAAAGCTCAGGCCGATCCCGCGCAGCAGCGGATAGATCAGGATGACGAGGTAGATGAGAAGAAAAGGCGCGACAAAGGCGAGACCGCTCCAGCGACGCGTCGCCCCGTTCACGCGGCGTGCTCTTCCGCGTGGTGGCCCGCGCCGTCGGCATCGAACAGGTGGGCAGCGCCGCCGTCGATCCGCAGGCCGACCGTGTCGCCGGTCCGGACCCGGCTATAGCCCTCGTCCTCCGCGGTGATCGCCAGGCCATCCGCTAGATGCGCATAAACGAGGGTGCGGTCCCCGAGGCGCTCGACGAGATCGACCTTGCCGACAGTGGTGGCATGGCCGACCGGAGACACGGTGACGTTTTCGGGCCTGAGGCCTAGCTGGAGCGGCCCGCCGGCCAGGCCGTTCGGCACGATCCGCGTATCGACCTGCGACCCGTCGCCGAGGCGCACACTCGCGAAGCGGCCGCCCGCGGAGAGCATTTCGACCGGCGCCAGCGTCATGGCGGGCGAGCCGACGAAGCGGGCGACGAAGGTGTTGGCCGGGCGGCTATAGACTTCCATCGGCGGGCCGACCTGCTGGATCGTGCGATCGTTCATGACGACGATGCGATCGGCCAGCGTCATCGCCTCGGCCTGGTCGTGCGTGACCATGATGAAGGCCGCATCGACGCGGTTGCGCAGCTGGGCGAGTTCGATCCGGGTGCGGGTGCGCAGCGCCGCGTCGAGATTGGACAAGGGCTCGTCGAGCAGGAACAGCTTGGGATGCTTGACGATCGCGCGGCCGATCGCGACGCGCTGCCGCTGACCCCCGGACATCTGGCCGGGCTTCTTGTCGAGATGGTCCTCGATCTCCAGCATCCGCGCCGCTTCGGACACGCGGGTCTCGATCTCTTCCTTGGGCACGCCGATGTTGCGCAGGCCGAAGGCCATGTTCTCGCGCACCGTCATGTGCGGGTAGAGGGCATAATGCTGGAACACCATCGCGACGCCGCGATCGCCGGGCGGCAGCGTGTCGATCCGCACGCCGTCGAGCACCACCTCGCCGGAGTCGGGCGTCTCGAGACCGGCAATGATCCGCAGCAAAGTGGATTTGCCGCTCCCGGACGGCCCGAGGAAAGCGACGAACTCGCGCGCCTCGAGTTCGAGCGAAACGCCGTCCAGCACGCTGGTGGCGCCGAACGACTTGTAGATTTCATGAAGGTGCAGGCTGGCCAAATTCGTCCCTCGTCACACCACTGTAACGCGCCAATTCGCGGGCGTCACGGGGGGACGTAGCGCCAGAGGCGGCCGGAGGACAGCGGATCGGGCCTGGAGAGTCAGAAAGGGCGACTCCCCGATATTCCGGCCGATCCGGATCAGTTGCACGGCCGGCGCCGCCGCCGCTCGGGCTAGGCCCCTTCCGCTTCCGTCTCGCTCGGGCGCACGGCCTTCTCGCACAGCAGCCGCAGCTGCTTGGTGATCGATGGCCCCTGGAGGTGGGCCTCCACCTGGTCGTGGCGCTCTTTCTTGAGGCGGGCGCGGATCTCGGCGGGATTGGCGCATTCGCCGGAGCGGGCGAGTTCGAAAGCGCGTTCGAGCGTGCTGGGAGTCGAGTTCATGGACGCCATATGGCGAGCCTCGCCCGCCGCGCCTAGTCCGTTCGTTGTCGAAACGATCAGGAGCGAGACAGTGAGCCGATCGCCGCCGGCAGGCGCTCCAACAGCGATTCGCCGCGGGCGGCGCCGGCGGCCGGGGCAGGCGCGCGATCCTTGTTGCGCTTGTCGGCGACGTAGCTCTGGCCATTGCCCTCGGCGCGGACGATGTCGAACAGGCCGGTGGCTTCGAACAATTTGGGGAAGTTGCGCGCGCCGTAATTGCGCGGATCGATCGGCGCCTGGCGCTTGGCGGCGCTGCCGGCGGCGGAGAGATTGGCCCAGCCGTCGTCGCCCGCCGTCGCCTCGACCGCGCCGCGCAGCACCGCGACCAGCTTGGCGTCTTGGGCGAGCGAGCGGGCAGCGGCAGGCGCCGCCGCTGGTCTGGCGAGGGGCTTGGGCGCGCGCGCGGCCTCCTCTTTGGCGGGAGCGGCGACTGCCGCTTCCTCGCCGAGACTGTCGAGATAAAGGAAGGTCGAGCAGGCGTTGACGAACGGCTCGGGGGTCTTGCGCTCGCCAAAGCCGTACACCTCGTGGCCGTTGGCGCGCAGCTGCATGACCAGCGGCGTGAAATCGGCGTCGCTCGACGCGATGCAGAAAGCGTCGGGCTTCTGGGTGTAGAGCAACTCCATCGCGTCGATCACCAGCGCCATGTCGGTCGCGTTCTTGCCGCGCGAGTAACTGAACTGCTGGATCGGCCGAATCGCATGCTCGTGCAGCCGGGTGGTCCAGCCTTTGAGGCCAGGGCTCGCCCAATCGCCATAAGCGCGCCGGATGTTGGCGATGCCGTATTTGGACAGCTCCGCCAGCATCGCCGCGATCTTGCCGTGGCTGACATTGTCGGCGTCGATCAGGAGCGCGATGTTGCGGTCGCGGCGCGGATTGGGGTCGGTGCTCATGGCCCGCCCTATCAGCCCACCGCCTCCAGGATAAGCGCCATCGTCGCATCCGGCTCGTCCCATTGGGGAAAGTGGCCGCTATTCTCGAACCAGTGGAGCCGCGAGCCCGGAAACGCGGCCTGCGCGCGGGTCGCCTGAGCCGGCAGGCAGAGCCGGTCGTGGCGGCCCCAGCCGATCGTCACCGGGCCGGAGCCGGGCGCGGCCGGGCCGGGCTGGAGCGGTCCGTAGGCGAGGTCCTTGATGAGCGCGTCGAAGGTCGGCGTGTCCGCGAAGCTCTGCAGCTCGGTCTCGACCGTGTCGCCGTCCAGCGCCCAGGGATGCGCCGAGAGTTGCGGCAGCAGCGCGGTGCGGGCAATCGCGTTATGCCCGAGCGCGGGCAGCGCGCCGCGCAGCACCCGCAGCAGCGCGACCGACGCGGTCAGCGAAACGTCGATGAAGCCGCGCTCCCAGCCCTGCCAGAACCCGCCGGGATCGAGCGCCACCGCCGCCCGTGTCCGCCCGCGCCGCGCCATCTCCAGCACCAGCCGCGCGCCCATCGAGCTGCCGACCATGTCGATGCCGGCCAGCCCCTCCGCGTCCAGCCATTCGTCGAAGCTCCGAACGAGGCCCTCGAAAGTGCCGCTGTCGGGCTCGGCGGGGCTCGCGCCGTGGCCGGGCAGATCGGGCAGGATGAGCTCGCGCTGCCCGGCCAGCGCGGGCGCGACGAGGCTCCAGGCGGCGCGCGTGCTGCCGAGGCCGTGGACGAGGAGGAGCGGCTTGCCCGAGCCTTGGACGGAATGCTGGATGGTCATGCGCCGGTGAACGACTTGGCCGGGAAACGGGTCCGGACTGGCAGCGCGGCGTGCCCCGAAGTTCATGATGTTGGCGGTCGCCCGCTCTCTTCGCGATGCCGTGCAGGACGGGCCCGCCTTGACTTCGCCCGATTCTGCGCTGACCCCTGCCGAAAGGCAGGTGGAGCAGCGCGTGGCACTGGCTTGGATCTTGGCGGTGCAAACGGCAGCGTCGCCCGCGGCGCTTACGGCCACCGTCCCGATCGATTTCGATCTGGCGAAGGTCCGGCCGGGCGACGGCGAGGCGGACGGGCGGCTAGGTTGCCGGGGCGGCGATCCGGCGGAAATCGTGGTGTGCGGGCGGCGGCGCGGCGGCAATTATCCGATGGAGGAGATGGCGCGCCGCTACGCCTTCGAGCCGATCGTCGCCGAGACCGGCATCGGCGGCGGCTCGACTGCGCGCGCCTATGTCGAATCGGTCGCGATGCCTGACGGGCAGGTAAGCAAGCGCGCCATGGTGGGCATCAAGCTGCCGTTTTGAACATTTCGGCTGCAGTGAGCATAGCTGGTCGGCCGCCGAGCGGGGCATGATCTCGGGCTAGCAGAGCGACGCTTCAACGCACTGCGGCAGGAAAGTCGGTGTTCATCGACTTCCAGTTCACCGCACCATCGAGCCCCTGCCCATTTCGTTGGAGATGGGCTTGAAAGCGTCGCCGGCGCGCCGGCTGGTGTCTGCGCAGCCGGCTTCGCGCAGCCGCTTTCCCGTTTTAGCGATCTGCCCGATTGTGCCGATCGTCTGTCCGATCGCCTGGCCCACATCTTCGGGCTTTGTGGCGCCGACGGCAGCCATATTCTCCAGCATGATCTGATCGCGCAGCGCGTCGCAGGATTCGGCGCTCGCGGGCGGCGGCGCCGTGAGCTCGTTAAGCTCATCGGTAATGGCGGATGTGAACAGGCCGAGAGTGAGCCCTTCCGATCGGAAGGCTGGGGAGGTTTGCTCGTCAGGGGAGTCTCCGCGCTCCACGTCGGCAGTGACACGGGTGCCGCGGCCCTCGTCGATCGGTTCGAGGTGGGCAGTCATGCGGGTTGCAACCTGATTGCCGCTCATCACCACGAAAGTGATCGAATTGGCAGTGCGCTCGGTGCTGAAGACCGGCGTCACGCCACCCGAACGCGAGGCATCGGTGCCTGGATTGCCCGGCTGGCGGCGAATGTCGAGATCGGCAAGCGCCTCCATCACCTGGGCGGGCGGACGGGCGACTTCCTGGGTGGAAGCACCGGTAAGCGCCCCAGTGTACCACATCCCGCCAAGCACCACCGGCGTCAGAAAAACGAACGTCTTAGACATGTTATCCTCCCCTGCGTCCAGGCAAGCTAGGCGGGGTGGTCTTTCGATTGTGTTGAAGGCGGGTTCGTCCTTGGACAAACTGCGGTTCTAAACCAAGACGGGTGCGGAACGAGCTTTACTTCCCCGCCGTCCGACAATATCGGCCCGCTTCCGCGCAATTTTGCGCGCGCAGAAGAGGAGGCCGACATGCCACGCATCGACAATCACGACCTCCCTTGCTTTCGAGGTCACCTCAAAGCGTCGTAAGGGTTTCCCGTCCGAAACGCGGGTGAAGCGGGGCCTCCGCTTCGTTCGCGGCGGCGAGAAGGAGCTGGTCGAGAAGCTCGGCCGCAATGATCCCTGTCCGTGCGGCTCGGCGAAGAGCTTTCAAGCGCTGTTGTCTTAAGCTCGGCCGGTTTCGACGGGTCCGAGCGCGACGATTACTGGCGCGACTGAGCGGCCGCCGCACCTTCTGACAATCAGAGATCCGCCGGGCGCGCCCGGCCGGAGGCAATCCATGTATGTTCGTTTCATCACGCCGTGGGGCGGTTGCCGCGCGGCGCCGATTGCGGCCTGTTCGGCCCGGCTTACGCCTGCGCGCGCGACGCGGAGGTGCCGGCCGTGCTGCGCGAGGCCCTGTGGGCGGAGATCGACTGGTTCGAGCAGAACCTGCCGGTGCCGAACCGCTCTGGGTCAAGTCGCGCCGGCGCTGGCGGGCGGACGGCATCTGCTGGTTCGTCGACGACGCCCGCGA
This sequence comes from Allosphingosinicella sp., assembly GCF_036387615.1. Lineage (GTDB taxonomy): Bacteria > Pseudomonadota > Alphaproteobacteria > Sphingomonadales > Sphingomonadaceae > Allosphingosinicella. The sequence continues at coordinate 20,342 of NZ_DASVTH010000040.1, forward strand.
GATGATCGCCCGCGCCTTTGCGCTCGCTTCGCTGATTGGCGAGGCGGGCGTGCCGGCCCACAAGGTCGCTACCCGCCGCCCGGGCACGATCCTGTATCGCGATCGGTGGCAGATCGTCGCCAAGCCGGAAGAGGCGACGCCGGTGACGTGGCACTGACGGGTTCGCCGTGGCTCCTTGCGGGGCCACGGCGGGGTGGCAGGCTGTGCTACCGGCTCAGGATGACGGTCTCGACCGTCTCCAGCTCAACCTCGATCAAGCTCCGCTCGCGATCACAACGGTGGCAGTGGGCATAATCGAACACGGCGCCGAGCACCCACTCCTGCTGCCTTGTGTCCCAGTTGGCCCATGCATCGCGGCTGACTTCGTCGGAGCCGCAGACGCTGCAGATGATTGCAAGGCGCTTGCCGGTCAGTCCCATGGCTGTACTCTGTCCGGCCTG